>JAHFCU010000032.1 GCA_023249305.1 Gemmatimonadota bacterium
AGATCGCGCACCTCAAGACACAGGGACCGCGCAACTGGGGGAAGCTCGACACGATCTTCGCGAACATCGCCGAGACGCGCGCCGCGGGCATCGATGCGGCGTTCGATCGGTATCCATATCTCGCGTACCAGACGGGGCTCTCGAACCTGTTCCCGGTCTGGGCGCGCGACGGCAAGCCCGAGGACTTCCTGCGTCGCATTGACGAGAGCGCGACGGCGGCGAGAATCCGTGCGTACGCCGAGGAGAAGGCGGCGCTCATCGGCGGCTGGCACAACGTGCAAATCTCTGGTGTCGGCGCGGCGGCCGACAAGGTGACGGAAGGAATGCGGCTCGACGACGTGGCGAAGACGCGCGGCCTCGCGCCCTACGACACTGCGGTAGCCCTGCTCAAGGCGAACCGCGGGAGCGTCGGCATGGTGGGGTTCGCAATGAGCGAGGCGAATCTCGAGCGCATCCTGACGCATCCGCAGGCGATGGTCTGCTCCGACGGCGGCTCACTCGCCGTGAGTGGGCCGGCGCGCACGGGGCATCCCCATCCGCGCGGCGCGGGCTCGTTTGCCCGCGTGCTCGCGCGCTACGTACGCGAGCGCAAAGTGCTCACGCTGGGCGCGGCGATCCACAAGATGAGCGCGCTGAGCGCGGAGCGATTGCATCTGAGCGGACGCGGACTGCTTCGCGTCGGCGCGTCGGCGGATGTGGTAGTGTTCGATCCGGCGGCCGTGGCCGACACGGCAACGTTCGAGAACCCGTTCCAGTACGCGGTGGGCGTGACGGCGGTGTTCGTGAACGGCTCGATGGCGTTCTTGCACGGCGAGCGCGGTGCGCGGACGGGAAGGGCGATACGGGTGGCGTAGACGGCAGACGGCTGACGACGCCGACAGGCTGCTGAGCGGGCCCGACGCTGCGTGGCAAATCGTCATAGAACACTATATACTACTACAGCAATATATTGCGCTGCCTTCCCGAATCCGAGGTCTGCATGTTCACCGTGAATGAAGGAACCGTTGATCGCGCCGTGCGCGTGGTGCTGGGCATCGCGCTGGTGGCGCTTGCGCTGACGAAGGGCTGGGTCTGGGGTTGGATCGGGGTGTTGCCGCTCGTCACCGGGGCCGTTGGCTGGTGCCCGGGGTACCTCCCGTTCGGCATCAGCACCTGCGCGAAGAAGAGCTAGGATTCCGGAGCACAGATTGGGCTTGAGGATCCTGATTGAGGATCCAGATCCCCGATCGCGATTCACGATGCCCTCGACGGTTGGTGTCCGAACCGTCGGGGGCCTACATTCACCCCCGCACTCCGTCCCTCTTCCCCTTCTGTCCATGCGCCGCCTCGCCGCCTTCGCCCTGCTGCTGGCCGCCGTCCCGGTCCTTGCCCAAGCGCCCGACCCCTACCTCTCGCGCGTCAAGAAACTGCTCGCCACGACACCGGTCATTGACGGCCACAATGACGCGCCGTGGGAGATTCGCGAGAACCGGGAGATGCCGCGCGATGTGGACCACTACGACCTGCGCACCGACCTGAAGGACCACGACACGGACCTCGCCCGCATGAAGGCGGGCGGACTCGGCGGGCAGTTCTGGTCCATCTACATCCCCGGCGAGGTGAAGGACTCGGGGTATGCGCGCATTCAGCTGGAACAGTTCGACATCGCGCGCCGCATGATCGCCAAGTACAGCACCGAGATGGTCTTCGCCAAGACGGCCGCGGACGCAAAGCGCGCGATTGCCGTCCATAAGTTTCCATCCTTCCTCGGACTCGAGGGAGGACACGCCATCGAGAACTCGCTGGGCGCGTTGCGCATCTACTACGATCTCGGCGCGCGGTACATGACGCTGACGCACAACGTCACGCTCGACTGGGCAGACGCGGCGCAGGACAAGTTGGTGCATGGCGGGCTGACGACCTTCGGCAAGGAAGTCGTGCGCGAGATGAACCGCCTCGGCATGATCGTGGACCTGTCGCACGTCTCGCCGGCCGTGATGAGCGATGCGCTGAACGTCACGGAATCGCCGGTGATGTTCTCGCACTCCTCCGCGCGGGCGCTCTCCGATCACCCGCGCGACGTGCCGGATTCCATCCTCGTGCGCGTCAAGCAGAACGGCGGCATCGTCATGGTGACGTTCGTTCGCGAGTTCGTCTCCCAGAAGAACCAGGACTGGCGATTGGCGCGCAATGCACGGCGGCGGGAGCTGACGATGAGCTTCGGCGGCGACACGGCACGCGTGCGCGCGGCGATGGACGAGTGGGCGCAGGCGAACCCGGAGCCGGTCGTCACGCTCGCGGATGTGGCCGATCACTTCGATCACCTCAAGAAGCTCATCGGCGCCGACCACGTGGGCATCGGCGGGGATTTTGACGGCACGGGCGGCGAGCACATTCAGGGACTCGAGGACGTGTCGAAGTACCCGGCGCTGCTGGCGGAGCTTGCGCGCCGCGGATGGACTGACGCTGAGCTTCGGGAGGTTGCGAGCGGGAACATCCTTCGCGTGCTCACAGCTAACGAGGTAATCGCCGCGCGCCTGCAGAAGACGCGCAAGCCGAGCACCAAGACGATTGACGAGATGGACCGCGCGCCGAAGATGTAGGAAGCGTCGGCGCACCGTGGGACGCGCCGCGACTGAACACGCCAAGTGCGGTCGAGTGGCTAGAAGCCCGCGAGCACTTCGCCGAGCACGTCGAGCAGCCGCGATACCGTTTCGACGGTGTGGTCGCCCATGTGCCCAATGCGGAACGACGTCGCGGCAAGCTTGCCATATCCTGTGCCGACCGTAAAGCCGCGTTTCGCCACGGCGTCCACGATCGCGCGCGCATCCACGCCCGTGGCCGTCTTCACAACGGTGACGGTGGCGCTGCGCGCGCCGGCCGGCGCGAGGATGCCCGCGAGGCGGCCGTTCGGCCGCTGGTGCTCGACCCACGCGTGCACGGCTGACGCCATCGCGGCGTGCCGAGCCCAGCGGCATTCGATGCCGCTGGGTCCGATGGACGCCATCTGCGCCTCGAGCGCGTAGAACAGCGACACAGCGGGTGTATTGGGCGTCTGATGCTTGGCCGCGTACTTCGCGAACTCCGCGATGTCGAAGTAGCGTCCACGAGCCGGCGCGTCGGCGGCCGAGGCGAGATAGCGGTCGCTGACGCAGCAGAAGGCGAGTCCCGGTGGAAGCGCCAGCGCCTTCTGCGAACCCGTGAGGACGAAGTCGAAGCCCCACGCATCGGTCTCCACGGGAATGCCGCCGAGTCCGGAGACCGAGTCAATGAGCGAGTTGGCGCCGTTAGCGTGCGCGAGTTCGGCGATCGCCTGCACGTCCTGCGCTGCGCCCGTGGACGTCTCTGAATGCGCGGCCGTGACGGCGGCGAAGCGCTGGTTCCGTAGTTCATGCTCGACGATTTCGAGCGGCACGATCTCGCCGTACGTCACTTCAAGCGCGTGAACGGTGCGGCCGCAAGCGCGCGCGATGTCGGCGAAGCGCGCGGAGAATGCGCCGTTCACGAGCGAAAGAACCGGGCCGGCGGGCGCGTTGCGGATGGCCGCCTCCATGAGCCCCGTGGCCGACGAACTGCTGATGAAGACCGGGCGCGTGGTGCGGAAGGCGCGGCGCAGACCCTCGTCACAGTGCGCGTAGAGCGCTTCGAATGCGGCGCTGCGGTGCGAGATCATCGGGCGCTGCATGGCCGCGAGAATCTCGGGCCGCACTTCCGTCGGGCCCGGGAGGAAGAAGGTGCCGAAGGTGGACGAGGTCATGCGGAAAGCACGTGGGCGACGAGGGCGGCGTACGAATCAAGCACGAGGGCGGCGCCGGCGACGACGGCGTCGCGGCGCACGAATCCAATGTAAGCGGCAAAGACGTCCACGACGGAAGCCATGGCCAGGTCGGTGGCGCCGTCGCCGACGGCGAGCACGGGGCGGGGGAGCGCGAGGGCGCGCACGACGTCTCGCTTGCCGACTTGCGTAGTGAGTGGCGTCGGCCGAGTGGACGTCAGCCGGCCGTCGACGTCGGCGACGGGTTCCACGGCGTGCACGCGCGCATCCGTGATGCCCAGCGCGCGCGTCATCGGCAGGAGCGCGGGGCGTAGCCCGCCGCTCACCACGTGCACAACCACGCCAGCGGCCCGCAGCGCGGCGATCGCGTCGGCGGCGCCGGGCGCGAGCGCTGCTTGGTACGCGTCGGCCAGCGCGGCGACGTCGGCAGCCGTGGGTGCGATTGCGTGCAGCCGCTCGCCGTACACCGCTTCGAGAGCGAGTTCGCCGTTCATCGCCCGCGTGGTCAGCGCCTCGACCTGCCGCTGCACCTCGGGTCCGCGCCGCGCGGCGAGCCAGTCAATCCCCTCGATACCGGCGAGCGTGCTGTCGGCGTCGAGCACGACTGACGCGTAGCGCTTCACAAGATGTTCCCCGGCGCGAGGCGATGCTCCGGGTCGAACTCGCGCTTCAGGGCGCGCATCAGCGCGAGCTGTTGCGGGCCAACCTGAAGAGAGAGCCACTTGCTCTTGATCTTACCGATGCCGTGCTCGGCGGCGACCGTGCCGCCCATACGGATGACCTCGCGCAGCGTCTCCGCGATGGCCGCCTCGATGCGTTGCACGTCGGCGGAGTCGCGCGCGATGAAATTCTGGTGCGGGTGGCCGTTGCCAACGTGTCCGTACGTCACGGGCGCGAGCTCATGCGCGTCGTTGACGAGCCGCGCCTTCGCGAGGGCGGCGGCCGTTAGCCGATAGGGCACGGCCCAGTCGGTGCTCATGCGACGTCCACCGTGCGCCAGATACGGCGCGGTGCGCTCATGCATGGCGGTTGGGAGCGCATGCCGCAGCCGCCGCGCCTCGCGCAGGGCCTGTTCGCCGTCGAACGCGCGCACGTCGCCCGCGGTTGCCCCGAAGCGCTCGGCGAGCGCGAGCCAATCGTCGAGCGGCGGTTCGCCGTCGCCGGCATCTTCGGTGTATACCATCGCTCCGGCGCGCGGCGCCCACTGCGGATCGTCCATCGCGGTACGCGCGATGGCGAACGACTCGCCGTCGAAGTACTCGAGGCAGCGCGGCGCAACGGCCGGCGTCTCGCGTGCTGCGACGATGAACGCGAGGGCGCTGGCCTCATCGGGGAACGGCACGCCAAGCCCGAGCACGCGCGGCGGGACGGGGAGCAGTGCGAGCTCGGCCTCAATCACGACGCCGAGCGTGCCTTCGCTTCCCACGAACCAGTCCACCGGATCGTGCGCGATCTGGTAGCCGACCGTGTTCTTCTCGACCGTCGTGCGGCGCGCGTCGAAGCGCGAGCCATCGGCAAGCACCGCGGTCAGCGCGCGCACGTGCGACCGCGTGGCGCCGTAGCGCAAGGTGCGCGGCCCCGATGCGTTGCAGGCGATGGCGCCGCCCACCGTGCACTCCTCCTCGCTCGTCGGATCGGGCGCGAAGAAAAGCCCGAGGGGCGCACAGGCGCGCTGCAGGTCGCCGATAAGCACGCCGGGCTCCACGCGCGCAATGCGGCGAGCGGGATCAATGTCGAGAACGCGCGCCATCGCGCGAGTCGAGAGAAGCCATCCGCGCTCGGCGACCGACGCGCCGGTGGTGCTGGTTTGCGCGCCAGCGGCCGTGACGCAGCAGCCCTCGGCCGCGGCCTCGCGCATCAGCTCGACGACCTCGTCGCCTGACTCGGGACGGGCGACCGCCTCGGGGACGGCGCGCAGGCCCGACACGTCGCGCGCGTACGCCTCGAGCGCGGATGGATCGTGCAGGAGTTCGCGGCTCATGCCCCGCCGCCGAACCGGACGATGGTGGCGCTGCGCACGTCGCGCAGGGCCATGAGCATCTCGCGCACGTGTGCGGGCGGCGCGCCATCAATGGTGACGACGGCCAACGCCTCGCCGCCAGCGGCGAGGCGCGCCTGATGGTACTCGGCGATGTTCACGCCCGCGTCGGCGAGCGCGGTGCCCACGCGTCCGATGACGCCCGGCACGTCGTGGTTGGTCAGCACGAGCAGCGTGCCGCGCGGCGCGACGTCCACGTGAAAGTCGGCGATACGCGTGAGCCGCGGTGTGAAGTCGAGCGCCGCAACGCCGCCCACGCGCATCGTCTGCGCGCCGGCGGCGAGGCGCACCTCGATGGCCCGCGAATGCGGCGCGAAGCCGCCCTCGCCATGCGCGAGCACGACGCCGCGCGCGGTGGCCAGCGACCGCGCGTTGATCAGGTTGAGGCGCTCGTGCTCCACCACGCCCTCGAGCATTCCCGCTGCGGCGGCCGCGAGCAGCGCTCCGGCGCTCGCGGTCAGGTCGTCGCCCGTCTTGAGGGTGAGCGCGTCAATCGCGGTAGCACCGCGGTCGGCGAGCAGGGCGCGGGCCACGCTGGCCGCACGCCGCGCGAGCAGCAGGGCAGGGCCGAGCGTGGCCGCATCCTCGCCCGCGAGCGCGCCATTGAGCGAGCGTGAGAGGTCGCCGTTGAGGAGCGCGTCGCGCACTCCCTCGCACGCATCCACCGCCACGTTGCGCTGCGCTTCGGCGGACGACGCGCCGATGTGCGGCGTGAGCACCACGTTGTCATAGCCGCGGAACGGGTGGTCGCCGCTGAGCGGCTCCTTCTCGTACACATCGAGCACGGCACCAGCCACGTGACCGCGGTCGAGGGAAACGCGGAGGGCCTCGTCGTCGACGATGCCGCCGCGTGCCATGTTCACGACGATGGCGCCGGAGCGAAGGCGAGCGAGCGCCGGCGCGCCGATCATCCCGGTTGTCTCGTCGGTCAGCGGCGCGTGCAGCGTCAGGATCTGCGTGGCATCGAGCAGGGCGTCGAGAGTCTGCGCACGCTTCACGCGCAACGCGGTGAATCGCTCTTCGCTCACGTACGGATCGTACGCATGGACGTCCATGCCGAACGCGTGCGCGCGGTGCGCCACTTCGCCGCCGATGCGGCCGAGTCCGACAATACCCAGCGACTTGCCGCGCAGCTCGGCGCCGAGCAGGTCGGAACGCTCCCAGCGTCCCGCGTGCATGGAGGCGTCCGCGCGCGTCAGGTGGCGCAGAAGGGAGATGACACCGCCGAAGAACAACTCCGCCACCGCCACGGTGTTTCCGGCGGGCGCATTGATCACGGCGATGCCCAACTCGGTCGCGATGTCCATGGCGATGTTGTCCACGCCGACGCCAGCGCGTCCCACGACCTTCAGCCGGCGTGCGCGCCGCAGCAGTGGTTCGGTGATCTTCGTGGCGCTGCGGCCGACAATCGCATCGTACTGGTCAATGCGCGCGAGCAGCTCAGTCGCGGGAAGCGTGGGCTGTTCATCCACGTCGAACTCGGGCACGGCACGCAGGAGCGCCACGCCGTCGCGGTCAATCTCGTCGGTGACCAGAATGCGCAGGGATGTCACGCGGGTGCCGGGGCAAGGGATGCGGGAGGCGAACTTCGGTAATTTGGCCACGCGTGTGCGAAGCCGCGACTGGCGCAGCCGATATCGCGACTCACTCGCGAACGCTGAGGGTCCACAGGTGAACAGCCCCACGGGGTGGGGACCGCTGGAACTCTCATCCGCGCGCTCCGTGAAGTAGATTTTGAGCGGGCGGCGTTCACCTGCCGCTTGAAGTCCCATCCCCCTCGCGCTGACCATGCCCGCACCGCGCCTCCGGGCCCTGCACGACGCCGGCCCGTCGCTCTGGCTTGACTACATTGACCGCCCGATGCTGCACAACGGCGAGCTTGCGCGTCGCATTCGCGACGACGTGCTCACCGGCATGACGTCCAACCCGGCGATCTTCGAGAAGGCGCTGGCGCAGGGGACGGCGTACGACGAGCAAGTCGCGACGATGACCGGCGCACGCACGGCGTGGCAGCTCTTCGAGGAGTTGGCCTCCACTGACGTACGCGCGGCGTGTGACCTGTTCCACGGCGTCTATCACGCGAGCAGCGGGCTCGACGGCTACGTGTCGCTCGAGGTTTCGCCGAACGTGGCCAATGACACCGACGGCACGGTGCGCGAGGCGCGGCATCTCTGGGCGCTCGTGAACCGGCCCAATGTGATGATCAAGGTGCCCGGGACCACGGCGGGGTGTGCGGCGCTGCGCCAGCTCATCGCCGACGGCATCAACGTGAACGTGACGCTGCTCTTCGCCATCGACGCGCATGCGCGTGTCATCGAGTCGTACCTGGCCGGGCTCGAAGCGCGCGCCGCCGCGGGGGCGCCGCTCGGCGGCGTGGCGAGCGTGGCTTCGTTCTTCGTGAGCCGCGTGGACACCGAAGTGGACAAGCGGCTCGACGCCATGGTGGCGGCGGGGAGGATGTCGGCGGAGGCCGCCACGGCGCTCAGGGGCAAAGCGGCCGTCGCCAATGCGCAACTGGCGTATCGTCTCTTCATCGCGTCGTTCAGCGGCCCGCGCTGGAACGCACTCGCGGCACGCGGCGCGCGCGTCCAGCGCCCGCTGTGGGCGAGCACTTCCGCCAAGAACGCCGCGTACCGCGACGTGATCTACGTGGAGGAGCTCATCGGGCCGCAGACGGTGAACACGCTGCCGCCGGCGACGCTCGAGGCGTTCCGCGACCACGGCGAGGTGCGCCGCAGCATCGACGCCGACACCGCGGCCGCCGAACGGGCGCTGGGGGCCGTGGAGTCTGCGGGCATCGCGATGCGCGACGTGACGGATCAGCTCCTCATGGAGGGGCTCTCTTCCTTCCAGAAGTCATTCGACTCGCTGCTCATGGGGCTCGAGCGCAAGGCAGCCGCGCTCGGCCGCCCCGTGACCGCCGGCCGATAAGGGGGCGCCACCGATGCCGGATAGCCGCAAGCGCACCAAGGTCGTTTGCACCATCGGGCCCTCCTCCTCCGATCCGGGCGTGCTGCGCGCACTGATGGAAGCCGGGCTCGACGTGGCCCGCATCAACTTTTCCCACGGCACGCATGCGCAGCACGCCGCGCGCATCGCCGACCTTCGCCGCATCGCTGCCGAGTTGAACCGCCCGGTCGCGATCATGGGCGACCTGCAGGGTCCGCGCATTCGCGTTGGCGACCTCGAGCACGCCATCCAGCTTGAGGAAGGAGCCGAGGTGACGCTCGCACACGAGAGCGTCGCGCGCCCATCGGACATCCCCGTCACGTACGACGCCCTCGCGCAGGACGTGCGGCCCGGCGTGCGTGTTCTGCTCGACGACGGCCTTCTCGCGCTTGACGTGCTCGCGATTGACGGCGCGTTCGTTCGCTGCCGCGTGGTCTATGGCGGCCCGCTCAAGTCGCACAAGGGGATGAACCTCCCAGGCGTGAAGGTGTCGGCGCCGCCGCTCACCGAGAAGGACCGCGCCGACATCGCATTCGCCGCCGAACACGACCTCGATTACTTGGCGCTATCCTTCGTACGCCAGCCGTCGGACCTCGCGACGCTGCGCGCGCTCGTGCCCAAGGGCATGCTGCTCGTGTCGAAGATCGAGAAGGACTCGGCGCTCATCGACATCGAGGAGATCCTCAAGGTGTCGGATGCCGTGATGGTGGCGCGCGGCGACCTCGGCGTGGAGCTGCCATTCGAGGAAGTGCCGATCGCGCAGAAGCGCATCATCGCACTCGCCAACCGGTACGGCCGTCCCGTGATCACCGCGACGCAGATGCTCGAGTCCATGATCACGAACCCGCGTCCTACGCGCGCCGAGGCGAGCGATGTGGCCAACGCCATCTTCGACGGAACGGACGCAGTCATGTTGTCTGCGGAGACGGCAAGCGGAGCGTATCCGATGCTCGCCGTCGAGGCCATGGTGCGCATCGCGCTCGAAGCCGAGCGCCAACCCGTGACGCGCGGTGTCGGCGCGGATCGTGTAGAGCCTGGCCAGGCGAGCGTCGAGGAGACGATCGCCGGCGCGACCGTCACCGCGGTGCGCATGGTGGGCGCCGTGGCGGTGGCGGTCTTCACGAAGTCGGGTTTCGCGGCGCGCATCGTCGCGGCGCGGCGCCCGGGCGTGCCGATCATCGCCTTCACCGATCAGTCGCGCACGTACCGCCAGCTCGCGCTCGTCTGGGGCGTTACGCCGGTGCTCGTGCCGCACGCCGACACCTACGAGCAGATGTCGTGGAAGGCGCGTGGGATTTGCTTGGACATGGGCGTCGCGAAACCCGGCGACCGCGTGGTGATGACGGCTGGCGTACCCTTCGACGTGCCGGGCACGACCAACACGCTCAAGGTGGAGACGGTGTGAAGCTGACCTTCCTCGGTACCGGCACGAGCTTCGGCGTTCCCGTTGTGGGGTGCGCGTGCACCGTCTGCCGGTCCGGGGACCCGCGTGACAAGCGCACGCGCGTCGGCGCCGTCGTTCAGGTGGGGCACACGCGTCTACTCATTGACACGCCGCCGGAGTTGCGGCTGCAGCTCATCGCGACGGGCATCGCCGACGTCGACGCCGTGCTCTTCACGCACGACCATGCCGACCACACGCACGGTCTCGACGACATTCGCGCGATCTCCGTGCGCCGCGAAGGGGCGATGCCCATCTACGGCCCGGCCGAAACGCTGCGGACGCTCCGCACCAAGTTCCCGTACATCTTCGATGATGCCGTGCGCCCGATGCCGGGCACATACAAGCCCGAGGGAACAGCGACGGCGCTCGAACCGGGCGTGACCGCGCGCATCGGCGACGCCGACGTGACGCCCATTGAGGTGCCGCACGGCCGATGGCGCGTCTTCGGCTATCGCATCGGTGCGCTCGCGTATGTCACCGATGCCAAGACGATTCCCGACGCCGCGTTCGCGCTGATGCAGGGGGCCGACGTGCTGGTGATCAACGCGCTCTTCCGCACGCCGCATCCGACGCACTTGAGCCTCGGCGAGGCGGTGGCGGTCGCACGCCGCGTGGGTGCGCGGCAGACGTGGCTGACGCACCTGACGCACGACAACCTGCATGCCACGCTCGCGGCGGAGCTTCCCCCGGACATTCAGCCGGCCTTCGACGGCCTTGTGGTGGAGTGCTGATGGCGTTCACGCTCGATGTAACCTCGATGACGGAGCCGGCGGTACCTGCCGGCGTGCGTGATGATGACTGGCCGGCGCTCGCCGAGCGATTCCGTGCGGCGCACGCGACAGTGGCGGGCATCGCGGCCACCGGCGTCTACGGCTACCGCGAACTCGAACAACAGGCGTCGGAGCGCAAGCGGGTATCGGCCTTCGCCGAGTCGGTGAAGGGACGCTACGACGACATCGTCGTGCTCGGCATCGGCGGATCGTCGCTTGGCGCGATCGCGCTGCGTACGGCGCTCCTTCCCGCCGCATGGAA
Organism: Gemmatimonadota bacterium; assembly: GCA_023249305.1. GTDB lineage: Bacteria > Gemmatimonadota > Gemmatimonadetes > Gemmatimonadales > Gemmatimonadaceae > PNKL01. The sequence continues at coordinate 11,218 of JAHFCU010000032.1, forward strand.
CGCGCGCACCGCCGCGGAGCGTGGCGGGCTGCCGCGACTGCACGTGCTCGACAACGTGGATCCGCGCACCATCGGCGGCGTGCTCTCGATCGTGTCGCTGCCTCGCACGCTGTTCGTCGTGATCTCGAAGTCCGGCGGCACCATCGAGACGCTGGCGCAGTATCTCGTCGTGCGCGACCGCTTGGTGCGCGCGGAGCTCGAGCTCGCGAGCCACTTCGCTTTCGTGACGGATCCTTCCAAGGGTGCATTGCGCGCCATCGCCGCGCGCGACGGCGTTCCGGCGTTCGACGTGCCGCCAAATGTCGGCGGTCGGTTCAGCGTCCTCTCGCCGGTCGGCACGCTCGCGGCCGCGCTGTGCGGCATGGACATCGAGGCGCTCTGCGCCGGCGCTTGCGTAATGCGCGATGCGACGATGAGTGCTGAACTCGAGCAGAACGCCGCAGGGCTTTTCGCGACGCTTCAGTGGCGTGCGCACGCGCAGGCGGGGCAGGGCCAGCACGTGATGATGCCCTACAGCGATGCCCTGCGTGATCTCGCACCGTGGTTCGTGCAACTGTGGGCCGAATCGCTGGGAAAGGAAGATGCGGACGGACTGCACGTAGGCCCGACTCCCATCGCAAGCGTCGGCGCGACGGACCAGCACAGCCAGGTGCAGCTCTTCATGGAAGGGCCCGCCGACAAAACGGTGACGTTCTTGCGCGTCGAAGGTGCGGCACACGACATCGAGATTCCGCGCCTCGAGCAGGGCGAGAAGGCGCTCGCCTACCTCGGCGGGCACACGCTCGGCGAGCTGCTGGACGTTGAGTGCCGCTCGACGGCGAGCGCGTTGGCACGGGCCGGGCGGCCGTCGATGACGATGACGGTGGGGGAGTCGGACGCGTGGCACGTCGGCGGCCTGATGATGTGGCTCATGCAGGCAACTACACTGGCCGGCGCGCTCTATCGGGTGAACCCGCTCGACCAGCCGGGCGTCGAGCTGGGCAAGCGGCTGGCCAACCGGGAGTTGGGGCATCCGGACCACGCGCACGCCAACGGGGTTGAGGGGGCGCGGGCGGCCGTGATTTCGCCCCGACGGTTGCGCGTCGGCTGAGCCGAGTTCGTTGTTGCCCCCCGCGCCTCAGACGAGCAAATTACTAGGCTGGCGCGACGGGTCCTGACCGGGGCTCAGCGCGCGCCGTATCTCACCCCGAATTCCCCACATGTCGCATACGATAGACACTCTGCAACGACTACTCGGCGCCGCGGCCGCGGTCGAGAACAACCGTTTGGTATTGAAGGATCCGGCCGCGCTCGCGTCCTCACGCATGGACGAACTCGTGCGCCTCGCCGTGTTCGGCAGCGCGGACGAAAAGGACTGGGCGCGCTGGGCGATCCTCGAGCTCGGCGAAGCGGTGGGCGTGCGCTCGGCGTCCATTCACGAGCTGTACATGGCGCGCGGCCGCGGCGAGATCGCCGGCTTCACCGTGCCGGCCATCAACGTGCGCGGCATGTCGTACGACACGGCGCGCGCGATCTTCCGCACGGCCGTCAAGCTCAATGCCGGCGCCTTCCTGCTCGAGATCGCCCGCAGCGAGATCGCATACACCGACCAGCGGCCCACGGAGTACGTGGCCGTGATGATCGCCGCCGCGCTGCGCGAAGGGTACCGCGCGCCGGTCTTCATCCAGGGCGACCATTTTCAGGTGAACGCCAAGAAGTTCGCGGCCGATCCACTCGCCGAAGTGGCGGCCGTCAAGGCGCTGGCCACTGAGGCGATCGCGGCGGGCTTCTACAACATCGACCTCGACACCTCAACGCTCGTTGATCTGTCCAAGCCGACGCTCGCGGAGCAGCAGCGGCTGAACTACGAGATTGGCGTCGAGCTGACGCGGTTCGTACGCGGGCTCGAACCGAAAGGCGTGACCATCTCGCTCGGCGGTGAGATTGGCGAGGTCGGGACGAGCAACTCGACGGTGCCCGAGCTGCGCGCCTTCATGGACGGCTATCAGACGACGCTCCAGCGCCAGGCGCCGGGCATGGTGGGGCTCTCCAAGATCTCGGTGCAGTCGGGGACGTCGCACGGCGGCGTGGTGAACGCCGACGGCTCAATCGCCGATGTGAAACTCGACTTCAAGACGCTCGAGGACCTGGGGAAGGTGGCCCGCGCGGACTACGGGCTCTCGGGAGCCGTGCAGCACGGCGCGTCCACGCTGCCCGATGCGCTGTTCAACAACTTCCCGCGCACGGAGACGGCGGAGATTCACCTCGCCACGGGCTTCCAGACGATGCTGTATGACCTCCTGCCGGCGGCGCTGCGCGCGGAGGTCTACGAGTGGCTGCGCGTGAACGCCAAGGACGAGCGGAAGCCGAGTGACACCGACGAGCAATTCTTCTACAAGTCGCGCAAGAAAGCGCTGGGGCCGTTCAAGAAGCAGCTCTGGGCGCTTCCGGCCGAAACGCAGGCCGCTCTGGCCCGCGCGTACGACGCGAAGTTCGAGTTCCTGTTCACCCAGTTGGCCGTCGGCGGCACCATGCCGCACGTCCAGCGGTATATCAAAGCACCTGAACAGCGGCGGCCCGTGCCGTCGCACGCCGGTCCGGCGGTGCAGGCGGCCCCCGACGACGCCGAAGCCGGCGAATAGTTCCCGTAGTGCCGCGGATCCCGCTGGGGCGGGAGCCGCCTCATTCTCATGGAGACGACATGCGCAAGACATTCCTGATTGCCGCCGCCGCGGTGCTCGCCCTCACGGCCTGTGTGTCGAAGGGTGAATTGGAGAAGCAGCTCGAGCAGGTGAAGCTCATTTCGGCGGAGAAGGACTCGCTGCTCAAGGATGTGATGGCCACGTCGCAGTTCATCGCCGACGTCAACACCGAGCTCGCCAAGGTGAAGGACGCCAAGGCGGGCAAGCCCGTGGTGGGCGCGGCGGGAGAGCTGACGAGTCCGTCGCCGGCCGACCAGCGCGCGCAGATCCTCGCGCGCGTCAAGACGCTGACCGATCGCGTCAACGAGGCGGAGTCGCGCCTCGCCGCCAGCCGCCAGCGTGTGGCCGCCCTGTCGGGCGAAACTGACGCGCTCAAGAAGCAGCTCGCGCAGTACGATTCGACGATCACCGCCTTCAAGTCCATCATTGAGAACCAGAAGGCTGAGATCGCATCGCTCACGTCGCAGGTCACCGCGCTGACGGGCGAGAATGTCGTGCTGAAGACCGAGAAGGCCCAGCTGACCACGGAAAAGACGCAGCTGACGGGCGAGAAGGAGGCGCTGACGGTTGAGCGCAACACGGTCTACTACGTCATCGGCACCAAGGCGGAGCTGCGCCAGAAGGGGATCATCGTGAAGAAGGGCGGTATCCTGGGCATCGCAGCGACGGACATTCCGGCGACAACGCTCAACCCGTCGGACTTCACGTCGATCGACAAGACGAAGGTGGCGTCCATCGCGCTGCCGAACCCGGACAAGAGCTACAAAGTGATTTCGCGGCAGGATCTTGGCGCCACCGAGCAGCCCGCGAAGGGCGGCTTCAAGGGCGCGATCAAGATCACGAACGCCGAGCAGTTCTGGGCGGCGTCGAAGTTCCTCATCATCGTCCAGAACTGATGCACCGAGTGTCCCGCGGATGAGCGCGTCGCCGCCATGGGGGGCGGCGCGCCTCCGTGACGCGTTCGTCGACTACGCCCGTCGCATCTGGAAGAAGGGCGGAGAAGACGACCTGTTCTTTCTCGCCGGCGGGGTGGCCTACAACATCCTCCTCGCCGGCGTGCCGTTTTTCTTGCTGCTGATCGCCGGCATCGGCTACGTACTCAACAAGCCGCAGGCCGACTCGATGCGCGACGTCGTCGAGTTTCTCGGCCGCCTGCTGCCCGTCGGCACCGACAACGGCCGGAGCTACCTCGATCCAATCCTGCGCGACGTGGTGCGCACGCGCGGCCAAGTGGGCTTGGTATCGGCCGCGGCCTTCGTCTGGTTTTCCACGCGCCTCTTCGGCACCCTGCGCAGCGTGCTGCAGCGCGTCTTCTCCCTCGGGCAGGGACGTGGCATCGTCGTCGGCAAGCTGTACGATGTCTGGTACACCGTGCTCTCGTCGGCGCTCTTCGCGGCCTACCTCGCCCTGTCGGCGTATCTCGCGATCATGGGCGATCGCGGCACGACCATCCTGCGCGAGATGGGGATGGACGCGACGATGATGGGCACGCTCGAGTACGTCCTGGGTCGCGTGCTCGCCTTCGTCGTCGTCGTCGTGATCTTCTTCAGCCTGTACAAGTTCCTGCCGGCGGGGCACGTGCCGTGGCGGCAGGCCTTCGTTGCGTCTCTGACCACCGGCGTGCTCTTCGAAATCGCGCGCAACGCGTTCGTGATGGTGGTGAAGCACTTCAACCCGGCCTCGCTGTACACCGGCACGCTGGGCGCGCTCGTGATCGTCGTGTTCTGGGTGTACTACGCGGCGCTGCTTTTCGTCGTCGGCGGCGAAGTGGCGCACGTGTATGCGCTGCGCCGCCGGCGACTGCACGGACGCGAAGCCATGGAGGGATAATGATTGACCTGCGCAGCGACACCGTAACCAGGCCCACGCCGGCGATGCGCCGGGCGATGGCCGAGGCCGAAGTGGGCGACGACGTGCTCGACGGCGACCCGACTGTGCTCGCGCTGCAGGAGCGCGTGGCGGCGATGCTGGGCAAGGAGCGCGCGCTGTTCGTGCCGACGGGAACGATGGGCAATGCGTGCGGGCTCTGGGTGCACGGCAGGCACGGCACCGAAGCGTACGCGCACGACGACTCGCACATCGTCAACTGGGAGATTGCGGGGCTCGCCGGACTGCGCGGGCTTCAGGCGCGCATGGTGCGCGGCGCACCAGTGATGACGCTCGCGACGCTGCAGGCGGCCGTGCGTCCGCCGAGCAAGCACGCCCCGAAGGCGAGCGTGGTCTGCTTCGAGAACACGCACAATGGCGCGGGCGGCATGGTGACCCCCATTGGCGACCTGCGCGCCATGGCCGAGTTCGCGCGGACGACGCTCAAGCTGCCAATCCACCTCGATGGCGCGCGGCTGTGGAATGCGCACGTCGCGACGGGCACCCCGCTCTCCGATTTCGCGGCGTGCGCCGACACCGTGATGGTCTCGTTCTCCAAGGGACTCGGCGCGCCGCTCGGCGCCTGCATCACGGGAACTGCCGCGCACATGGAGGAGGCGTTTGTCGCCCGCAAGCGGCTGGGCGGCGGGATGCGCCAGAGCGGCATTGTGGCCGCGGGTGCGCTGCACGGTCTCGAGCACCATCTCGGCCGGTTGCACGAGGACCACGCCAACGCCAAGCGCTTGGCGGCGATCGTCGCCGACGGCGTTGCTGATGTGCAGGTCGTGCCCCCCGACACGAACATCGTGATGATTGACCTGCCCGCGCGCATTGACGCGGCCACCGCGACGGCGCGTGCAAAGGAGCTGGGTGTGCTCATCTCGCAGTGGCACGCTACACGCGTGCGCGTGGTCACGCACCTCGACGCGTCGGCCGCGGACGTGGAGGTAGCGGGGCGCGCGCTGGTGAAGGCGCTGGTGTAGCGCGAGGGCCGACGCACGGACCGCTAGCGCGGCCGTCTTGTATGGAGCACCAGCACACCACAGGTGGAGTTCAGCCCGTTGTACTTCCCCGGCGTCTGCGCCGCGCTCGCGTAGTACTCGACCGCCTCGAGTTGGCCGGGGCTGAAGCGGTTGATGTCAGGCACCTCGCCGTTTTCTCTTCCCGTGAATAGCGGGACGTCGTCTAGATACACTTGTGCAAAGCACCCACAGTCGGGCTTGTATCCCTCGAGCCAGACGGGTGTGCATCCAAGCGAGTTCCGGCCCCTCGCCCTAGCAACATATGCGCCGGGGTAGGACGAGCCCGTAGGATGTACGAGGTGCAATCCTGGAACTTGCGCAAGCGCCTGTTCCAGCGAGGCGCCCTCGATTTTCGCGAGATCTGCTCTCGTCAGGAAATGCCCAAGCCCAATGCGGCGATTCTCCTCGAAATCCCGCATGCGTGGTTCTGTGGTTGAGACCGTCACCACGACCTGCTGGAGCGTTGTGATGCGCGCGAGGACGATTCGACGCTGGATCGTTTCACCCGCACGAATAACGATCGCCGTGTCCACCGGCCCGTACCCCATCTTGCGAACGAGGAGACGGTGCGTGCCGGCGGGAATGTCCCTCAGGCGGAACAGCCCGCGTTCGCTCGTCAGCTGACTCTTCGCCAGCTCGGGGAAGACGATCTCCACCACCGGAATCGGCACGTCGCTGGAGTCGCGCACCACCGCGCCCGCGAAAATCGCACCGACGGCGACCGCGGGATCAAGCACCATCTGGGCGCGGACTACGCGCCGGTCGTCGGGAATGCGCAGTTGCGCAGTCGGCGCGGCGAAGGAGTCGGCCGACACGGACAGAATCAGCGTCTGACGCACCGGCACGCCGCAGAAGTGCGCGACGCCCTCGCGGTCGGGGCGCGCATTCACCCAGTGTGGCGTCCCGTCAGCGGACAGCCACTCGATGGTCGCCTTGGCTCGAGACAGATTGACAACAGCGTCCTGCGCCTGGAGCGATACGAGCGCGATGCCGCTTCCGCCCGTTGCGCTGCCCGTCGCGAAGGCTGATCCGCACATCGCGCGTAAGACCGACGCCGGCGTCGGCAGTCGCACGTCGAGGTCGCTCGTCGTGTCGAAAACGGTCGCTGGCATGCGCACGAAGGTGCCCAGTGAGTCGAGCGCTGCCGAATGCACTTCTAGCGCGATGTCTCCCGACGGCACGCCACCGATCTCGAACCGGCCGTCGGTGTCCGCGACGACGTCCCGCCGCGCCGCATCCACCACGATGCGTGCGCCTGGCACGGCGCGGCCGGTGGAATCGGCCACGCGACCCGCGATCATTACTGGCGCATGGCGCCATACAGTGTCGGCGCCGCTGCGCACGCTTATCAGCTCACCGCCCACCTCACGATACCCGGCGACGGCGACCTCCCGTTCCGCACGAGGTGCGCGCCGCACTGGCAGCTCCTCGCGATGCTGCAGCTCGAGCATTGGCATGCGGATGGCCCACCGTGAGATCACCCACGCGCCGTCGGCCACGCGCGCGAACCGCAGCTCGCCCTCCGCGCCGCGTGCCTGCTCGGCCAGAGGCGCGTTCACGTAGCGAAACGTGAGTCGCCGAAGTTGCGCCGTGCTGCGGTCGAGCCAGAGCGTGCCGTTGAGCTCCGGCAGCTTGCGGCGCGCCGGCGAGGGTTCGAAGGCGATGCCGATCTCCGCCGGGTTCGCCGATGCCGCCAAGCGGAAGCAGTGGTCGCCGAGAAAATCCTCGCTGCTCAAGGCATCCAACCCCGGCGCGCGATACACAATGGAGTCCGCGTCGCGGCCGATGTAGCCGTTGGCGTGCAGACTGTCGGACGGCACCGTCTTCCACGGTTCCGTCACCGCGCCGGAGCGCCATTCCGTTCGCCGCAGCGGTGGGCGTGCGGACGCCAAGTTGGCCGTCTGCTCGAATAGCACACGCGTGATCTCCCACCGCGCTGCCTGCTCCAGCAAGCCTGCCGCGATGATCGCGCTTCGTGCCTGTTCCAGCACGCGGAAGCTCTGCAGCGCGGAGTCGCGGGCGATGCGGCACGACGCGCGGCCGCTGACGCGCACCGTGTCGAGGTGCAGCGCGATGCTCGCGAGCGCCACGTCGTGCGTCAGTTCGCGCTCGGTGCCGAGTGTGAGCGTCTCCGATGCGGTCGGTCGGAAACCGATGCGAAGGGAGCGTACGACGTACGCGCCCTGCACCGGCGCGCGCAGGCGATACGCGCCACGGTCGCCGCTCAGCCCCTGCGCCACAACGCGCGACGCGCTGTCCAGCAACTGCATCAGGACACCGGGGAGCGGCGCGCCGGAGGCGTCGGACACTACACCGCGCACCTGCTGCGTGCCGACGCTGCTCGCCGTCGCAATGAAGGCTACGGCCGCCACGGGTGTCCAAGGGGACCTCATCCTTTTTCCCTCGGGTGCGGGTTCACAGCCGGGGACCACCTACGAGGGTACCAGCGCCCCGTTCCCACGCGCAAGTCGCTTGGGTCCTGGAAGGCACAAGGCCTATTCGTCCCGATCGCTTCCCTTGCGCTTCAGTAGCGAATCGATCGCGGCTTCGAGCTCTGATCTACTCGGTGGCGACCCGAACCGCCAATCGTTGAGCAGTATTGTCGGCGTGCCATCGATCCTCAGTTTCTTCGCAAGCGCAGCTCCTTGAGTCATTACTGTCGTCGTCTGGTTTGCAGCAACGCACCGAGAGAAACGGAGCGTATCCGAGATTCCGGCATCGCGTCCGAACGACACCCAGGACTTCAATCCGATTGAGTCCTGACGTTCGAACACGCGATCTACAAATGACTCAAAGCGACCCTGAAACTGCGCACACTCAGCCGCGCGCGCGGCCGCTTCAGCGAATCGGTGGCCGGCTACAGGAGTATACACGAGTACTACCGCCACGTTCTGTGGATACCTCGCCAGAATACTCCTGGTAGTGAGGTAGAACTGACGGCAGAACGGACATTCCAAGTCCGCGAACTCGATGAGCTTAAGCGGCGCTTCCGGATCACCGATCACTCGCCCGGCCGCCAGCGTTTCTCGCCACTCGGCGACCCTGCCGCTCTCATGCCGCAGGATCTCGCGCGAGGGGGTGCCGAAGAACTCACGATGCACGAAGACCCCAGCAATCGCCAGCGCCGCGATGCCGAGAGCGGCGGAGCTAATCCGTTCAACGAGATTCGTCATATCTCTTGAGCCGCAACGCCAAATTGCGCCAATCTCTCACTGCACACTGCTTGAAGGCGCGCACGAGGATGTCGCTGAAGTGGAACGAAGCTTGCTGCCTACTGATCCCAGTCGCAGTCAAGCACGAACCTCTCGCCGCCGCAAACGCCGAAAGGTGCGCCGTAGCACACGGTGGATCTGAGGCACGGCGAGCAGATGTCCGGAAGGAACACAGGACATTCGTCAACACATATCATACCGCATTGCACCGCGGCGTCGGCCGTCGCCGTGTTGGAGAGGAGAGCAAGCGTTCCCATCGTGGCAACAACAGCGGCCTTCAGGAGAATGTGGCGTGGCATGGACATCGCTCCTCCAAACTCTAGGTGACTTGACCCTCTGCCGTTGATCGACCGCCTTGCGATTAACTCGGTCACTCGCTGGCAAACTGCGAGTTCTGACCGGGAGCGCAATGACCAATCTGGGGCACTGAGCGACCGGTTTGTTGCAGGCGAGGAGTAGGCCGCTCCGCGACTGCGGTCAACACGTTTTTTGACTGCCGCGGAAGGACTGAACCGGACGGCTGACAACGCGCAACACCGCGCGCCAGCCGTAGCTGCCGGGTGCTGATTTCAGTCACGGCCTCCCGCACTCGCCGAGTGACGCGCACGAGGGCGGATGAGTTCAGATCCTGAATCACAATGCTCAACGCGTGCGATTAGCGGCTTCACGACTTGCAACTCGGGCGGTATTACAGTGGCTAGACGTCATTCGTGGCCTCGCATCGGCAACGACTCACGGCGGCCCTGTGCGAACTCGACGACCGGATGCGTCGCATGATCACGAGCCGCGGCGACCAAAGCGTCGCGTTGACACCCGTAACATGGCGTGATAGGATCATATTTTCCGACGGGCGCGCCGGGTTCGATCCGCCATCGCGGGAGGATTGTACGTTTGCACACGACCGCACTTGGCACATTGGTCGCAGTCTTGGACTATGCCGTGACCGGACCTCGCGCGCGACCTATTCGGACGCGCCGAGCGGCCTCGCGGGGGGGGCACTGGCCGGCACGCCCATTCTGCGCCAAACGCGCGTGAGCGCGCTCCGCCGGCCCGATTTGGGCTCTCAATTGCGTTCCAGCGCCCTCGCGGTCCATGCCGGGCAACAAGACGCGAGCTTTCTCGCTACCGAGCACCTTCGCCCGGATATCGCGCGGGTTGTGTGTACACTACTGGAGCATGAACCGCGCGACCTCAATGTCAGCCGCGTCGCCTACACACACGGAGTGTCGCGGTGGACTCTAGGGCGTCGCCTTCACGCCAAAACGGGTCTGCACACGAAGGAACTTGTGGCGCTCGCTCAACTCTGCACGGCACTCTCACGCCTTCTAGACTGGCTACCAGGCGAAGCGAACCTTCGCGGAGCTAACGGATCTCCGCTCACCCGAGTAGAGCGCGGCGCGATTCGACGCCTTCTCGGTATACGACCTGTGCAGTTGAAGCGCGCGATATTGATCGGCGGAAGAAAAGGATTGCAGGAACTCCTGCGTGCACATCTCTCGCACAAGATCCTCAGATCCCCGAATGACGCCGACTGGTGATACCATTTGGCCTCGTCGCTACCCAGCTATGCAGGCCGGGCCTCGAACATCGCGTGGTTTCGCCAGCAGGTTGTTAACGGCGAGCGCTCTTGAGTGAAGGAGGATGCCTTCCCCTGAATGGCTGCGGCCAGTGCCGGACCATTCGCTTCTCGGGCACCGCTCACGCTCGGCGCGGCCGCCTACCTTGCCCGCAGCTTACTCCCGCAGTCATTGTCGACGTTGGGACCTTCACGTCATCTCATCCGATCTCAGGTTCCTTCCTCTGGCCGGGACGGGCTGGCGAACGGCGCGGCGCTCGCAGGAACGGGCGCCGCGCACTAGCTTGTGACCGTCACCACTGGAGCCCCCGATGACCGTTTCCCGCCGACATTTTGTGTCCACCCTTGGCCTCGGAAGCGCGGGGCTGCTCTCGCCGCCGCTGTTCGGCGGGCGCGGACACGAAGCACGGCTCGCCGCGTGGCTTGCGAGTCCGGCGATGCCGCCGAGCCTGATCCGGCTCGACAGCAACGAGAATCCGAACGGTCCGGGACCGAAGGCGTTCGATGCCATCCGCGCGATGTTCGGCGAGGCCAATCGCTATCCCGATGATCCGGAACGTGCACTCATCGTGGCGATCGCGAAGGAGCATGGCGTTGCCGAGGAGAACGTGGTGCTCGGATGCGGGTCGAGCGAGATCCTGCGGATGTGCGTCGAGGCCTTCGTGAACACGGCGCAGCACCTCGTCACGGCCGGGCCAACATTTGAGTTGCCGGCGAACTTCGCGTACACCATGGGACGGCCGGTCGTCACGGTACCCGTGGACGCCAAGCTGCGGCTCGACCTCGGTGCGATGGGCGACAAGGCCGGCGGGGCGGGGCTGATCTTCTTCTGCAATCCCAACAACCCGACGGCCACCGTGCACGGTGACGCCGCGGTGCGCGAGTTCGTGACGCACGTTCGCCGCAACTCGCCGGCCACGTTCATCCTGATTGACGAGGCCTACCACGAGTACGTGGATGAGCCCTCGTACAAGACAGCGATCCCGATGGCGTTGGCCGATCCGAATGTCATCGTGTCGCGCACGTTCTCGAAGGTGTTCGGCATGGCCGGCCTGCGGGCGGGCTACGCGATCGTGCACCGCGACACCGCACGGCGCATGGCGGGCTGGCGACTTGGCGCCGGCGTCAACGTGCTGGCGGCCGCCGCGGCCACCGCAAGCATCGGCGACCTCGTGCACATTGCTCTCGAGCAGCGCCGGAACCGCGACGCAAAGGCATTCACGCGCGCGTTCTTCGAGAAGGCCGGCTTCGAGGTGGGCGCGAGCGACACGAACTTCCTGATGATCGACCTGCGCCGCGACATGCGCCCCGTGCGCGACGCGTGCCGCAAGGACGGCATCGCCGTTGGCCGGCCGTTCCCGCCGCTGACGACGCACCTGCGCATCTCGATCGGGACGATGGAGGAGATGCAACGGGCGACGGAGGTGCTGAAGAAGGTGCTGGCGTAACCACGCACCGGATTCCGGATTCCAGAACTGGAATTCCAGTTTGGAATCCGAAGCCGACGAAGGAAGGTGAATGGGAAGGCCGCCTCCGAGGGCGGCCTTTGACTTCCTGTCGCCCATCGCGGTCTTCACCGTCTCCTGCGCTGCGTGAGCGGCAGGGTCGCATGGCCGCGACGACGATTCGCGGATTGCCCTATACGCCCACGCGGGATCTACTGTCACTCCGGCATCCCGCCCCACTCTTGCCGAAGGCGGTGTAGGGTGACATAGTGTAACAGTAAGCTGCTCGCGGGAAGCGGAGCATGGACACGCACGGTATGGTGACGGAGACTGCCCGCTGCGTCACGTGCTGTGGTGTTGCTTAGACGGGTCTTCGCCGCCCGAGGTTGTTCTCGCATCACGAGAGCTGTCTCACATTAGTTCGTTGCGCCGCCGCAGCGACTATCCTTGCGCGACTGGACGCTGATGCCGACGCCACTCCATGAGCGACCCGTCGTAACAGCCCCACGGTGGATGGTGCAGGGCTGCGCGCTCGCTGCTGGCGCACTGGCCACGTTCGGATGGGGCGCGTTTGCGATGGGTCAGTGGCGCGTCGCCGCTTTCGGCGCTCGCGCGCACAGCGGCCGTGACTGCGCCGACGCGCCGGTGCTGGTGCTGGTCGACCTCAAGCTGCCGCGCGTCGCTGGACTGGAGGTGCTTCGCCGGATCCGCGCCGACCCCAGAACCCGCCGCATCCCGGTCGTGATTCTCACCTCCTCGACCGAAACACAGGATCTTGCCACCGGCTACGACCTCGGCACCAACAGCTACATCCGCAAGCCCGTTGATTTCATCCAGTTTGCCGAGGTCGTCAGGCAGCTCGGCCTGTACTGGCTGGTCATCAACGAACCGGCACCGCGGGTGTGAGATCACAATGTTGACGCTTGGCACACCGCTTTCCGTCCTGATCGTCGAGGACTCCGCCAGCGACGCGGAGCTGATGGTTCGGCAGCTGCGGCAGGCAGGATACGAGGTCACGCACGAGCGTGTTGACAGCGCCGAGGCCATGCGTACCGCGCTTCACTCGCGGACGTGGGATGTCGCGCTGTCGGATTTCGCCGTGCCGGGTTTTGGTGCCACCGCGGCACTGGCCCTGCTGCGTGAGTCCAGACTCGACATTCCGTTCATCGTGGTGTCGGGGTTGATCGGCGAAGAGACGGCGGCCGAACTGATGCGTAACGGCGCGCACGACTACCTCATGAAGAGCAACATGGCGCGGCTCGCCCCAGCGGTGGAGCGGGAGTTGGCAGAGGCGCGTGAGCGAGTGGAACACCGGGCGGCGGATGCGGCGCGGCGGGTGAGCGAGGAACGGCTCCGCACCCTGTTTGCCCAAGCGCCCATGGGCATTGCCCTCATTGACTCCTTGACCGGCCAGCTGGAAGACGTGAATCCGCGGTTTGCAGAGATTACGGGCAGAGCCAGTGAAGAACTGCTCAACATGGACTGGATGCAGATCACCCATCCAGATGATGTGCAGGAAGATCTTGATAACATGGCTCGGATGAATGCCGGGGAGATCACCGGCTTCCGCATGAACAAGCGGTATGTACGTCCGGATGGTTCGTTGGTGTGGATCGGCATGACCATTGCTCCGCTACACGTCGCGGAGAGGACACGCCCGCTTCATCTCTGCATGATCCAGGACATTACCGAGCGCCTGAAAGCCGAGGAGTCGCTGCGGGAGCTGAGTCAGTTCAACGCGGAAATCGTCAAGAGCGCACCGATGGGGGTCATCGTCTACGGTCCGGACCTGCGATTCCAGGTATGGAATCCGTACATGGAGCGGCTGACGCGTGTCCCGACCTCGGCGGTGGTGGGGCGCCTGCCACTCGAGGTATTTCCGTTCCTGCGTGAGAGCGGGGTGTTGGGGCGGGTCGAACGGGTTCTGGGGGGAGCCCCCGCGGAAATCAACGAGTTTGAAATGACGCCTCCCGACGCCGGTCACTCGGAGTGGGTGCGCGAGGCGACGAGCGCACTGCACAACACCGCTGGTAACATCGTCGGCGTCATTGCGATGGTTACCGACATCACCGAGAGCAAGGTCGCGGAGGCGGCCCTGCGGGCGAGCGAGTCCCGGTTCCGCAGCCTGTTCGAGATGAGTCGGTCCGTCATGATGACCATTGATCCCATGGACGGGTCGATCGTTGACGCAAACGAGGCGGCGTCAAAGTTCTACGGCTGGCCGGTTGAGGAACTGCGACGGAAGGCGATCACGGACCTCAACGGGCTCACGACGGCCGAGGCGCGTGAGAGGATGGACCAGGTGCTACACTCGCAGGGGACGATCTTGCATGTGTCGCACAGACGAGCCGACGGGTCGGTGCGGGACGTAGAGGTGTCCGCCAGTCCCATTGACGTTGGCGAACGCACCCTGCTCTACTCCATCATCCACGACATCACCGAGCGCGCGCAGGCCGAGGAGTCGTTGCGCGAGTCACAGGCGCGCTATCAGGGCTTGGTGGAGCGCATGCCAGCCGCTCTTTACCAGTACTCGGTGAGGAGGGGCGGCGTGTTCTATTCGCCCCGCATCGAGGAGTACCTGGGATACCCGGTAGGCGAATTGTTGAGGAATCCCCGACTGTGGCATGATTCCATTCACCCCGACGATCTGCCGCACGTGAACTCGGTCATCGCGGCGGCCCGCGACGGAAGCAGGGGCAGTCTCGAGTACCGCATTCGGGACGCCGTCGGAAAGGAACGTTGGTTCCGCGAGGAGTTCATGGCGTCCGTGAAGCCCGACGGCGAGGTCCTCTTCGACGGGTTGGCGCAGGATATCACGGAGCGCAAGCAGATGGAAGAGCAGCTCGCCAAGCTCTCCCGCGCCTTGGAGCAGAGCCCGGCGATGGTGCTTATTACCGACACCACGGGGAGAATCGAGTACGCGAACCCTCGATTCTCGGAGGTGACGGGCTACTCGCCGGCCGAGGTGGTGGGGCGTAATCCCCGGTTTCTCAAGTCGGGAGACACGTCGGTCGATGAGTACGACAAACTCTGGAAAACCATCGTGGCCGGTGGTGTCTGGCGCGGGCAATTGCACAACAAGAAGAAGGACGGCTCGTTGTACTGGGTGCGTGCAGTCCTATCACCCGTGCGCGGTGCGTCGGGGGAGATCCTCGCGTTTCTCGGCATTACGGAGGACATCACTGCCCAGAAGGCCCTGGAGGAGGAACTGCGTCAGGCGCAGAAGATGGAGTCGGTGGGGCGACTGGCCGGCGGGATCGCTCACGACTTCAACAACATGCTGGGCGTGATCATGGCGCGCACGCAATTGGCGCAGTGGGAGTTGGAACCAGGGCACGGGGTGCACGAGCACCTCCTCGAAGTCGCGGATGCCACGCGGCGATCGGCCGATCTGACGGCACAGCTTCTGACGTTCGCCCGGAAGCAGGTCATCGCGCCGCGGGTGTTGGATCTCAACGAGACGATTGCCAACATGCTGAAGCTGTTGCGTCGGCTCGTCGGCGAGGACGTGCTAGTGGCCTGGCGGCCGGATCCGACGCTGTGGCGCGTGGAGATGGATCCGGGGCAGATGGACCAACTGATGGTCAATCTCTCCGTTAATGCGCGCCATGCGATGCCGCGTGGCGGGACGTTGACCATCACGACGTCGAACGTAAGCATCGCCGTACCGCCGCCCGGACATCGGGCGGGCGAGTTTGTGCGCATTGATGTGCAGGACACCGGGCACGGCATGGACGCCGATACGCGTGAGCACGTGTTCGAGCCGTTCTACACCACGAAGGCGGCCGGCGAGGGGACGGGGCTCGGCTTGTCCACGGTGTACGGTATCGTGCAGCAGAACGGCGGCTGGATCACGGTGGACTCGGCCCCCGAACAGGGTGCCTTGTTCTCGATCGTCTTGCCGCGCGCCGTTACGGCGAAGACGCCGACGGTTGCCGTCACCTCGCCGGTAATCTCGGGACTGGAGACGGTCCTGCTGGTCGAGGACGAGGCGGCCGTGCTCGCGGCCGACCGGCTGATGTTGGAGCGACTTGGGTTCACCGTAATCTGTGCGTCGAGCGGGGCCGAAGCCATTGAGTTGGTGCGCCGCCACGAAGGGAAGATTGACGTGCTCATGACGGACGTCGTGATGCCGGGCCTCAATGGCAAGGAGGTCAGCGAGGCAGTCTTGGCCCTCAAGCCCGGCATCAAGGTGCTGTTTACGTCCGGCTACACGTCGGATGTGATCGGGACGGCGGGCGCAATACCGGCAGGCGTTCATTATCTCGAGAAGCCGTACACGATCGAGAGCCTGGCTGCGGCCATATGCTCGGCGGTGGACTCCTGACCGCCTCCAACATGCCGCTGCTGGAGGAGGAGTGCCGTCACGCAGAGAGGCTGGCCGGCATCGGGCGCCTGGACTCGAGTGGCGACCTGACCACCGGCCTGCTCGATGGATCAGTCGTGGACGGGTGTGCGACGGACGACATCTAGGGCTATCACGTCGCGCGGCCGCTCTCGGAACCGGGGCTCGCGGAGTGGACTTCGAAGTGGAACGCCAGAGGACGAAGATGTCTACGTTCAAGCCCCCAGCCGCCATGGCCGGCCCGCACGACGCGGCCATTCCACGGCGAGCGCTGGCGGTCTCGCTGCTCGCCCTGGCAGCGCCCATCGCCGCCGTCTTCGCGTTCCCGCAGGGAACCAGCAACAGCTTCGGCATGCTCGTCTGGCTCTCGGCCCTCATCCCGGCGTTCCTTCTGTCGTACTACCGCGGCCTTCGTGGCGTCGCCATCGCCTTCTCCGGCGGCATGGCCGTCATCACGGCGACCCAGTTGAGCGTCGTTGCCTTCGAGATCGCCGAACCCGACTGGTCGCTGCTCCTGGGCATCGTGGTCGTGTATCTCGGCGTGTCCATCGGCATCGCGATTCTCTCCGAACTATTGCGCAAGGACTGTCGCACTGCCGAGGACCTGGCCTTCACCGACCGGCTGACGAACTTGGCCAACCGCCGGCATCTTGACCTTGCACTCGAGGCGGCCTTTGCGGGGGCCGAGCGGGGTCGGCCCCTGGCAGTGGTGATGTTCGACCTCGACCGCTTCAAGCGGGTGAATGACGCGCACGGGCACGCCGCCGGCGACAGGGCGCTGCGCGAATTCGGCGGGGTGCTCAGCGGCTTGACGCGCAAGGAGAACCTGTCCGCCCGATTCGGCGGCGAGGAGTTCGCCTCCATTCTCTCAGGGAGCAATGCGAACGGCGCGGTCGTGTTTGCCGAGCGCGTGCTGGCACAGATGCGTGCGAAGGTCTTTCCTTGGGGGGTGCAGACGGTGAGTGCCGGCGTTGCCGTCCACGAGCAGGGAATGGGCTCATACGAACTGCTGCTCGGCGCCGCCGACCGTGCGCTGTACGACGCCAAGACCGAGGGTCGGGACTGCGTCCGTCTGGCAAAGCGGTTTGGTCCGCGTACCGGGGCGGACGTGGTGGCGACGGTGATCACGGCGGTCGAGCCGCCGCCGGCCGTCGTTCCCCCTCCGGCTCGGCGGCGATTGGTGTATCTCGTGGACGACCTGACCGAGATGCGCAGTGCGCTGCGCCGCATTCTCATCCACAATGGGTACGAGGTCTGGGACTGCGGTAAACCGAAAGAGGTGGTGCGCCATTTCATCGAATCCCCAGCGACCGATCGGCCAGACGTCATCCTCACTGATGTGATCATGCCCGAAATGACCGGCATGACGATGATTGACCTGATCGCGCAGGTCGAACCGGGCGTGCGCGTGGTGTACATGTCGGGTTACGTGAACAGCCCGGTGTCGTGGGCGGGCCTGCCAGGGGCCGTCGTCGCGTTCCTCCACAAGCCGATCGCGATGGAGACGCTGCTGAAGACCATCGCGGACGTGATGGCGCGGGCGCCGTCGAGTGCGAGCAACTGAGTTCCTGCGGCGAGACGGAAGTCGGGGAGGCGGCCAGTAGGCGGACGGCGCTGACGGCGGTCGCGTCTGGACCGACCGCTGGTGTGTCGACGCGAGGCTCGGATCTGCTGGAGGCACTGCGGTGCGAGATCGGGCAGGGTGACTTCATTGCGCGCGCGATGTCCGAGTCGGGACTCGACAGGTGGGCCGCGCGATGGATGTCGAGTCCGCGATAAGCCGTTCCGCCATCCTCCTCGGATCCCGGATTCGCATTCCCGTTCCGAAGTCCGAATTCCTGTTCGTGATTGTACCGGACTCACCGTATCGCTAGATTATTCTCTGCTTCAGGCCCCGGTGGGCGCGGGCCCGCCAACTCCGCCAGGGCCGAAAGGCAGCAACGGTACGTGGTGTCTCACGTCGCATCGTCAGGCCTGAAGCACTCTCGCGGGGGCAGCCGGATTCAACCGGCGGCCCCCGCGAGTCGTTGGCAGGTCGCGGACATGGAATCCGGATCCCAGATCCTACGTCTTGTTCGCCGTCCAGGCCTGCACCGCCGCAAATGCCTCCTGAAGTGCCCGCCGGTCACGCCGCGCGACCGCCCCGCGCAGTGCGCCGAGCTGGGCCAGGCATGTCTCGAGCGCGTCGAGCAACGGAACGGCGTTTTCCATGAAGATCGGTCCCCACATCGCCGGCGACGAGGCGGCCATGCGTGTCATGTCACGGCCGCCGCCGCCCAGCCGGCTGCGCGCAATCGCGCGCGACGACAGCGTGCCGGCGAACGCGAGCGAGAGGATCTGGGGGAGATGACTGCTGAAGGCCATCTCGGCGTCGTGCATGGCGGCGTCACGCTCCGTCGGCGTGGCGCCGACGGATCGCCAGAGCGCTCGGGCGCGCTTCCACGCGGCGCTGCCGGTGTCGGCGGTTCGACAGAGGTCCACACGAGCGTCCGCGAAAAGACCCCTCCGCGACGCCGGCCAACCGGCGCGATGGTCGCCGGCAATGGGATGACTTCCGACGAACGTCGCCGACAGTCCCAACGCGGCCGCGCTCTGCATGATACGCCGCTTGGTGCTGCCGACGTCGGTGATGAGCGCCGCATGCTGTACGCGCGCGCACGCCTGTTCCAGCAGAACGGGCGCGATGTCCACCGGAACAGCGAGCACCACAGTTTCCGCGTCACTCAGCGCGCGCAGGTTGGCATCAATCACGCGATCGATTACGCCCGCGCGCCGCGCGTGCCGAGTCGCCGCCTTATCGGCATCGAACCCCCAGACGGTCGCGCCGAGCGCCGACAGGTCGTGCGCCAGCGAGCCGCCGATGAGACCGAGGCCGAGGATGGCGACCGGTCCAGTGGCCGTCACGTTCCGTCGTCCTGCTGTGCGCGCCGGCACATCGCCACCACGGGCCAGAAGATGTCGCGCACCGATTCCTCGGGCAGGCCCGCCTGCCGTGCGTGACGAGCGACCGACGCGACGACTTGCGCCTCGCGCCGCGGGTCGAGCACGGCAAGGCCGGCGCGCCGCTTTTCTGCTCCTATGCGCCGCGCGATGTCCATGCGGCGCGTGAGCAGCTCGATCAGTGCCGCGTCGAGCGCGCTCATCTCGTCGCGCAGCGCGGCCAGCGCCAGCGAAGACTTGGCCGACGGCGTCATCACGCCACCCGCGTCGTTCGATTCGCCGGGACGAGGGTGCGCCCCGCGGCCTCGGCAAAACCCGCGAGCGAACGCATCAGCGCACCGAACGCATCGAGAGTCAGCGATTGGTCGCCGTCGGAGAGCGCTTCGCCCGGTCGCGGATGCACCTCGATGATGAGGCCGTCAGCGCCGGCGGCAATGGCGGCGAACGCCAACGGAGCAACGAGGTCGGCGCGACCGCCGGCGTGCGAGGGATCAACGATGACGGGGAGGTGTGTCTCGCGCTTCAGCACTGGAATGGCGGCGACATCCAGCGTATTTCGGGTCGCGGTTTCATAGGTGCGAATGCCGCGTTCGCAGAGGACCACGAGCTCGTTGCCGCGCGCCATGATGTGCTCGGCGGCGAGGAGCAGTTCGGTGATGGTCGCGGACAGGCCGCGCTTAAGGAGGATCGGACGCCGCACGCGTCCCACTTCGGCGAGCAGCGGATAGTTCTGCATGTTGCGCGCGCCGATCTGCAGCATGTCGGCATGCTCCGCGACAAGGTCCACGTGGCGCGGGTCCATTACCTCGGTCACGACTGGCAGTCCAGTAGCGGCCCGCGCGTCGGCGAGGAGCGCGAGTCCCTGCACGCCAAGTCCCTGGAAGGCCCACGGCGAGGTGCGCGGCTTGAAGGCGCCGCCCCGCAGCATCGCCGCGCCGTGTTCGCGCACCCCGTGCGCCGTCTCCAGCAGCATCGCCGCGTTCTCCACCGAGCACGGCCCCGCGGCGACCACGATGCGCTGCTCGCCCAGCGTGGTGCCTGCGGCGTCACCCAGCGGAACGAGCGTCGGTGCGGCGCGGAATTCTCGCGAAGCGAGCCGGTACGGAGTGCGCACCGGCACGACCGAGGCCACGCCCGGCCAGCGGCTCACGGCCCCGGCGTCGAGTTGCGACGTGTCGCCGATGCAGCCGACGACCACGCGGTCGGTACCCCGCGAGACATGCGTGCGCACGCCGCGCTCCTCGAGGTGCTCGCGCAGCGCGTCGAGAATAGACTGGGGAATGCCAGCTTCGGTGATGACGATCACAGCCGCTCCGGGAAGAAAAGAAAAAGGCCCGTGGTAAGCTCCACGGGCCTGGTCTGCGATGGGTTGGTGTCAGCTATGCGCGAACGCCTGCCCCCGCGGCCCGTGTGAGGCTGCGAAAGTAGGAATACGAGTACGCGCGGGCGCTGAACATGCGAGGAGAGTACACGCGGCCCGCGCGGTTCGTCAAGTGGGGACGCGCCCCACACCGCCACGGCGAACGTTGTCAACCGTCTACCGTCTGCCGTCTACCGTCTGCAGTATTATCCCATGACCCTCGCCCTCGCCCGCAAGTACCGCCCGAAGTCGTTTGCGGCGGTTGCCGTGCAGTCGCACGTGGCGGGAACGCTTAAGGGCGCGATTGCCCGCGGCCGCGTGGCGCACGGCTACCTGCTGTGCGGTCCGCGCGGCACGGGCAAGACGACCTTGGCGCGCGTGCTTGCCATGGCGCTCAACTGCGAGCGGAAGCGGGACGATGGCGAGCCGTGCGGCGAGTGTCCGAGCTGCCTGCGCATCTGGAGCGGCGGCGCCTCGCTCGACGTCGTGGAGATTGACGCCGCGTCGAACCGCGGTGTGGACGACGCCCGCGACCTGCGCGAGCGCGCTCAGTATGCCCCCACAGGTGACGACCGCTACAAGGTCTACATCGTGGACGAAGCGCACATGCTCACGCGCGAGGCGTGGAACGCGCTGCTGAAGGTGCTCGAGGAGCCGCCGCCGCGTGTCGTCTTCGTCTTCGCGACCACCGAACCCCAGAAGATCGCACAGGCCG
>JAHFCU010000003.1 GCA_023249305.1 Gemmatimonadota bacterium
TCAGCCACAATGACTACACTGCCGCTTTCGCGACTCAGAATCCTCGATCTGAGCAGAGTCCTCGCCGGACCACTATGTACCATGATGCTCGGTGATCTTGGCGCCGACGTCATCAAGATTGAACGTCCGCTCACGGGCGATGACACCAGAGGATGGGGGCCGCCCTTCGATGCCGAAGGCCGCAGCGCCTACTTCCTCGCCGTGAACCGCAACAAGCTCTCGGTTGCGGCCGACCTTGCGAGCGCCGGGGAGGTTGCGCTGGTCCGCGACTTGATCGCCGGTGCGGATGTCGTCGTGGACAACTTCACGCGCGGCACGCTGGAGCGCTGGGGCCTCGCCCCTCTGCAGCTGCTCGAGGCCAATCCACGGCTCATTTGGTGCACCATCAGCGGGTTTGGCACCACGAGCGACCGTTCAGGTTACGACTTCGTGGTGCAGGCAGAATCGGGATGGATGGCCATCTCAGGTGAACCGCATGGCGAGCCGATGAAGGTCGGCGTTGCGCTCGCCGATGTCCTGGCGGGCAAGGATGCAGCCATCGCCATCCTCGCGGCGCTCGCGGCGCGACACGCGACAACTGACGCAACGTCGCGCCACCTCACCCTGTCGCTGTACCAGAGCGCCGTCGCGGCCCTCGTCAACGTGGCGCAAAACGTGTTGGTGTCAGGGCATGAAGCATCGCGCTGGGGCAACGCGCATCCAAACCTCGTGCCGTACGAGCTGTTCGACGCACTCGACCGCCCCATCGTCATCGCCGTCGGCAGCGACGCGCAGTTTGCGGAGTGCGTGTGCGCGCTGGGGCTCAACGCGCTCGCCGAGGATGACCGGTATCGGACCAACGCTGGCCGACTTGTGCACCGTGACGCCGTCGTCAGCGCCATTCGCGAACGTGTACGGACGCAGCCTGCCGCAACCTGGCTCGCAAGGCTCGAAGCCGCGCGAGTGCCGTGCGGTGTGGTGAAGCCCGTGCTTGAGGCACTGCACGATGTTGAGGCGTCGCCGCTCACCGGTGTGGCCCCGCTCGCGCCCGGCACCGTGCGTCGTCCGCCGCCGCGTCTCAACGAACACGGCGATCTCGTGCGGACGCGGGGCTGGGCTGCGTGCGACGCGTGAACTTTCCATGTGTTCCCGGGGTGTTCAGGTAGGCATATTCCACCTATGCGATCTGCGCGCGCTCTGCTCGTGCTCCTCTTCGTTGCCTGCAGCGGCGATGCGCGCCTGACGGCGCCCGAAGGCGCATCGGCGTTCCGCCGCTTTGTCGCCATCGGCACGGGCTTCACGATGGGCGAGCAGTCCGCGGGGGTCGTGTACGAGTCGCAGTTGGCCGCATGGCCGGTGCGGCTTGCGGCGCGCATGGAGGCGCCTTTCCGCGTGCCTGCGCTGAAGACGCCGGGGTGCACGCCGCCGCTGGTTGCGCCGCTCTCGCTGAACCGAACCCTCGGGGGATCGGTCACAGCCAGCGTCGCGACGTGCAGCGGACGGCTCGGCAGCGACACGCTGCCCGCAAACAACGTGGCTGTCGCGGGCGCAACGGCTTGGGATGCGCTGCACACGCCGCCGCGTTCGTTCGTGACCCAAGCGGCGTCGCTCGACCAAACGCGCTATCCGCTCGTGCTACCCTCGGTGCAAACCCAGGTGCAGGCCATGCAAGCGCAACATCCCACCTTGGTGGCGATTGAACTCGGCGCTGGCGAAGTGATGCGTGCGGCGTCGTCGGGTCTCGTGGTGACGGGCGCGAGCTACACGCAGAAGACGGCGTGGACACTGATGCCGGCCGCCGTGTTTGCTCCGGTCCTCGATTCCATTGCCGATAGCGTGAAGGCCACAGGCGCCAGGGCCGTGTTCCTTGGCATTCCGCCGCTGATGTCGCTCCCCGCGTGGCAGTCGGGCGACGTGCTCTGGCAGCAGCGCGCAGCGCTTTCCGCATACGGACTTGACGTCGCCGCGAACTGCCAGGGGAGTGCCAACCTGCTCAACACCGTGGCGCTTCTGCCGCCGCTCGTCGCGGCGGCTCGGAGCGTGGGCAAGTCGCAGGCGCTCTCATGCGCGGACCAGCCCGGCGTGACTGACTACGTGCTGACCCCGAGCGATGCCGCACTCATCACGCAGACCATCACGGCACTCAACGCGGCCATCAAGTCGGCTGCCGATAAGCGGCAGATTGCCTATGTGGACGTGCCGCTCTTTGCGAGCGAAGTGCCCTATGCGGCCCCGGCGTTCTCGGCGGCAACCGTCCTCGGCGGTGATGCGCCGTTCGGACTCGCCACTTCGCTCGACGGAATCCAGCCGTCGGCGCTTGGGCACGAGCTCACGGCGGACCGAGTAGCCGCGGCGCTCAACACCGCATATGGCTGGGCGATTCCCATTCCGATTCGCCCGCAATAATTGCCGCGTTACCCGCCGCGCGGCGGCTCGTCTCAATTGTGAAATACCCCGGCGTTGCCTGTTCGGCAACGGCGGGGCTAGGCCTGTCCTCGGCGCGTGTGACGCATTACACTAGCGTCGTGAAACAGACCCAGCCCTCGCCGCAGCAAGAACAAGCGGACGCGGACCAGGCCGTGATTGACCGCGTACTCGCCGGGGAACGGAACGCCTTCGGCATTCTCATCCAGCGCTACAGCGACCCGCTGTACCGCCATGCGGTGGGAATGACGGGGAGTCCCGATGTGGCCGAGGACATCCTGCAGGTCTCGTTCATCAAGGCTTACAACCACCTGAGCGAGGTGCGCGGACGCTTCGACGCTTGGGTTTTCCGCATCGTGGCCAACGGGTGTAAGGACTGGCTGAAGAACATCCGCCGGACCCATCTGAGTTACGAAGAGGACGATCAACCGTCTGGATACGAGACCCCGGAGGAAGAGCTCGATCGGGGTGAGTTGCGGTCCGACCTGGACGGCGCGTTGTCGGCGCTCCCTGCGTCTCTGCGGGAAGCGTTTGTGATGAAGCACGTCGAGGGTCGGTCGTACGAAGAGATGGCCGAGTTACTCGACACGACTGTGGGTGCGCTGAAGATGCGCGTGCACCGTGCACGCGAGGCGCTTCAGGCGCTCTTGGAGGAGCGATACCAGTGATGCAGAACAACCTTGATCCACGCGACGGCCTCGAGCCGACCGCTCGTACGCCCAAGGACGCGCCGACGGCCGATCAGGAAGTCGCGCCGTCGCAACGCATCTCGGACGCCGTGCACGCCTGGCTTGATGGCGAGCCGGTGAGCGAATCGGCGCTCAGCGCTGCCCCGCGTGAGGTCGCGTTCTGGAAGAAGATCGAGGCCGAGACGTCGTCGCGTCGCCGCATGGCGACGCCGCCGCACGTGCCAGCCCAGATCCTCGCCAAGTTGCCCGAAGAGCGCTAAAGCCACGTTCGGGAGTGCGGGGCCGTCCGGAACACCGGACGGCCCCGTGTGCGTTCTGAGGCTGCCGCGAGCGCTAACACGCCGCAGCGGTGACATGCTCCACTGAGTCGCGCGCCGCCGCGCGCGCACACATATTCGCGCTCTATGCGCCGCACTCTCTTCGTACTCGCTCTCGCCGCCGCGCACGCCGCGGCCGCCTCCGCCCAGACCATCGCCCCCTTTGACCTCGGCCGCTCGCCCATCGCCCTCAGCGGCGATGCGCGCGCGGGTCAGTACGTCAGTGCTGTCGGCCGCCGCGCCATCGCCATGGGCACCGAGGACGGCGCGTTCGAACTGTGGAGTTGGCCCTACAAGTGGATGCACGACTTCCGGCTGTCGTTTCGCGTTCCCAAGTACGCGCAGTCGATCCCCGGCCGTGATGTCGCTCGCTCCGTGCTCGTGCGTCCCGAGGGTGTCACGATCACGTACGCGTACGAAACATTCACCGTGCGGCAGACCGTCTTCGCCTCGATCGATCTCCCCGCCGTGATGATGCTCCTCGAGGTGGACGCGATTCGCCCGATGGAAATCATCGCGTCATTCATCCCGGACCTGCACCTCGCGTGGCCCGCGTCGCTCGGCGGCCAGTATGTTGCGTGGCACTCTGGTGCCAAGGCGTTCGTCTTCAGCGAAAGCCGTCGAAAAGTGAGCGCCTTTCTCGGCTCGCCGGCGGTGACGCAAGCGAGCGATGTGCCCGCGCACATGCTCTCCGCAGCACCGCCGCAGTTCACCATTGGCGTGGGCAGCGCGAGCGAGCGCTACACCGAACCGCGCCTCGGTGAGCCGCCGGGTGGCAACGTCAACATCCACGCCAAGTACATCCCCATCGTGCTGGCGGGCGGTGAGATGCCGCGCGACTCGGTGCTCGCGTTGTACCGCCGGCTGCTCGAACCTGGCGCAATCGAGCGCGAGTGGAAAAAGCGGGCCGCGCACGCGGACTCAATCCGCACGCAGCAGGTCTCGGTGGTGACGGGCGACGCTGATCTTGACCGCGCGGTCGAGTGGGCCAAGGTGAACCTCGACGAATCCATGGTCTGCAATCCAGATCTCGGTTGCGGACTCGTCGCGGGCTACGGACTCTCCGGAGCGGCAAGCGACCGCCCCGGATTCGGGTGGTTCTTTGGCGGCGATGCGTCCATCAACTCGTTCGCGATGAGTGCCGTGGGCCAGCATGAACTCGTGCGCGACGGCGCGCTGAAGTTCTTCGCCAAATACCAGCGCGCTGACGGCAAGATCGCGCACGAAATCTCACAGGGCGCAGGAAAGGTGGACTGGTTTGGCGCGTATCCGTACGCGTTCTACCATGGCGACACGACGCCATTCTGGATTCTCGCCTTCGGAGAGTACTGGAAGCAAACGGCCGACACGGCAACGGTGCGCGCGCTCTGGGTCAACGTGAAGAAGGCCTACGAGTGGTCGCGAAAATGCGACACCGACAGCGACGGCCTGATGGAGAACACCTGCGCCGGCGCTGGGGCGCTCGAAGTGGGTGACCTGCAGGAAGGGATCGTCAGCGATGTGTACCTCAACGGCGTCTGGGCCGCCTCGCTCGAACGCTTCGCACGCATGGCCGAAGCGATGGGCGAGCCGAAGCTTGCGGCTGAGGCGAGGGCTGAGCACGAACGCGCCATCGCGGCGCTCGATGGCAAACTCTGGATTCCATCCAAAGGGCAGTACGCGTTCGCCGTGCTCGAGCAGGGGAAGATCAACGAGACGATGACCGCCTGGCCCGCGACGGCCATGGCATTCGATGTCTTCGACAAAGCAAAGGGGCGCCAGATGGCGGAGCGCATGGCGCGCAGCGACCTCATGACCGACTGGGGCGCGCGCCCGCTCTCAACGACGAGTAAACTCTTCGACCCGCTGCATTACAACAACGGTGCCGTGTGGCCGTTCGTGACCGGGTGGGTCGCCACCGCGCAGTTCCGGTACGGAAATCCGCATGCCGGGTGGCAGGCACTGCGCGCGATCGCGAATACGACATTCGACGAGGCGCGCGGACGGAACCCCGAAGTGATCAGCGGACGCGTCTACAAGGCGCTCGACACCGCCGTGCCGCAGCAGTTCTTCGCGACGTCCATGATCCTCACGCCACTGCTGCGCGGGATGATGGGGCTCGAGGTGGATGCGCCGGCGGGGACGCTGACCGTCGCGCCGTGGCTGCCGCCGGGTCAGGGCGAGGCGACCATTCGGAACCTGGCAGTCGGCGCGTTGCGCGTGGATCTTGTCGTGACCGACGGGGCGTCGTGGAGCGGAGGCCGAACGCTCGTGGTGTATCCAACGCCGGGCGCGACGCCACGGACTCCACTGCGGGTGCGTTTCGCTCCCGCGAGAGGCGGCGTGGCCGAAGGCGTGCTCCATCCCGGAGACGCGTCGCTGCGATTGGCACTTCCCGCTCCGCGAGGATGGGAGGTCGTGCTCGAGGGCAGCGCGGCGCCTGCCATTGGCGAACGCTCGACGCATCCGCGCATTGTCGCCACGCGAACGGTGGGAGACGAGTATCAGGTAACCGTTGAGGCGTCCGCAGGAAGCCGCGTGATGCTGCTCGTGCAACCGCCGGCCGGCGCGTCGCTCGCCGCCGCCGATGCGGACGTCCGCGTTTCTCAAATTTCGAACGACTTCGTAGTCGTTGACACGCTGCACAAGCTATTTGCGCGGCATACGTCGTTTGTAGAAGTGCCGATGCCCACGGGCGGCGCGGATGGCGATGGCTACGTGCGCAGGGAGATCACATTCCGGCGGAAATAGCGGCCACGTGCGCGTCCCGAATCGACAGAGTGCCCCAGAGAGACAACAGAAGAGGGGCGCGCCGAATGCGGTGCGCCCCTCTCTCGTCGGTCTGTTGTACGCTGTTGTGCTCTGTCGTTTGCTGCTGTTAAGCGAGTCGCGGTAGGTCAGCGATTGACGAGCCAGTGACGGCCCCCCGGCGCACTGTACGCGCCCCTCGCTGTGCCTACCGCGACACGCTGGGTCGCTCGAAGCGACCCTGCGTTTCCTGATATGTTTGTCTCCGGCGCATCGCCGCGTATGTTCAGCGCGCTACCGGTCGCACAGGCAATGTCGAGAGTGGGGCGCCACGGCGGAATACGGTGCAATTATGGAAAGTTTGTGAGGCATTTCCTCACGAAACCCTTACACGAACGCAGTTGCAACAAAAGTGGTCTTTCAAAGGAGCATTTGAATGAACATCGCCTTGACCGTCCGACCTGCGGCAGACGAATTCGCCCCGTTCTACGCCTCGTATGTGGCCTCCGTGCCTAACGGAGAGATCACCCGCACGCTCTCTCAACAGGGCGAGGCGTTCCTCGCCCGCCTGAAGAACCTCAGTGAGGAACAGGCCGCCTTCGCGTATGCGCCAGGCAAATGGAGCGTGAAGGAGGTCGTCTGCCACATCATGGACGCCGAGCGGATCTTCGCGTACCGCATCCTGCGAATCGGGCGGGGAGACGTCACGCCGCTTGCCTCGTTCGACGAGAACGCGTACATGCCCGCCTCCGGTGCCAAGGACCGCGCGCTCGACGCTCTGCTCGGTGAGTTTGCCGCGGTGCGCGCCGCCACACTAGCTCTCTTGCGCTGCCTACCCGAGGCGGCTTGGACGCGACGTGGCACCGCGAGCGGCAAGGAAGTGAGCGTGCGCGGACTGGCGTGGATTGCGGCGGGCCACGCGATGCACCACGAGCGCATCTTGCGGGAGCGCTATCGTCTGCCTGTGTGAGACCTCGAAGGTCCGAGTGCGACATGAGGCAGAAGAGGAGCCCGCTGTGACGGCGGGCACCTCTCTCGTTCTCCGCTTGAATTTGCTGTGCGCCGAGCTCTCTCGCACCCAGGACGGCGGCTAGATGTGTATCGCCCGCCCGAGCGCGCCAAGCGCGGCTTCCTTGACGACCTCACTCAGCGTTGGATGCGCGTGCACCGTCGCTCCGACATCCTCAGCCGTACCGCGGTACTCCATTGCCAGCACGACTTCACTGACCAAGTCGCTGACGTTCGCGCCGATCATGTGGCAGCCGAGGATCTCACCGGTGACGGCGTCCACGATGAACTTCACAAAGCCGCCTGTCTCGTTCATTGAGCGCGCGCGGCCGTTGGCGGAGAAGGGGAACCTGCCTACGCGATAGGCGCGGCCGCTCGCCTTCACCTCTGCTTCGGTCTGGCCGCAGGTGGCCACTTCGGGCCAGGTGTACACCACACCGGGCATGTTGTGGTAGTGCATGTGCGCCGGCCTGCCCGCGATCACCTCGGCGGCAATCATGCCCTCTTCCTCTGCCTTGTGCGCCAGCAGCTTGCCGCCCACGGCATCGCCGATAGCGAAGACGTTGGGAAGATTGGTGCGCAACTGGTCGTCCACAGCTATTTCACCACGCACGCCCAGCGTCAGGCCCAGGGCGGCGGCGTCGACGCCGTAGAGAGCGGGCTTGCGGCCGATGGAGACGAGCACGCAGTCGGCGGTGAAGGTCGCGGGCGCGCCGTTTTCTTCGGCCTCGATGATCACCTGATCACCCTCGCGACGACCGCCCGTGATCTTGGTGCCGACGTGGATATCCATCCCCTGCTTCTTGAACACGCGCGTCGCTTCCTTCGTGATGTCATCGTCGTTGCCGGGCAGGATCGTCGGCATGAGCTCGATGACCGTCACGCGAGCGCCGAGTCGGCGCCAAACGGAGCCGAGTTCGAGGCCGATGGCGCCGCCGCCGATCACGATCAGATGGCGCGGGATCTCGGGTAGCTTGAGCGCGCCCACGTTGGAGACGACCCGCTCCTCGTCGAACTTGAGGAACGGCAGCTCGACTGGCACCGAGCCCGTGGCGAGGATCACGTCCCGCGGCGCATACGTGGTCACGGTGCCGTCGTCGGCTCTTACCTCGACGACGTTCCCCTGGAGCAACGTGCCGAAGCCCCTTGCCCATGTCACCTTGTTCTTCTTGAAGAGGAACTCGACGCCCTTCGTGTTTTGTGCGACGACGTCGTCTTTACGCTTCATCATACGGGCGAGGTCGAACGTCACGTCGTGGTAGTCAATGCCGTGCTCCGCGGCGCGCAGTCGCGCGAACTCATAGTGCTCGGAGGAGCTGAGCAGAGCCTTGGAAGGAATGCAACCGACGTTGACGCACGTGCCGCCGAGCGTGCGGTCCATCTCGACGCACACGGTGGAGAGGCCGAGCTGCGCGGCGCGGATCGAGGCGACGTATCCGCCGGGTCCGCCGCCAATGACGACAACGTCGGGAGTGAGGGTCTCAGTCACGGTTCACGATGGTAGAGGACTGCAGGAAATCTAAGCCGTCGTTGCTGCGCGGCACGGATGCAGCGCACGCGGTTGTGATCGGCGCAAGCAACCCCCCAAATTGGCCCTGTGTCACGACTAATCTCCCTTCTCACCTGCACGCGAAATCCAGACCCGGTGCTCTTCGACCGCCTCGTGACCGGAGTCGAGGCGCTGACCGTCCCGGCAGGATGGGAGCGTGAGTGGATCATCGTCGACCATCGTAGTACATCGCCGCTACCTGGTCGACCGGCAACGGCGACGGCGGTCTCGCGGTCACCGTGGATTCGAATTGTCCGGGAAGACGTTGCGCCGGGCGTAGCCGGCGCACGGGCCCGCTCCATTGAAGAAGCGGCCGGTGAGGTCGTCGTCGTTTTCGACGACGATTGCGTGCCAGAGCCGGACTACCTGATCGCCGCAACGCATCTGCTCTCGGAATATCCTGAGGTGCACTGCTGGGGGCCGGGTCGTGTCACCCTTGATTTGCTGGGGCAAGCTTCGCCGGACTGGTTCGATGCCGGATGGCGCAGGACCTTTTTTCAGGAGCGCACGGCCACCGACACGTCGTGGTCGCGCGTGCGCGGGTGGGCTGCCTGCTATGCGAGCGGAGTTGGGATGGTGTTGACATCAGCACCGGCGCGCGAGTACGCGAGACGCGTCCGTGACGGGCGGTACGCGGCCACCACTCACAGCTCTGCCACAGTCGTGTGCGGCGAGGATGCGCAGATGCTATGGACCGCCGTGCTGCTGGGAGGTGCAGCGGGAATGAGCCCCACGCTAGCGCTGAGGCACGCGGTGCGCGTCGGACGGCTCGACATCGGCTACCTCGGCCGCCTCTCGTTCGGTTTGCGGGACTCGGTGCTTCCCTGTCAGGTAGAGGTCTTTGGGGCGGGCTCCCGAAACCTGCCGGGCCGGGCGCGGGCCGTGAGGCAGGAGATCGGCCCGCTGTTGCGAGGGATCCTGAAGCTCCGAGGCGCAAGGCATGTACACGGGGTGTTCGAGCTCGCATCCGCACTCGGGGGACTCACCGCTGCCTGGCGGGTGCACGAACGCCCGGAGCCATGGTGGCTTCGGGCGTTGATCGCGCTCTTCAGGGTGCGCTAGACCACTCACTCAATTAGCATCGACGCCGGATCTTCCATCAGTTCCTTGACCTTCACGAGGAAGAGCACGGCCTGCTGTCCGTCAATGACGCGGTGGTCGTACGACAGCGCGATGTACATCATCGGGCGGATCTCGACCTTTCCGCTGACCGCGACGGGGCGATCCTGCGTCTTATGCAGCCCGAGAATGGCCACCTGCGGGAAGTTGATGATCGGGGTCGAGAGCAACGAGCCGAAGACGCCACCGTTGGTGACGGTGAATGAGCCGCCGGTGAGATCTTCCATCGTCAGCTTGCCGTCGCGCGCCGTCTTCGCGAGCGCGGCGATGTCGCGCTGAAGGTCAAGAATGCCCTTGCGGTCGGCGTCCTTCACGTTCGGCACGACGAGGCCTGCGTCACTGGCCACGGCGATGCCAAGGTTTACGTAGTGCTTGTAGAGGATAGCGTCGCCGTCTACCTGCGCGTTCACGGTGGGGAACGCCCTGAGCGCGAGGCACGCCGCCTTCGCGAAGAACGGCATGAAACTGAGCTTCAGGCCGTGCTCTTTCTCCACGCGCTCCTTCGTGCGCTCACGGAGCGCGGTGATCGCGCTCATGTCGATCTCGTTGAACGTCGTCAGGTGCGCCGTCGCGTGCTGGGCCTGGAGCAGGTTCTCGGCGATGCGCTTGCGCCGCGTGCTCATCGTCTCACGCGTTTCGCGCACGCCGGGAGCCGTGGCGGATGGCGAGCGGTCGGCTGCAGAACCAGCGGGCGGGGGCGCGACCGGCGCAGACGCAGGCGGGGTCGCGGTCGGTGCGCTCATTGCGACGATGACGTCAGGCGTGCTGACGACGCCACCGCGGCCGGTCCCTGTCACCTTGGACAGATCCATCCCCAACTCGGCGGCGAGGCGCATCGCACTTGGCGCCGCACGGACTTCGGCGGCGGTCGCCGCGGACGCCGGAGCGAACGCCGGCGCAGCAACGGCCGGTGCAGCCACGACCGCCACTGCCGCCGCCTCGGTTGCAACGCCGCTCTCATCCACGTCGCCGAGCAACTCGTTCACCTTGACGACGTCGCCCTCAAGCTTTGACCGGCGCGCGAGCACACCGCCCGCCATCGCCGGCACCTCGACGGTGATCTTGTCCGTCTCGAGTTCGATGAGCGTGTCCCCGATGTTAACGGCCTCACCCTCGCGCTTGAGCCAGCGCGAGATCGTGGCTTCGGTGATGGACTCGCCGAGGGGAGGGACGCGGATTTGCATGCGACAAGATAGACGGTGGACGGTAGACGGCAGATGGTAAATCGGCCGGGCCGAAATCGCTCTGCAAGCTAATATATTCGAACACGAACGGCGGCATCGATCTTGCGCTCGTTCAGTCGTCGACCATCCACCGTCTGCCATCTGCCGTCTTGTGCGCGCCCTCACGATCTCCGCCACTGGTTCGCTCGACTGCGTCGAGTTTCGAAAGGACATCGTGCCGCCCACGCTTCCTGCGTCGGGGCACGTGCGAGTGCGCCTCCGCGCGGCGCCGCTCAATCACCTCGACTTGTGGACGATTCGCGGCTTGCCCGGCGTCAGCATCACACCGCCCTGGGTGATCGGCGCCGATGGCACGGGCGTCATTGCCGACGTCTCCGCCGACGTGATATCGCTGCACCGCGGCGACCGCGTGGTGGTGAATCCCGGCCTCTCGTGCCGCCAGTGCGAATACTGCCGTGCCGGCGAGCACCCGCTGTGCGTGAGGTTCCGGGTCCTCGGCGAACACGTGCCCGGGACGTTCGCGGACGAACTCGTCGTGCCGGCCACCAATGTGCGGCCGATTCCCGAGAGCGTGTCGGACACCGATGCCTCGGCCTTCGGGCTCGCGGCGATGACTGCGTGGCGGATGCTGGTGACGCGTGCGCAGGTGAAGGCCAGTGACGAAGTGCTGATCTGGGGCATCGGCGGAGGCGTGGCGCAAGCGGCGTTGCTGATCGCGAAGGCGCGCGGCGCGCGCGTGTGGGTTACGTCGGGATCAGACGCCAAGCTTGAACGCGCTCGCGCCATGGGGGCCGACGAGTTGATCAACCACACGGGCGTTGACGTAGGCCGCGAGGTGCGTGCGCGCACGGGCAAGCGTGGCGTCAACGTGATCGTGGACAGCATTGGCGCGGCCACGTGGGAGCAGTCGCTGGGCGCGCTCGGCCGTGGGGGGCGCCTGGTCACGTGCGGTGGCACCTCGGGGCCTGCGTTGCAGACGGACGTGCGACGTCTGTTCTGGAATCAGTGGACGATCATGGGTTCGACGATGGGGAGCGACGCCGATTTCGATGCCATCGTCGGCGAGCTCGTGGCGGGCCGCCTGTCCCTGCCGGTTGATTCGGCGTTCCCGCTCGAGCACGGCCGCGATGCGCTCGCTCGCCTGCAGTCGGGAGCGCAGTTCGGCAAGATCGTTCTGCAGATTGGGGCGTGATGACGCCCGGCCGCGAGCGCGTCCCATTCACCGAGGACGAGCAGCGTGCGCTGCGCGAGTCGTTCGCCGCGGGTCGCGCGGTGCGCTGTCCGCGTTGCGATGTCGTGATGTCGGCGCGACCCGTCGGCGGCGGGAGCTTCGGATTGGGCTACGCGCGGCGGCGGGAGTGGTTGATCTGTCCACGGTGCCGGCGCTCCGTGCTTTTTGACGTTCGTCGCGGGACACGCAACTAGCCCGCGCGTTACGATCGCGAATGGGCGCGCGATATGCCGCGAGACCGGGCGAAACCACTCGTGGTGTCTGGAAGTCTTAACTAAGACCCTTCAGAGACGCAGATGCGATTCCATGTCCCGATGCTATTGCTGGTGGCCCTGCCCGTCACGGCGCAGGAGCCCGCGGGTGCGCCGAAGCCGCGCCTCGAACTCGCCGACAGTGTGCGCCGCGAAGCGCCGCCGAGTGCGCGGCCAACGCCCGTTCCGGTGCCGGTTCGCGACACCGGCGTCGCGGCGGTGCGTGCGCTCATACGCAACTCATTCGTGCGCCAACAGACGCTGTACGGCATCGTGCTGTACGGACCCTCGTTCGCTCTCACGATCGCGCACGAGCCCGTTCCTGCCACGGCCGCGTATCTAGTGATGGCGGGCGGGAGCTTCTTCGCCGCCGCCGAACTGGCGCGCGACCTCCGCATCACCGACGGCATGCAGACACTCGCCACGCACGCTCCCTGGCAAGGCGGCGCGATCGGCGCCGCGCTGCAGTACGCGATGACAGGAAAGAACGATCTCGCCGCCGGCGTGTTCTTCGGTTCCATGCTGGGAACAGCTGGTGCGCTCACACTGGGGCAACGGCTGACGAGCGGTGCCGCCATGGCATCGGTATTCGGCGCCGACGTGGCGGCTGGACTCGCGATGGGAACCATGTACGCGTTCGACGCCAACTATGGCGGGACGCGCACGCGAGCGGCGGTCGGAGCAGGTGCGGCTCTGGCCGGGATGCAACTTGGCGCGATGTACGCCACGTATGCTCGGTACAACGTCACTGAAGGCGACGTGTTTGCGCTCACGACATCGTCGCTGATTGGTGGCGCGGCGGCGGGGTCGTTCGTCGCGAATGGTCATCCGGGGCACAAGACGAGTACGCTCGCCATGCTCGGCGGATTCGTGGGGGGCCTGGTAGCCGGCGATCGACTGCTCGTGCGCCGCATCGATCACTCGCCCGGAGAAGGGGCGCTGGTGGGGATGGCGGGCGTTGCCGGAGCGCTGATGGGAGGAGGCGTAGCCGTGCTCGTTGGTTCGAGCGCGCGATTCAATGCGGCGACCGCCGCGCTGGGCGCGGCAGGCGCGGCCGGCGGAGTCTGGATGGCCGAGCGATGGATGGGCACTCGACCGGACGCCGGTCGGCGAATCAGCGAGCGTCTCACCGTGACGCCGCAGGCGCTGGCGTTGGCAGCGGCCCGCGTTCCGGGCAACCACTCGCTCGTGCGGTTCGCGTTCTAGTAGATTACGGGGACCCTTTTCGAGTCCCTCCGTCGTGAACTTCCTCGATCGCCTCCAGGAAAGCTTCTCCCAGTTCTGGGAGTACATCCCGGCGCTCTTTGGCGCGGCTGTCGTGCTGCTGGCCGGCTACCTGCTGGCCAAGCTCGTGCAGAAAGGCGCCGCGCGTGCCCTGCGCCGCCTCCACCTCAATGACGTGCTGAAGAAGGGTGGCGTCGTGCCGCTTGATCGCGTCGGCGCGCACCTAAATCCCACGTTGGCGGTCGCCAACCTGCTGTTCTGGCTCGTGATGTTCAGCGCGATGCTACTCGCGGCCAACGCCCTCGGCCTTGATTCGCTGGCATCGCTCTTCAGCGAGCTCGTTGGCTACATCCCGAGCGTGGTGGCGGCGATCGTCATCATCATCGTCGGCATCGTGCTTGGGGATTTCGTCGGTGGGCTCATCGGCGCCAGCACCGTCTCGCTGCACGGCGGGCCGACACTCGCACGCGTCGGCAAGGGCGGCGTGGTGTTGCTCGCGGTGTTCATGGCGCTGCAGGAACTCGGCGTGGCCACTGAGATCGTCACCACCGCGTTCGCGATCATCTTCGGCGCCATTGCGCTCGCGCTGGCGCTCTCGTTCGGGCTGGGCAATCGCGAGCTGGCCGGCGAAATCACGCGTGCGTGGTACGAGCGCTACAAGGCGGAGCGCGAAGCGATTGACCGGGAAGTGGAGGCCGAAGAAGCCGAAGTCCTCTCCGAACAGGCGTCGCCTTCGAACAGATCCGCAGCACCACCCCCGACGGGTTCGTAGCGTATGCTCGCCGCGCTCGTGCTTACGGCGTTCCTTGCGGGAACGCCGGTCAGCGAGGACAGTCTGGCGTCTGTACGCCGTGCCGACTCGCTGCGCGTCGCCATTCTCTCCGCCGCGCGCTTCGTGCACCTCGACACCACGCAGTGCAATCCAGGTGTACTGCGCACCTTCCCCGATTCCGCGCGTGCAGCGGGCGCTCCGGGTGCCACCGACCTGTTGGCACGGCTCGAGCGACTCGTCATCGCCGAGGGCGTGGAGAATCCGATTGACACCCCGCTCGGCCATGCGCTGCTCCGCGGCGTCATCGGCTGGGAGGCGGGATTCGTACGACCGAACTGGGATGTGCCGGATGGCGCACCCACGTTCAATTCCATCGCCGCTGGCATGGCGGGCGCATTCTGGAACCCGGACACCAAGCGCTGTGACTCGTTTGTGCACGAAGAGCCGCAGTACGCACTGCTCCCGCCCCTCACGAACTTCACCATGCCGCGTCCGCCGCGGACGGCGCTGACGATCGGCTTTGGTGAAAAGGGACTGCTGGACATTCGCGACAAGTTCTTCGCGTCGCATCGCAGTGACACCACTGCGGTGCTCACGTACGCGCACGTCATCGCGACGGTGCTTTGGCGAGACTACGCCGTGGTCGCGGTGAACCGCCCGGCCGAACAGATGGGCGTGATGCCGCTGCGCCAAGGGGCAGGCGGTTCGACGTACGTGTTCCACCTCACCGATGGCGAGTGGCGACTGCTGGCAATCGTGCGCACGTGGACATAGCCGGACCAATCCGGCCAGCCGAACGAGGCGTAAGCGGGAGCGTGAAGAACAGCGAGCGACGGGCAGAAATGCCCGTCGTTCTTCGTTCGTGCAACCAGGCAAGCCCTTTGTTTCTTCGTGCCCTGAGACATCAGCGTTGTGTGCCCCGAAAACAGAGGTCGCAAGTGGTTGTCGCACAATAAGTTATAAGTGCAATTCACTGTTGCTTTTCGGCAGTCTTTTCGGTAAATTTCTCAATTGGTCGCTGGCCTTTTTCCACCCCCCTGGCACGGCACATGACCGCACCCAACAACCGCGAACGCATTCTTCCTCGACTGATCGACGAAGAGATCCGGGAATCGTTCATCAACTATTCGATGAGCGTCATCGTGTCGCGGGCGCTCCCCGACGTACGCGACGGACTCAAGCCGGTGCACCGGCGCGTGCTCTACGCGATGAACGAACTCGGACTCGTCCCCGGCCGCGCGTACAAGAAGTCGGCGACGGTAGTCGGCGACGTGTTGGGCAAGTACCACCCGCACGGCGACCAGTCGGTCTACGATGCGCTTGTGCGCATGGTGCAGGATTTCTCGCTGCGATATCCGCTGGTGGACGGACAGGGGAACTTCGGTTCGGTGGACGGCGATCCAGCCGCGGCGTACCGCTATACCGAGGCGCGCCTGACGCGCATCGCGGTGGAAATGCTGGCCGACATCGACAAGAACACCGTCGGTTTCGCCCCCAACTTCGACGACCGGCTCGAGGAGCCGACGGTGCTTCCGTCGGGCGTGCCGAACCTGATCGTCAACGGTTCGGCGGGCATCGCCGTCGGCATGGCGACCAACATCCCGCCGCACAATCTCCGCGAGGTAGTATCGGCACTTCTCACGCTTATCGACCGCCCGGAGATCGACGCGGCGACGCTCCGCACTTACATCAAGGGGCCCGACTTCCCGACTGGCGGTTTCATCTACGGGCGCGAGGGGATCAAGGAGTACATCGAGAGCGGGCGCGGCAAGATTGTCATGCGCGCGCGCGCCGTGATCGAGGAGAAGGAGAGCAGCAGCAAGCAGCAGATCGTCGTCACGGAGCTGCCGTACCAGGTGAACAAGGCGCGCCTCGTCGAGTCCATCGCCGAACTGGTGCGCGACAAGAAACTCGACGGCATCAGCGACCTGCGCGACGAGTCGGACCGCGACGGGCTGCGCATCGTCATCGAACTCAAGCGTGACGCCATTCCGCGCGTGGTGCTGAACCAGCTGTACAAGCACACCGCGATGCAGGCGACGTTCGGCGTCATCATGCTCGCGCTCGTGCCCGACCCGGCGACGAAGCGCTTGGTGCCGCGCGTGATGGGGATGCGCGAAGCCCTGCTCCACTACATCCACCACCGCCACGACGTCATCGTCCGGCGCACGCAGTTCGACCTCGATAAAGCGCGTGATCGCGCGCACATCCTCGAGGGGCTCAAGATCGCCGTCGACAGCATCGACGCGGTCATTAAGGTCATCCGTGCTGCCGCGGACACCGAAACGGCGTCGCAGCAACTCCAAACGCGCTTCAAGCTGTCGGAGAAGCAGGCCGAGGCGATCCTCAACATGCGCCTCGCCAAGCTCACTGGCCTTGAGCGCGAGAAACTGGACGAAGAGCTCTCCGAGGTGCGCGCAACCATCAAGGTCCTCGTCGCCCTGCTCGAGAGCAAGCCTGCCCGCATGGCGCTCATGAAGCAGGAGCTTGGCGCGATGGCCGAGACGTACGGCGACGATCGGCGCACGGCGATTATCGCTGACGAGGGCGAGTTCTCCATCGAGGACCTCATCGCCAACGAAGAGGTGCTCGTCACCATCTCGCACGCCGGCTACATCAAGCGCACGTCCATCGCGACGTATCGCAAGCAGAAGCGCGGCGGGCAGGGGCTCAAGGGGACGGAGCTCAAGACGGATGACTTCGTCGAGCACTTCTTCACCGCCAAGACGCATGACTACCTGCTCGTCTTCACGAACGACGGGCGCTGCTTCTGGCTCAAGGTGCACGAAATTCCCGAGGGCGGCCGTGCGGCCAAGGGCAAGCCGATTCCGAACCTGATCAACGTCTCAGCCGAAACCACCGTCTCGGCCGTAGTGCAGGTGAAGAAGTTCAGCGAGGACGAGTTCCTGCTGTTCTGCACGCGCGACGGCACCGTGAAGAAGACGGCGCTGAGCGAGTACTCCAACGTGCGCGTCACCGGCATCAAGGCGATCAAGATCGAAGAAGGCGACCACCTGATAGATGTGCAGATCACGAGCGGGTCCAACGACGTCGTGCTCGTGACGCGCCACGGGCTGAGCATCCGCTTCCACGAGCAGGATGCACGCGCAATGGGTCGCGACACGACCGGCGTGAAGGGCATCAATCTTGGCGATGGCGATCAAGTGGTCGGCATGGTGGTCGTGCGCCGGGAGGCCTCACTGCTCGTCGTGACGGAGCATGCCCTCGGCAAACTCACGAACGTCGACGAATACCGGGTGCAGGGGCGCGGAGGGAAGGGCATCCTCACCGTCAAGCGGACCGAGCGCACGGGCGACGTGGTCGGCCTGCTCGAAGTGCTCTCCGAGGACGAGATGATGCTCGTCACGCGCGGCGGGCAAACTCTGCGCTGCGCGGTGAAGGACATTCGCGAAACCGGACGCGTGGCGCAGGGCGTGCAGCTCAAGAAGCTCGATCTGGGTGACGTGGTGGCGGCGGTCGCGCGACTCGTGGCCGAGGACAAGGAAGTGGCCGATACGGGTGAGGAGGGCACGGCCGAGGCCCAGATGGAACTCAGCGAGGAAGGCGAAGAGTAGCATCCCGCGCATGACGGTGCGGGACACAACGAAGGGCGCCCGAACCGGGCGCCCTTCGCGCGAGCGGCCTGCCGCATGGGTGAACGCTCGACATAGACCGTCGTCAGACTGCCAGGCTGCGGTGCTGGCGTGATTCCCTAAAGTGTCATACTATCTGCGACCATTGTCCGGATTCGTGCTGTCCGTCCGGGCGTGCCGGCGTGAAAGCCAGCCGCCCAGCGACCTCAGCGATGCTTGCGCAACCCCCGGTGCGCCACCTCAGTCGTTGCGTGGCATGACTCAATCGACAGACGCAGCCCGGCCGGTAAACGTCCTCTCCGATCACGTCGCGATGAAGGTCCGTCTTCGCGACGCGCTGCGGCCGTTTGCGCCCGTGCAGTTCGCGGCGACCGAGGACGAACT
The DNA here is from genome assembly GCA_023249305.1 of Gemmatimonadota bacterium. GTDB lineage: Bacteria > Gemmatimonadota > Gemmatimonadetes > Gemmatimonadales > Gemmatimonadaceae > PNKL01. Next base: position 18,452 of record JAHFCU010000003.1, read on the forward strand.
GATGCATCTGCTGCGCCGGCCGGCGCACCTCGTCGTGGTGCACGGCGTGGCGCCGTACGACGACACGCGCCTGCCCGTCCGCCTTCGGCATGGCCTGCGTGACGCCGAGGTGCCGATTGTCATCGTGACGACCTCACGAGAGCCGGCATGGAAGTGCGGCACTGCGCTGATCGAGTCGGGGCAGGTGGAGGACATCATCTACGCTGACACCGAGCACCTCGACGCGCTCGTAGCCGCATGGGGTCAGCATAGCGACCGGTGCCGTCGAAAGGTGGAGGCGCTGCGACTCGCGCATCAGAGCGCTCCGGAGAACCTGCACCAGTTCCTTGAGGAACTGCTGCTGAACGACAGCGCGGACCTGTCGGTGAACGCCTGGGCGGCGAAGAAGCACGAAAATTCGCGGTTCGCGCTGCACCGGGAGCTCGCCAAGATGGGTGTCTCGCCGTCAACCTTGGTGGACATCGCACGGGTGCTGAATGTCGTAACTCGGGTGCTGGTGCGCGGCGGCACGCGCCTGAAAGGCCGCCTGACGGCACTGCCTGACGTGCGCGCCGCCCGGCGGCTGCTCGCGCGCACCCTGGGGCTGTCCCCGAGCGACATGACGCATCTGGCCCGCGAACAGGGACCCGAGGCCGTGCGTGACCGCACGCGCAAGGCGGTGAGCGAGATGCTACAGGGCGACGAGCGGGCGCGAAGGAACTCGGGCGAGGGACGAGCGGAGGAGTAGAGAGTTCGCGTGCCGAAGTTGCGGAACCCATTGCGCCAGCGCAGATTAGTCCCGATTCACCGTATCTTCCGCACACATCTGCGGCACCTTCTCCATTTATAGTTGGAGATCCGTTCAAATGGCGCTTGAGTCCCGCGAGTCCACTCACACGCGAGGCAGCAGCACTTCACGCATGGCGCACGGATTCGCGCGCGCCGCTCTGGGTGTGGTTGCGCTCCTCGGATTGACAGCCGCGCTGGGTGCACAGGGCGGCGACAAGGCGAAGGTCGGCGAAGCGGTGAAGGCCGACCTGACGCGCCTCGCTGAACTCGAGCGCGGCTGGTTCGAGAAGAACAGGACCTTCACGATAGACCTGCGCGCACTCGGCTTCACGCCGACCAGCGGCGCAAACATCACGATGGCGTACGCCTCCGCCCGCTCATGGGCGGCCAACGCGACGCATCCGACGATGCAGCCGACGACGTGCTTCATCGTCGTCTCCCAGCCGGGGGCCGGTGGCACTGCGGACCGGCCGTTCTGCTCGGAGTCCTCGGAAGGCAAGCAGGTGGCAGCCGCGCCCGCACAGCAGGTGCCGCGCCAACAGCCAGCGACAGCCCCGGCGCGGCCGGCGACGCAGACGGCGCAGGCTCCGGCGCCGCCCACTGTCGCGCCGAAGCCCGTTGCCCCAGCGCCGGCCGCGGTTCGCCGGACGGTGCGGCGCACGACGCCGGCGACCGTGCCTGCTCCGACGACGGTCGTGGAACTTCCCGCGCGCGCGCCGTCAAGCGGCGTGGCGCTGGCGTCAACGCGCGCCGCGGGCGGTGTGGCCGATGCGGGCGTGACTGAGGCGGTGACGCCGTCGCAGTTCAGCGAGCGGCTCAACGCCATTGTCTCGTCGGCGCTCGACGTATCGAATGCGAAGATGCCGGAACTGGCGCGCGATCCGTACGAAAGCACGGCCGAGTACCAGACGCGCGTCGCCCAGGCGTACGCGACCTTCCAGCGGCGCGAGGCGGAGTTCTATGCGCGGAACACGCGCACGTATGTCGTCTCCATTCCGGTGAAGGGCGTGAAGTACGATGCCGATCGCGAGGTTGTGGATTTCGCGGTTGACCCGATAGCCCTGCCCACGGCGCGGTCGTTCGCGGCGGCGGATGGCGCGCGGCTGAGTGTAGCCTGCTACACGCGGCCGTACTTCTGGTGCAGCCCGGATTCCGGGATGTCGTACGACGGCACGGATCTCTGGCGCGTCCCGCGCGCCACGGCCCGGTCGGCGGACGTGCTCGGCGCCCCGCTGACGCTCTTGGCGCGGTTCGTCGTCGGCCGGCGCGATGACACGCGCTCACCGGCGGTTTCGCTGATTTCGATGGAACTGCAGGCGAAGGGCGCCGCCATCGCGCGTTGGGATTCCACCTCGCGCTAAGGGCGCGCGGCCGGGAGACATGCGCATGCTGCCCCTCTGCCCATGACCGCCGAGCAGACGCTCGTCGGGCTTGACGATGTTCGCCGCGCCGCCGCCGTGCTGCGCGGCGTCGCCGTTCGCACGCCGCTGCTGGGCTCGGAGCCGCTGTCCGCGCACTGTGGCCATCGGGTATTGCTAAAACCCGAGCAACTGCAGCGTGGCGGGGCGTTCAAGTTCCGCGGTGCGTACACGTACATGGCCGGCTTGAGTGACGCCGAACGTTCGCGCGGCGTCGTCACGGGCTCAAGCGGCAACCACGGACTGGCGGTCGCGCTCGCGGCAACGATGTTCGGCGTACGTGCGACAATCGTGATGCCCACCACCGCTCCGCGCGCGAAGCGTGAAGGCGCGGAACGGCTCGGTGCCCGGTGCTTCTACATCGGCACCACCACAGCCGAGCGGCTGGCGAAGGCCGAGGAGCTGCAGGCCGCGGAAGGACTGACGTTTGTGCCGCCGTTCGATCACTCCACCATCATCGCCGGGCAGGGAACGGTGGGGCTCGAAATCGCCGAAGACTTGCCGAGCGTGGGGACGGTGATCGTGCAGGTGGGCGGCGGCGGCCTGGCAGCCGGCGTCGCACTCGCCATCAAAGCGCTCGTGCCGTCCGCGCGCGTGATCGGGGTGGAGCCCGAAGGATCGCCCAAGCTGACGCGCGCACGCGCCGCGGGCATGCCGGTGACAATTCCCGCCAACCCGACCGGCCTCGCCGACGGGCTGCTGGCCGTCAGGATCGGAACGCGCAACTTCGCGATCCTGAACGCGGCGCTCGACGACGTGGTGACTGTGTCCGACGCGGTACTGCCGGACGCGATGCGCTTTCTGCTTGACCGGCATAAGCTCGTGACCGAACCGAGCGGCGCCATCACGGTCGCGGCACTCCAGACGGGCAGGGTGCAGGCACGCGGCGACACGGTCTGCGTGCTGAGCGGCGGCAATATCGAGTGGGACGGACTGCAGGAGTTGCTCGCCGATGAGTGACGCGCGCGTTCTCGTGGTGGACGACGACGAGGGCGTGCGCCGGGCGCTCACGACCACGCTGGGCGACGCCGGGTGTGAAGTGCGCGCGGCCGCCGATGCTGCGTCCATGCGCGCCGCGCTGGCCGACTGGCCACCCGACCTTCTGCTGCTCGACGCCGCGCTGCCTGACGCCGACGGCACGCAGTTGCTGCACGAACTGAAGGCGGCGGACGCCACACGCCAACTGCCGGTGGTGCTGCTCGCCACCCGACTGCCGGACGAGATGACTGAGCTGGCGCTCGGCCTCGGCGCCGTTGACGTGCTGCGCAAACCATTCCGTGCGCGCGAACTCGTGGCGCGCGTGCACGCGCAGCTGCGCGCGAATGCGCTGCTACACACGACGCAGCTGGCGCTGCACGGCGCTGAAGAGGAACTCGATCGCGTGCGTGAGGATTCGGAGAACCAGCGCAAGCTGGTGGACATCCTGCACGAGGTCACCGGCGACCTGTCATCGGACGAGATCTACCACATCCTGGCCCGTCGCGTCGCGCGCGCACTGGCGCTGTCGCGCTGCTCGGTCATTCTTGCGCGACCCGGCGACCGCGTGGGCGTGGTGGCCACGGCATTCGACAATCCGGCTCTCCGCAACTACGAGATCGATCTCGAAGGGTATCCCGAGATTCGCGCCGCGCTCGAACACGGGCACCCAGTGCTCGTGGAGGACCTGCACACCAGCCCGTTGTACGAGGACCTGCGCCGCGAATGGGCGGCGAACGGCATGCAGGTGCCCATCCGCAGCGTGATCGCGCTGCCGTTCACGCTTGGGAAGGTGCAGGCCGGCGTCTTCTTCCTCCGGCGCATGGTGAACGAACCGCCGCTCACCAACGAGGACGTGGAGTTCGCGGACTCCGTCATCAAGGCGGCCGTGGCGGCGATCCATCGCGCGCAGGTCATCGAAACAACGAAGGCCGACAACGCACGACTCGAGGTGCTTGCCCACACGGATCCGCTGACGCAGGTGCTCAACCGTCGCGCACTGACGGTGCGGCTCGCCTCGGAGCTCGAGCGCGCGCGCCGGTACGACTCGGTGCTGACGCTGCTCATGGTGGATCTTGACCATTTCAAGCAGGTGAACGACACGTACGGCCACCTGGTCGGCGACGAGGTGCTGCGCGAGATCGCCCTGCTCCTGCAGAATGAGATCCGCAGCGTGGACGTCGTCGCCCGCTACGGCGGCGAAGAGTTCGTGGTGGTGCTGCCCGAGACGTCGCTCGTGGGCGCCACGACGTTTGCCGAGCGCATTCGCGAACATGTGGCCGCGACGCCGTTCGCCACGTCGCTGGTCGAGTCCCTGCGGCTGACGGCGAGCGTCGGCGTCAGTTCATATCCTTCGACGACCGTCAACAGCGTGGACGATCTCTTTGCCCGGGCCGACGAGGCGCTGTATCGCGCCAAGGCCGAAGGGCGCAACCGGGTTTGCTTATGAGCATGCGCTGCCCAGCCTGCGGGACACTGTACGCCGCCGACGCGAAGTTCTGCACCCGTGACGGTTCGCGGTTGCAGACTCACGCTGCCGCGCCAGCCGCCCCCGCCGCTCCCGTTGGAACCGGTGGCGCCTCGCCGTCGAGCACCACGCCGCGTGCGATGACGCCGCCCGTCGGCGTCCAGAAGCAGTTCAATCCGGCGGCGCTGGCAGGGCAGGTGCTTGAGGGCCGGTACAACATCGTCAAGAAGCTCGGCGAAGGCGGGATGTCCTACGTCTACCTCGGCGAGGACATCAGCACGAAGGAGCAGTACGCCATCAAAGTGCTGTCGCCGTCGCTCGTGAAGGACGGCAATGCGATGGCGCGCCTGCGGCGCGAGGCCGCGCTTGGCATGCGGCTCGAGCATCCCAATGTCTGCCACATCGTCCGGCTGGGCGAGACGGAAGATGGCATCGTCTATGTGGTGATGCCGTTCGTGCAGGGCGAGATCCTGAGCGACCGCAACAATCGCAAGGGGCAGTTGACGCTGACCGAAGTGGTGCCGTTCGTGCAACAGATCGCGGCCGGGTTGCAGGTGGCGCACGGGCTGAAGATCATCCATCGCGACCTGAAGCCCGAGAACATCATGATCACCAAGAATCCGGACGGGACGGAGAAGGCGGTGGTGATGGACTTCGGTCTGGCGAAGGAGCGCCGGGCGGGGGCGGAACTGGAGAAGTTGACGGCGACGGGCATCATCCTCGGCACGCCGGAGTTCATGAGCCCCGAGCAGCTGCGCGGCAAGCCCCTCGACCCGCGCACCGACGTCTACTCGCTCACGCTGATGACGTACGAGATGCTCACCGCCAAGCTGCCGTTCGAAGGGAAGAACCAGCAGGAGCTGATGATCGCGCGGCTTCGCAACGATCCCATCTCCATCCGCACGCGGCGCCCGGACATTCCCGAATCGGTGGATCAGGTGTTGACGAAAGGAATGGCGAGGAATGCCGACGACCGGTATCCGACGGCGGTGGAGTTCGCGACCGCACTCGGCGCGGCGGCGGGCGGCAATGGAGGCGGCGTGCTGGGTAAACTGTTCGGCCGGTAGACGACCGCCCGGCGAGCGACTCCGCCACAGGACGCGGGTGGCACTCCAGCAAGGAAGGAAGCGATGAACGTGACGGGACAACAGATCCTTCGCGCGTTCTTCGCGCCCTGCGCTGCGTCGTGGTGCGTAGTCACGGCGGCCTGCAGTAACGGTTCGGCCGCACCGCCGCCGCATGTGGACGAGGTGCCGCCGGCGGAGTCACTCGTGAGCGCACCCAGCACGCCGCAGCTGCGCGTGCCGCCCGGATACGACATCGTGAAGATCGCCTCGCTCCGCGGCCCGCGCGTAATCCTGCCGCGCGACGATGGTTCGCTGTTTGTCACGCAGACTGGTGACGATCTTCTGGCGCTCGTCGCCGACCGAGATGGCGACGGCCAGTACGAGGTGACGACGCTCCGGCGCAATCTCGACAGTCCGCACGGCATGGCGCTGCATGGCGGATTCCTGTACATCGCCAATACCGGAGCGGTGGTGCGCAGCGTGCTCGACAGCGCCGGGCTGCCGACAGGGGCATTGGAGACGGTGGCGCGGTACTCGCACGGCGGCGGGCACTTCACGCGCAGCATCGTTTTCGGCGACGACGGCGGGATGTATGTCTCCATCGGTTCGTCGTGCAACCTGTGTATCGAGACAAGCCCCGACCGCGCGGCCGTGATGCGCTTCGATGCGGACGGGAGGAACGGTCGCGTCTTCGCGCGCGGCCTCCGCAACGCGGTGGGCATGGCGGTGCATCCGGTGACACGGGCCATCTGGGTGTCGCAGCACGAACGCGACAATCTCAAACCAGACCACGAGAACCTGCCGCCGGAGGAAATCAACATCCTGCAGGACGGCGGAGACTATGGCTGGCCGTACTGTCACAGCGACCGGGTGCCGAATCCAGAGTACAATGACCAGGCACGGTGCGACCGGACCATTCCGCCCGCTCTGAAGATGCAGGCGCATTCGGCGCCGTTGGGGATGACGTTCCTGGCAACCGCAACGCAGCTTCCGAAGGACTGGCGCGGCGATCTGCTGCTCTCGTTCCACGGTTCGTGGAACCGCGACACACCGACCGGCGCCAAGGTGGTGCGCATCAGGGTGCAGAACAACCGGCCAGTCTCCTACGAGGACTTTGTGGTTGGCTGGCAGCGCGCAAACGGATCGCGGTGGGGTCGGCCGGCCGATGTGGCGGTGGCACACGACGGATCCGTGCTGATTGCCGATGACTTCGGCGATGCGATCTGGCGGCTGTCCCGCGTGAGCGGTGGTGACCGTCGCGAAGGCCGAACGGGGCGTCCGGAACAGCAGCCGAGGTGACGAGGAGACGAGGTGCCCGCGCGGCGCGCTCGATAGCCGCTTTGTTCTGCCTCGGGACAGGGAACGCACTCGCCGCACAGCAGGTGTTGTCGTCGCCTCCGCCCGCATCACAGCCGGTGGTGGAGCGGTACACGTATCGCCTGCAGTTGCCCGAGAGCGGGAAACGTATCGTCATAGAGGCGATGGCACGTCTCGCCGAGAAGCCCACTGCCGACACCGTAGTCTTCGACCTCGACGATGCGATGCGCGTGGGCAGCGTGACCTTCACGTGTGAAGACCGATACGTCAGCGCACCGTACGTGCGCACTTCGGGACAGATAAAGGTCGTGATTCCGCACGGGGCGTTCGATCCCGGCGAAACGATGTGCATTCGCATCTTCTACGACGGCGAGCCAACCGATGGCCTGATGATCGCTACGGATGCGAAGGGACGCTGGCAGGCCTTCGGTGACAACTTCCCCAACCGTGCGCGTCACTGGCTGGCGAGCATGGACCATCCGTCGCGAAAGGCCAGAGTCACCTTCGAGGTGAGCGCACCCGTTGATCGCACCGTGGTGGCCAACGGGCAGCTTGTTGCCAGTTGGCCAGTTGGCGCGCAGCGCCGCATGATGGTCTGGCGGGAAGACCGTCCGATTCCGACGTACGGCATGGTGATCGCCGCCGGGTCGCTGGAGATGCATGACCTTGGGCGGACGGCGTGTGGCTTTGCGGAAGACCGTGGATGTGTACCGCAGGCCGTATGGTACGCCCCGGAGGTCATGCCCTTCATGCCCGGCGAGTTCTCGCGCGCCGGCGAGATCGTCGAGTTCTTCGCGCGGACGATCGGCGCGTACCCGTACGAGAAACTGGGCCACGTGCAGTCCACGACGCGATACGGTGGAATGGAGAATCCGTCGGCGATCTTCTACTTCGACCGCGGCTTCCGGCAAAAGGGCGGAATCAGCGACGACCTCATTGCGCACGAAACGGCACACCAGTGGTTCGGCGACGCGGTGACCGAGCGAGAGTGGGCACATGTGTGGCTCAGCGAGGGATTCGCGACGTTCTTCGCCGCGCTCTGGGCGCAGCACGCGCACGGCGACAGCGCGTACGAGGCGCAGATGGCGGAGAACCGCGACGCCGTGCTCCGCGCAGCGATCGTGGCGTCGCGCGCTGTGATTGACAGCGTCGAGCCCGACCCGAACCGGCTCCTGAACGAGAACTCGTATCAGAAGGGCGGTTTCGTGCTGCGCATGTTGCGCGATGAGTTGGGCGACAGCGCGTTCTTCAGGGGGCTGCGCCGTTACTACGCGGCGCATCGGCACGGCAATGCGATGACACAGGATCTGCAGTTGGCGATGCAAGGGACGGCCGAGCGCGAGCTGGGGTGGTTCTTCGATCAGTGGCTGCGCCGGCCGGGATGGGCGGAGTTGAGCACCACGTGGAGTTGGGATCGTGCTACGGGGCGCGTCACGCTGCGCGTGGAGCAGGGCGCACGCTTCGGTGCCTATCGGCTCTCTCTGCCTCTGGAGATCGTTGACGCGTTCGGCACACCTGCACGCCTGACCGTTCACATCAACGCACAGGCCAGCCAATCGGTGATGCTGCCGGGGGTATCTAGGACAGCACCCGCGTCGGTGCATTGCGACCCGGATCACACGCTGCTCGCGGTATGCGCCACGAAATGACGAACCTCGCTCGCGGACGTTGTTTGCTCCGTCGTATGCTGCTCCTCCTCGTCGTCAGCGCCGGCGTTCCGTTGGCGTTGCGCGCACAAATCAGCCGCGTGCCGCGTCCCTCGGCGGATGCTTCGACGCTTGCCACGGATCTCGATGCGACGGAACAGCGATTGTATGAAGCGTCGCGCCGGTCGCCGCGCGATCCCGCTGCGCGTGCCGCGCTAGGCGAATGGCTCGCGTCGCGCGGCCAACTGCGGTCTGGAGCCGTGCTGCTCGAGGAGGCGCGCCTCTTTGGCGGCGATGCGAACGCGATCGCCGCGCGCCTTGCCCACCTCTACACGTGGCTCCGCGACTGGCCGTCGCTCGCCGCGCTGCCCGCGTCGGGACTCAACGCTGGCGAACGGACGCGCGCGATCGCGCTTGCCGATCGAACGACGAGTGTTACCGGTGCGGATACGACCGTGCTCCCGTTTGCCCCTCTTGAGATCGGCAGGCTGGGACGCGTACCGCTCGTGCTTGGCACCGACACGGTGTGGAGCGAGGTGGACCCACAGGAAGAGGGAATCGTCCTGCCCGGCCTCGGGCGCGGCGCCGGACTCGTCGAGATACTCGACGCAGATCGCCGCGGTCCACTCGGCATCATCCGCGAATGCGCGATCGGAGACCTCGTGCTGCGGAACGTCCCGGTGCGCGTTGACCCGTCACTCAGTGCTGACCGCGCCCGAGTCGGCTTCGATGTCTTCACGTGGCTTGCGCCGACGGTGGATGCACAAGCTGGCACGGTCACGCTCCGTCGCGCGGGGCACGTCGGTGAACGGCCCGGCGCGACTGCGCTGCCGCTGCTTCTTGGCTTCCCCGGTGTACGGCTCGCGCCGCGTCCAGGCGAACCGCCGGTGCCCATCACCTCGCCCGCAGGACGCGCGACACTTCGAGGTCATCCGTGGACAGTTGATGTGCGGCGCGGGGTGATCTGGCTGGACGCCGCGCGATAGCCATCGCGCGCGTCAAAACGCGCGCCGAAACGCGCGCGGCCGACACGCACGGAAGGCCAGTCCACACGCCGCGCCGCTGGACCCTGCTCTATTTGGCGGGGTAGAGGGCTCAGAACCCTCACGGAGGAACAATGCGGGTGATTCGTACGGCGTTGGCGCTTGGCGCGCTCGCCGTGAGCGTGCCCCTCCTCGCCCAGGACGGCCGATTCGGCAAGGACCGGTCGCGCGTCGAGCGCAACGGTGATGCACGCGGCGGCCGCAATGACAACCGGAATGACCGGCGCACAGCGCCGCGCAGTGAGGATCGCACGGCGCCGCGCAGTGAAGCGCGCACAGTGCCACGCGGCGACACTCGGGTGGCTCCGCGTGCGGATCCGCGTGGTTGGGATCGCGGGGTGGGTCGCGCCGAGCCACGCGGCAACGCGCCCGATGTCCAGCACGGCTCGCGGGATCGTCGCGACGAGTCGCGTGTCGTGGTGCGTCCGCCTGTGGTGATTGACCGCTATGATCACCGTACGACCCCGCGCTATGATCCCCGCGGCTCGGCGTCTGCGTACCGGATGCCGTACCGCTACGGCGACCGTGACTTCCGCCAGCGTGACGTGCTGTCGATCACGGCCTGGTTCCGCGCGCTGCCGCCGGCTCGGCACTCAGCCTATGGCTACTATGGGCCGAACTGGGGCGGTGTGCGCCATGCTTTCCGGCCCGGGCTCTCCCTGTCGATGGCGGTCTTCATGCAGCTGAGCGTCCTGCCGTATGAGTTGGAACTCGAGCTTGGAGAGCTGCCGTGGTACCTCGAACGGCGCATCTACGGCAACACGGTGCTCGTGATTGACACGCGGACGCGAATGATCGTGGATATCTTCGACATTGACTACTGATTGAGGACTTGGAATCCGGATTGCGATTGAGGATACCGACGATGGACCCCGACGTGCGATGAACCCCGGAGCCAACCTTGGCCCCGGGGTTCATCGTTGGTCGCATTCGTGAATCGCGATTCTCGATCGGAATCCGGATTCCAGATCCTCTATCGCTGGTAGTTCGCCAGCGTCGCGCCCATCGCGTCCATGGCGGCTTTAGCCCGCCAGCGGTCGTGCCCGTTGTAGATGAAAGAGAACGCGAGAAGTTCACCGTCGCGCGAGGTCACGTATCCGCCGAGTGATGCGACGTCGTTCGTGGTCCCGGTCTTGGCGTGGAGGTTGCCCATGGCCGGCGTGTACTTCATGCGGCGCCGCAGCGTTTCCGTGCGTCCGGCAACCGGGAGCGACTGCTGCAGCACGTCGTGCCACGGCGCCTTAGCCGCGTAGCCGAGCAGTTGCACCATCGCTCGCGGCGTGACACGATCAGCCGTGGACAGGCCGCTGCCGTCGGCCGCGTACACGTCGGTGGGATCCACATGCGCCTTCTCCCAGAGGAAGCGGCGCAGCAGAATGTTTGCATTCTCGGCGGAACCCACGACGCCGACGCTGCGCGCCGCGTTCCGGAAGAGCAGTTCGGCGAAGTGATTGTTGGACTCGCCGTTCATCGTGGTGATGAGTTCACTCAGCGGAGCCGACGGAAGGGCCGCCACCCGCGGCGCGCCGCTGGCCGCCTTTGCGAGCCGCACGCTGCCGCCGACACTGATTCCATGCGCTTCCAGCGCCGCGTCGAATGCTGCGCTGGTGATGAGCGCCGGCTCCTCCATGACAACTTCCACTTCGCCGCCGCGGCCGCTCGCACCCACGGACCCGCGCACTTCGAGGCCGATCGGAGTCTGCTTCACGCCGATGCGTGACCCGCGACCGGCGACGACGCGCACGTTGTTCACCACCGGAATGCCTGCGAGCGCTGGCTCAAACGTAATGGCCACGCCGCGGCCGGCGGGTGTCACTCGCACCGTAAGCAGGTTCTCGTTGTACGAGAGCGCCGACACGCGCGCGGCATAGTGTGCGCTGAGGTAGCGCTTCCGCCAGCCCTCCGGAACGAGACGGTCCTCAAAGGCCGATGCGTCGCCGATGATGTCGCCCGTCACGCGCTTCACACCGGCCGCCGCCACGAGGTGGGCGATCGATTCCAGCGGCGTCTCGCCGGAAGCACCGTCGGTGTAACGACGGCTGAAGGATGGGTCACCCGCTCCCCGCAGCACGAGATTGCCGCGCAAGATGCCATCGGTTCCGAGCGCGCCCTCGCGCAAGACCTCGGTGACGAAGCGATAGTCGGGGCCGAATCGCTCGAGCGCCACCGACGACGTGAACAGCTTCATCGTGCTCGCGGGGAGAAGCTGCCGGTTGGCGTTGCGCGCGAACAGCGTGTCGCCGTAGTCGAGCGACACCACCGACACACCCCACGCGCCGGCACGCGAGGCCCGGTCGAGGATCGCACCAAGATCGAGGACCAGTTGTGATTCGCCGCGCGGCGCTGTGTAGGCGAGAGGAGCAGGCGCTGCGGACCGGTGCTTTGTCGGCGCACGCAGCTTAGCCAGCGCCGCGTTCGCCGCCCGTCGACGTACCAATGCCGCGCGCCGCGCGTCGCTGCTTGCCGCCTTCTCGGCGACAGCCCGCACGGAAGCCACGGCCGGGCTGGCTTGGGCTGGCAGGCGCGACGCGGCGGCCGCGAGCACAATGGCGGCCGTGCAGCACGGGAGAACGACAGGGTGGCGGAACAGGAGAGGCATCAATCGAACAGAGTGACGGAACGAGGGGCGGCGCGCCGGGCAGCCGCCCATCGCGCTAGATCTTCAGGATCAGGTTGCGGCGGTGCAGCAGCCAGAGAATCGCATACCAGAACAAGACGAAGCAGATCGCGAAGGCTAGCGACGCGTTGTGCGGCTCCAGCCACGATGCAAACGCTGTCCTGTACACCGCGGCCTGCACCGAGATGGCCTTGCCGTCAACCTCGACCTTCCACAGCGAGTAGATGATGCGGGCCATCAGCCCCGATCCCACGAACGCCACAATCGGGTTGACACCATATATGACGAGCGGACGGGTCCACCACGTAACACCCTGCACATCAATGATCCACGTGATCGTGGCGATGGACACGGCGGCCATTCCCGCCGTGAAGACCACGTAGGAACTGGTCCAAAGCGACTTGTTGATCGGGAGTGACCAGTGCCACATCAACCCGACCATCATCAGCAGCGCACCGACGGCGAACATCGCGGCGAGCCGCTCGAGTAGGGGACGTTCCTTGAGGGCGATCCAGCGGCCGCAGAGCACCCCGAGCATGGCGGTGCCCACAGCGGGGATGGTCGAGAGCGGGCCTTCCGGATCCCACGTCTTGGACGACTTCCAGAGATGTCCGTCGAGCAGCGCCCGGTCCAACCACGCGGCGAGCGTGCGTGGCGGGTCGTTGAGGCAGAGCGCGCCAAGGTCGCAGCCGCCAGGCACTGGGAGCAGCGTCATCGCGAACCAGTAGCCGTAGAGGAGCACGGCGATCATGCCGACGATCTGCTTGACTGAGGCGTTGAGTGTCAGGAGCCCGGCAATCAAGTACACCACGCCGATGCGCGGGAGGACGCCGGGGAGGCGGACCTCCGTGATTCGCTCGAGCGGCCAATACGGAAAGGCATGCATACCCCAGCCGATGAGGACGATCAGCGCGCCGCGCCGAAGCACTTGGCGTCGCAACGTTGCATCGCTGTCGCCGCGCGCGCGGCGGGCCGAGAGCGAGAGATGTGTCGTGACGCCGACGATGAACAGGAAGAACGGAAAGATGAGGTCGGTCGGCGTCCATCCGTTCCACGTCGCGTGTTCGAGTGGCGGGTAGATCGCGCCCCACGTGCCGGGATTGTTCACGAGGAGCATGCCGGCAACCGTCAGGCCGCGGAAGACATCTAGGCTGACAAGGCGTTCGCTGGACTTCATGAGGACTCGGGCCTCCCCGTGAGTAACACCAACGTGCGGCGGAACGCCGCTTCGGGCATGCCGCGCTCAATATGGCACCATTCCGCCTGCGTCCGGAAGCGACGCAGGCGGCCCACGCTGGCCGCCTGTCTCGCTCCTTGCAAGGCCCCCGCACGCTATCCGATGCGCACCTTGCTGAACAGGAACAAGAATGCCACGAGCGTGCACGCGGCGATAATCAGCGGACCAGTGAACAGCCGACGGAACATCTGGTGGTCGTACTTGAGGTGCATGTAGAAGAGCACCACGATCGTGAACTTGACCGCCGACATGATGATCAACGTAGGCACGAACGCCTTGCTCGCCACGAAGGCCGGGACGTAGTAGGCCCACACCTCGAAGACCGTGATGACGAAGAGCCAGAGCGCGACCCACTTGTACTGCTTCCAGGTGGGATGCTCGTGCGCGTGATCGGCGTGGGTGCGATCCGTGGACATGGTCGGCGGTCCCCTACTTGATGAGGTAGACGAGCGTGAAAATGGCGATCCAGACGACGTCAACGAAGTGCCAGTAGAGCGCCATGATGTCGACGTTGATCGCGTCCCTGGGTTCGAGCCCGCGCTTCAGGTCAATGAACAGCATCGTCATCAGCCAGAGCACGCCGACCGCCACGTGAGTGCCGTGGAAGCCGGTGAGCGTGTAGAACGAAGTGCCGAACAGGTTGGTCCGGATCGTCAGTCCCTCGTGCACGAACGACGTGAACTCGAACGCCTGGAACCCGAGGAACGTCGCGCCGGCGGCCGCAGTAGCCGCGAGCCAGAACTTCGACGCGCCCAGCAATCCCTCGTAGCCCGGCTTGCCCTTGTTCTCGACCGCAGCAAGCGCGAGCACCATGAACAGCGAGGACATCAGCAGCACGAACGTCGACGCCGAGGTCACGGGGATGTTGAGGATCGGCTTGAACGCTTGCCCGGTAGGCGAGGTCCACGCCTCGTGTGGAAACGGCCCGACGACCGACCGTCCCTTGTAGACGAGGTAGGTCGAGATCAGCGAGCCGAAGAGCATGCACTCCGACCCAATGAAGGTCCACATCGCGATCTTCCGGTGGTTGAGCCCGGTGGTCGTGTAGTGGGCGTGCTCATGCGCCTCGTGGGCGCCGGCGGCGGCAACAGTGGCCACGGTCTTGGTCTCCGGTTACTCGAGGGGGCTCGTGAGCCACGCGTACAGCGAGCCCACCATGAAGGCGCTGCCGCCCAGCATCGCGGCCATGGCCAGCGGGAACTCGCCGACGTGCAGCACGATGAGGCCGCTGAACATGATGATGATGCCGAGCGCCACCATGAACGGCCTGATCGTCGAGAAGGGAATCGCGATGCCCAACTCCTTAGCGCTCCGCCGCTCCGTTTCCTCGTGCACGGGCACGGCGTGGGCAGCCGCGATGTCGTCGGCGCTCGGATGCACGTGCTCGAGGCTTGCGGTGCGATCTGGGGCCTTGAGGTCCCACATCGGGTAGCGCGACGTAACTTCGGGGATCTGCGCGAAGTTGTACTCGGGCGGCGGCGACGGGATGGACCACTCGAGCGTTGCACCGCCCCACGGATCGTTGCCCGCCACGGCGCCGCGCTTGCGGCTCGAGAAGAAGTTGTAGGCGAAGATCAGACCGGCTACGAGCAGCAGGTACGTGCCGACCGTCGAGATCATGTTGAACAGATCCCAGCCCTGGCCGGCGTCATACGTGTAAATGCGGCGCGGCATGCCGAGCATGCCGCTGAAGTGCATCGGGAAGAACGTCAGGTTGAGCCCGATGAAGTTCAGCCAGAAGTGCCACGACCCGAGCCGCTCATTCATGAGCCGGCCGGTGATCTTCGGGAAGTAATGGTAGATGCCGGCGAAGATCCCCATGATCGCGCCGCCGTACAGCACGTAATGGAAGTGCGCGACGATGAAGTAGGTGTCGGTCTGCTGCAGGTCCGACGGGGGCGACGAGTGCATGACGCCGGAGATGCCGCCGATCGTGAACATCGCGATGAGGCCGATGGCGAACTTCATGGACGTCGGGAAGCGCAGCGACCCGCCGTACATTGTCGCGATCCAGTTGAAGATCTTCACGCCCGTCGGGATGCCGATGAGCATCGTCGTGACAGCGAAGATCGAGTCGGCCACCGGGCCCATGCCGACGGCGAACATGTGGTGCGCCCAGACACCAAAGCCGAGGAACCCGATCATCATGCCCGAGAAGGCCATGACGTTGTAGCCGAAGAGCGGCTTGCGGCTGTGCGTGGGGAGCACCTCCGACACGAGGCCGAAGGCGGGGAGGACGAGGATGTACACCTCGGGATGCCCGAACACCCAGAACAGGTGCTGCCAGAGCAGCGGATCGCCGCCGGCCTGCACCTGATAGAAGTTCGTCCCGAAGAAACGGTCGAACTGCAGGAAGAACAGGGCCGCCGTGATCACCGGAAAGGCGAGGACGATCAGGAACTGCACGACGAACGACATCCACGTGAACATCGGCATGCGCATCAGCGTCATGCCCGGCGCGCGCATGTTGATGATCGTCGTGATGAAGTTGAACGCCGCCGCCAGCGACGAGATGCCGAGGATCTGCAGGCCGAGGACCCAGAAGTCCATGTTGTAGCCGCCGCCATACGTGGGTCCGGAGAGCGGGGCGTACCCGAACCAGCCGCCGTTCGGCGCCAGGCCAAAGAAGATCGGCAGCGTGATGAACAGGCCGCCGAGCGCGTAGACCCAGTACGAGAAGGCGTTGAGACGCGGGAACGCGACGTCGCGCGCGCCGATCTGCAGCGGAATGAGGTAGTTGAAGAAAGCGGCCGACAACGGCATCACGACGAGGAACACCATCGTGGTGCCGTGCATCGTGAACAGCTGGTTGTACATCTCGGCCGAGACGACGCTCAGGTTCGGCCTGGCCAACTGGGTGCGTATGAGCAGCGCCTCGAGTCCGCCGACGAGTAGGTAGAACAGGGCGGTGTAGAGGTAGAGAAGGCCGATCCTCTTGTGGTCGACAGTGGTCAACCAGCTCCAGAGGCCGGACTGCACCGACGGCTGCGGCGCGGCGGACGCGGTCGTCGAGATGGCGGAGGACGTTGCCATGAGTGCAGTTCTCCGGGGCTACTTGAGGGAGCGCAGATAGGCGACGATGTCGGCGATCTGCCGGTCATCAAGGCCCGCCGCCGCAGGGACGGCCTGCTTGATCATCGCGTTGTACTCGCCGGCGCCAAACGTCGGCATCACGGAGCCCGGCTTCATGGCAGGCGCGTTCTTGATCCAGAGCGCGAGCGCCTTGGCATCGAGTCGGTAAAGCCCGGCGGCGAACGTATGCCGCGTTCCGATGTGTGTCAGGTTCGGTCCCTTGGCCTGGTCGTCGTTGGCGTAGTTCGTTTCGCCCCTGATGACGTGGCACGTGAGGCACGGTGCCTTGCCGAGGTTGGCCGGATTCGTCAGCAGTTCACGCCCCGCCTTCGGGTCACCGGCGGCGAGCAGCGTCTCGTCGAACTTCGTGGCGGGAAGGGGCGTGGACGGGAGCGTGTACGCCGGCATCCTCTCCGCGGGAAAGCTCCATGCTTCGGGAGCGGCGGTCGGTGCGGACGTGGGCAAGGAGATTAGCGACGCGGTCTTTAGGGGCACGATGGGCTTCTCCTTCACTGCCGAGTCTGCCGTCGTGACGGACGCCGCCGGTGATCCCAAGGCCACCGTCTTCTGGTGAGCGACCCACTTGTCGAACTCCGCCGGCGTCACGGCAAACGTGCGAAAGCGCATGTTCGCGTGGCTCGAGCCGCAGTACTCGACGCAGGCGCCGTTGAGCGCCGTCGGCTGCATCGTGGCCTTGGGGGTGAACCAGATGTGGTTCACCCGGTTCGCGATCAGGTCGCGCTTTCCTCCCAGCTGCGGCACCCAGAACGAATGCAGCACGTCGCGCGTCTGCAGCGAAAAGTCCACGGTCTTGCCGATCGGCAGATACAACTCATTGGCCGTGACGATGCCGTATTCCGGATAGCGGAACTCCCACCACCACTGGTGTCCGATCACTTCCACCTGCAGCGATTCTGCCGGAGCCTTGCGTTGGTTCTCGAAGATGGTCTTCACCGTCGGCACGGCGAGGAAGACCAGGATGAGAGCGGGAATGGCGGTCCACGTGATCTCGAGTGCCGCATTGCCGTGGGTCTGGCGGGGCGCCGGTCCACCCTCGCGGCGGCGGAACTTGATCATCGTGTAGACCAGCAGCACCTCGACGACCACGAAGACGATCGTGCCGAGAAGCATCATGCGGTCCCACAGGAAGACCGCCCCGTCGTTGAGCGTCGTGTTGTGACTGAAGGTGGAGTTCGGGTAGTCTCCACCGCACGCGGCGAGCGCCAACAGGACGAGCGCGAGAACGGCGACGGGGGCGACCCGGCGCAGATGCGACGTGGACATCAGCGAAATTGTCTTGGGGGAGAGAGGCCGCAGTCCGACGACGGAGGTAATCGGCGTACGGAAAAACCGCCGAAAGTTAGTCGCTCACGTCGGGTGATTCAAGCACGCGAACGTGGGGGAAAGACCTACACCGTTTGATGTTATGGGCAGGCCCGCCAACCTGCTTGAGGCCCGCCTACGGTGGGCCGAACGCCGGCTACTCTGGGGCGAGCGAGATGTCCACGGCGTGCTCGACCTTCACCTTCTTCTGGGCGAAGTCAATGAGCTGGCGGATGTTGGCGACCGCCTCTCTATAAGAGCGCAACTTCACCTGATCACCGCCGCCGCGTCCGCCGATGAGGAGCATCGCCGAAACTTGGTCGGCGATCATGCCGAACTGCCCCTTGAGTTGCCCAACCAGCGGGGCAGCCGCTCGCTTGAGTTGCATGGGAAAGACGCCCATCGGCTTTTTTGCCTTCATTTCCATGGCGGTCCGCTCGACCATACTGTGAATCTGGGACATGGCCATGAGCGCCTCCTCCAGCGTCTTCATCTTCTGGGCACCGGCGCCGTCGAGCTTCGTGGAGGCCATACAGTCCTCGGGGAAATGAACAGCAGCAGCCAACAGATACATCCAAATGTACGGCGCAGCTGACTCCACGTCACCTCGGACGCAAAGCGCGATCCCTATCCGGACGTCACATCCGCAGTCAAATTCCCGCATCCTCCCGACGCCGAGCCCGTTGATGCTTGATCGCCGCGCCTTTCTCGAGAAATCCGCCCTGCTCTCGGCGCTTGGCTTCCTGCCGCGCGCAATTTCAGCGGAGGAGTATGAACGCGACGTCGCCCGCACCTCCGCACCGACCGGCTTCCGCGGCCAGCCGTGCGTCGTGTCGAGCGCCAACGGCATCAACGGCGTGAAGCTCGCGTACGATCGCATTGCGGGCGGCGCTGATACGCTTGACGCAATCATTGCCGGCGTGAACCTCGTGGAGCTTGATCCCAACAACCAGTCCGTCGGCTTGGGCGGTCTGCCCAACGAAGATGGCGTGGTGCAACTCGATGCGAGCTGCATGCACGGGCCGAGCAGGCGCGCCGGAGCGGTGGGATGCCTCGAGGACATCGCCACCCCGTCGCTTGTTGCGAAAGCTGTGATGGACTACACGGACCATGTGATGCTGGTGGGCGAGGGCGCGAAGCGGTTTGCGCTCGCCGTGGGATTCAAGCCGCAGAACTTGCTGACGGAGCAGAGCCGCAAGGACTGGTTGCGATGGAAGGCGCGCCTTAGCGACCGCGACCACTGGTTCGAACCGGAGTCGCTCGAGGCGCTCAAGTTCACACACGGCACCATCAACATGAATGCCGTGAATGCCGGCGGCGATCTCAGCTCGGTCACCACCACGAGCGGCGATTCCTACAAGCTCCCCGGTCGGTTGGGAGACTCCCCCATCCATGGGGCGGGGCAGTACACCGACAACAGCGTTGGTTCGGCGGGCTCGACCGGACAGGGCGAGCTCAACATCAAGACCTGCGGTGCGTTTCTCGCGGTTGAGTTGCTGCGACGGGGCGTCGCGCCGGAGCAGGCGGCGCTGACGGTGCTTGAACGCGCGCTGGCCGTCAGCGAAAAGCGCCGGCTCGATGAGCGCGGCCGCCCGCGCTACGATCTGCAGTTCTACGTCCTCACCAAGGACGGCCGTTGCGCGGGCGCCACGATGTACGAAGGGGCCAGCTTCGCCGTATGCGACGAACGCGGGCCGCGCCTCGAGAAGTGCGCGTACCTGTTCAAGGCGAGCGAGCACCCCCGCTGACATGCGCGACGTGCGAGACGACCTCAGCACCATCGGCCGGCGCGTCCTCACGCCGATTGCGGTGCTGTTCGCTATCTACTTGGTGGGGATCGTCGGCTACAAGATGATCGGCGGTGCGGGGCATAGCTGGCTCGATGCGCTGTACATGACCACGATCACACTCACGACCACGGGCTACCGCGAGGTGATCGACATCACCCAGCATCCCGCGGCGATGGTCTTCACGATCGTTCTCCTGCTTTTCGGCGCGACGGCGGTGGTGATGACGGGGTCAATGATCACGGCGTATGTGGTGGAAGGCGACCTGACAGCGGGATTTCGGAGGCGGCGGATGCAGAAACGGATTGACACGATGCGCGCACACACGATCGTTTGCGGCGCGGGGCAGACAGGCACGGCGGTGGTGCGCGAGTTGGTCGCCACGGACCGCCCGATCGTCGCAATCGAGGGCAACGCCGAACGCGCGGCGGTCTTCGAGCGGCTCTTTCCCGACGTGCCGGTGCTGGTGGGCGACTGCACCGACGACGAAGTGCTGACGCAAGCGGGCATCGTCAACGCATCGGGCGTGGTAGTTTGCACGGATGACGACAAGGTGGCGCTCGTGACGACCTTGCTCGCGCGGCAGATGAACACGAAGGCGCGTCTCGTCGCGCGCGCCGCTGATGACCGTGCCGCGGCGCGCCTGCGTCAAAGCGGCGCCGATTCGACCGTTTCGCCCGGGAAGATCGGCGGTATGCGCATGGCAAGCGAACTCCTGCGGCCCAGCGTCGTGACGTTCTTGGACCAGATGTTGCGCGACGAGAACCGCAACCTGCGCATCGAGGAAGTGCATGTGGATCAGGGCAGCGCGCTCGACAGACGCCAAGTGGATGCGTTGCACCTGCACGAGTATGGCACGGGCCTTCTCCTGCTCGCCCTCCGCACGCGCAACGGCGAGTATGTCTTCAACCCCCCGGCGGCGACGGCGATCAATGGCGGCTGTCACCTCATCGTGATGGGCGATCCGGCGTCGGTTACGCGGCTGCAGGCGGCGGGCGCGGCGCCGGCCTAGCAGCCAGCGGTGGCCGCCGTGCGCTCGCGCGTTATGAGGTCTTGAAGGCGCTCGCCGCCTTGTCGAGTTGCGCGGCGGTCTGCGAAAGATGGGACGCGGCCGCCGCGATCTCTTGTGTGCTTGCGCTCTGCTCCTCGCTCGCGGCGGCGACTTCGTGGATGGCGTTCACGAACGCCTGTGTCCCCGCGTTGAGCGCTGAGAGCCGCTGCTGCAACTCACTGACAAGCTGATCGCCCGCGTCGGCGGACGACGCCATGGCGGCGATTCCCTCGTCCGCTTCCCGCACGGCGGCTTCCACCTGCGAAAACGACTGGCGGCTGTGCTCCGTCGCCTCACGAACCGCGCCCACGCGGTCCAAGGCGCGGGCGCTTGCGGCGCGTGCCTCGTCGAGACGCGCGAGAATGCCCTGGATCAGCGACTCGGTCTGCTCGGCCGCTTCCGAACTGGTCGCCGCAAGCCGTCGCACTTCGGTGGCGACTACGGCAAATCCTTCGCCCTGCTCGCCCGCGCGCGCGGCTTCCATGGCCGCGTTCAACGCGAGCAGCTTGGACTGCCGGGCGATCTTCTGCACGAGCGTTACGAACGCGCGGATTTCGTCCGACGCCGCGTCGAGGGCGTCAACCGCCAGGGCATTCGCCTGCACATCCGCGGCGAGGGCATCGAGACGTCCGCCCGTTTCGTCGAGTCGCTCGTGGTTGTCTCCGGCCAACGCCATCAGCCGGCGGTTGCGCTCGAGGCCGTCGCGCGCGCCGGTCGCCAACGCTCGCGCCTGCGCGCCGAGGCGCGAGGTGTCCGCGGCAAGCGCGGCGATGGTGTCGGCCATCTGTGCTGCCTGATGACTGAGCGAAGTCGCCGTACCAGCGATCCCCGCCGCGGCCTGCGCGAGATTCTCGGTACCGCCCGTGATCTCGCCGGCGAACGAAGTCGTCTCCCTGGCTGAGACGTGGATGTACGTCGCGAGTTGCGCGAGCTCGGCGCTCATGCCTTCCATGGCGCGAGCAAGGCGGCCAATCTGGCCGCCCTGATCGGCGGCCGCGGGCCGCGCCGTGAGATCACCTGCGGCAACGGCCTCCGCCACGGCCGCCAGTTCACCGAGCCGGTTGCCGACGAAAGGCGAAATGACCACGGCGAAGAACGCGACGCCGACGAAACCGGCGAACGCGATCGCCAACGCGGCGAGCAGGATTACCTGGCCCGACTGCCAGGCGCCGACCCAGATTCCGCGCGTGAGCCACGCGAGCGCGAGCGTGGCAGTCCCGGACGCCCAGAGGATCCAGGTCGTCAGTCGATCCAGCGCGTGCGCCCGCACTGCGGGTGCTCCGCTTGTACCCCGTTCCGTCGGGACTAGATTCCGCTGATCCCCGTGACTCACGCACGACCTCCAAGCGGGCGCGGGGAGTCCAGCTTCACCCCCACAACACCGTGATGACCGTTTCCCAACCACCGGCCGGCTCCGCGGAGCCCGTCGGCTACGACCCGACCGCCGTCGAAGCCAAGTGGCGCGCCCGGTGGGCGGAGCGCGGCACCAACGCGACCGACCTCGGCGGCGAGCGGCCGTTCTACCAGCTGATGATGTTCCCCTATCCGTCCGCGGAAGGGTTGCATATCGGCAACCTGTACGCGTTCACGGGAAATGATATCCACGGGCGGTTCCAGCGGCTACAGGGGCACACGGTGCTCGAGCCGCTCGGCTATGACGCGTTCGGCATCCACTCGGAGAATTTCGCCCTGAAAATGGGTGTGCACCCGATGGAGCTGATCCCGCGCAACGTCGCGAACTTCCGACGCCAGCTTGACCGTGCCGGGCTGATGGTCGACTGGCGCCGCGCGGTGGACACCACCAATCCGGCCTACTACAAGTGGACACAGTGGGTCTTCCTGAAGCTCTACGAGCGCGGACTGGCGTACAAGAAGCAGGCCGCGGTCAACTGGTGTCCATCATGCAAGACCGTGCTCGCCAACGAGCAGGTCATCAATGGCGCGTGTGAGCGCTGCAAAACGCCGGTGGAGCAACGCGCACTGGAGCAGTGGTTCTTCCGCATCACCGACTACGCCGAGCGGCTGCTCAAGAACCTGGACTGGATTGACTGGTCGGAGAGCACACGCACCGCGCAACGCAACTGGCTGGGCCGAAGCGAAGGGGGCGAACTTCGCTTCCGCGTGCTCGATCCCCTGACCGATGCAGGGAGTGCCGGCGTGATGGTGTCGCAGGAGATCACCAGTGGCTCAACGGTGATTCCCGTCTTCACCACGCGCCCCGACACGATCTTCGGCGCGACGTATCTCGTGCTCGCGCCCGAGCACCCGGCCGTGGATCGCGTGACGACACCCGATCAGCGTTCCGCGGTGGAGATGTATCGCGAGGCCGCGCGCACGCAGGACATCGTGAGCCGTCAGGTGAACAAGGAGAAGACCGGCGTCTTCACCGGTGCGTACGCGGTGAATCCCGCGAACGGCGAGATGATTCCCGTGTGGACGGCGGACTACGTGCTGATGGGCTACGGCACGGGCGCCATCATGGCGGTGCCCGGACACGACGAGCGCGATTTCGAGTTCGCGCAGAAGTTTGGTCTTCCCATCGTCCGCGTGGTCGCCGCCCCCGGGGAGAACGCGCACTCGCCGCTCACCGCGGCCTATACCGACGACGCCGACGGCCACCTTGTGAACAGCGAGGAGTTCGATGGCCTCGGTGTAGCCGACGCGAAGCGGAAGCTGACCGACTGGCTTACCGCCCGTGGATCAGCGAAGCCGGTGACGACGTACCGCCTGCGCGACTGGTGCATCTCGCGCCAGCGCTATTGGGGGCCGCCGATCCCGGTGATTTACTGCGACGCCTGCGGGACGGTGCCGGTGCCCGAGCAGGATCTGCCTGTGGTCCTTCCTCACGTCCCCGACTACAAGCCCGACGATTCCGGCGTGTCCCCCCTCGCCCGCCACGAGGCATTCTACCACGTGCCATGCCCGAAGTGCGGCAAGACGGCGCGGCGCGAGACCGACGTCAGCGACACGTTCCTCGACAGCGCGTGGTACTTCCTGCGCTATCCGAGCGTGCCCAACGACACCGTGCCATTCGCGACGGATGTGACGAAGCGCTGGCTGCCGGTGTCGGCGTACATCGGCGGCAACGAGCACGCCGTGCTGCACCTGCTCTATGCGCGGTTCATCAACATGGTGATGTACGACGCCGGCCTCGTACCGGCGGAGGAGCCGTTCGTGAAGTTCCGCGCGCACGGCATGATCATCCGGGACGGCGCGAAGATGTCGAAGTCACGCGGCAACGTCGTGAATCCCGACGCCTACATGGACCAGTGGGGCGCCGACACGGTACGCACGTACCTGATGTTCATCGGGCCTTTCGAGGAAGGCGGCGACTTCCGCGACCAGTCCATCAGCGGCGTCCGCCGCTTCCTCGATCGCCTATGGGCGAGCGTGCGCGACGCGACCCCCGATGGCACGCCAGACGCCGACGTAATGCGCAAGCTGCACCAGACCATCAGAAAGGTCGGCGCGGACATTCCGGCCCTGAGCTACAACACAGCCATCGCCGCGATGATGGAGTACATGAACACGGTGCGCCGCGGCGAGCGCGTACCGCATCGTGCGGAGGTCGAGGCGCTTGTGCCGCTCGTGTCGCCGTTCGCGCCGCACATCGCCGAGGAGCTCTGGGAGATGCTGGGCCGGACAGGGAGCGTCTTCGATGCCGGCTGGCCGACGTTCGACGAGGCGCTCGCGCACGAGGACGCGTTCGAGCTCGTGGTGCAAGTGAACGGCAAGACGCGCGGCAAGGTAACGGTGGCGCGCGACGTCACGCAGGACGCCGCACTCGCCGCGGTGCAGGCGGACGCGGGGATTTCGAGGTTCCTCACCGGGCCGGCGAAGAAGGTGATCTTCGTGCCGGGGCGGCTGCTGAGTATCGTGGTGTGAAGGGCGGACGGTAGACCGTCATCCCCGCGCGAGGTGCACCGGCGCGCCATCAGGATCCGTGGGATCGAAACAGGCGTCGCACATCCGGTTCAGCGCGCGAAACCGCAGCAGCTTCACATCCGGCGACAGGAACCCGTCCTTGGCGGGCTCTTCATGCATAAGGTCGGTGCTCAGGTACTTCTTGTTGTCGTCGCTGAGCACCGTCACTACGGTCGCGTCACCGCCCATCTCATCCTGCACCTGCAATGCGGCGAGGACGTTGCAGCCACTGGAAATGCCGACGCCAATGCCGAGTTCATTCGCTAGGCGCTGCGCCATGATGATCGCGTCGCCATCGTCAATGGCAATCACGCGGTCGAGTTCGTCGAGCTTTACGATCGCGGGAATGAACTCGTCGCTGATGCCTTGGATACGGTGCTTGCCCACCTTGTATCCTGTCGAGAGCGTCGGCGAGTTGGCGGGCTCCACCGGGAACAGCTTGATCTCGGGGTTGCGCGCGCGCAGATAGCGGCCCGCCCCCATGATCGTCCCGCCCGTTCCCACGCCCGCGACGAACGCATCGGGCATGATCCCGCGCGCGCGGATCTGCGCCCAGATCTCGGGACCCGTGGACTGCTCATGCGCCGCGGAATTCTCATCGTTCGCGAACTGGCGCGGGAGAAACGCGCCGGGCGTCGCGGCGGCGAGCGCCTCCGACAACCGAATCGACCCGAGAAAGCCGCCTTCCGCGTGCGACACCAGGCGCACTTCGGCGCCAAACGAACGGATAAGCCGCTTGCGCTCCTCGCTCATCCAGTCGGGCATGAAGATCACGACGGAATGGCCGAGTGCGCGGCCGATCGCGCTGAACGCAATGCCTGTGTTTCCGCTGGTCGCTTCGATGATCGGGGCGCCCGGCTGTAGCTGCTCCGTCTCATAGCCGCGGCGGATGATGTACGCCGCCATGCGGTCCTTGATGGAGCCCGTAAAGTTGAGATGCTCGGCCTTGGCGAAAATGCGCCGCTTCTGTCCGCGGAACTCGCAATCAAGGGCGAGCATGGGCGTGTTGCCGACGAGATTGCGCAACCCCTTCACGCGGTCAATGGCGGGCTGAATCGGATGCAACTGAAGCGTCACGGCGGGACTCCGACGGTCAAGAAAGGAGCGGCGAACGCGGCTTCCTAAGCTCGTCCGCGAGCCAAAGTCTGCACAGTCAGATAAAGTAGCCGAACCTGTAGGAGAAAAGACGGCGCCTTCTGAATACGGGATATGGTTGGTCAGGCGGCCTCAATTCGAACGTGGCGAAGCGGGGCCGCCACAGCTACGGGCCTCGAGCTGCCCCCGAGGAAACCCTCTACGCGGCCACGGTGACAATTCGTGTGAACCCATGCCAGAACCTGTCCTTATCGAGGCCCCTATGCGCCGCACCCTGATGGCTCTCAGTTCTCTCGTGCTGGCTGCACCGCTCATGGCTCAGCAAGCGCGCACCCCTTCCCCTGAAACGCGCCAGTTCGTCGCCAGCGGTGGCGACCGGGCGATGATCGGCGTGTCCACGTCATCCGGCAGCAAGCGCGACACGCTTGGCGTGCTGGTGTCCTCAGTAACCGCTGGCGGCCCAGCCGAGAGAGCTGGGCTCAGTGAAGGCGACCGCATCCAGGCGATCAACAGTGTGTCGCTGCGCGTCAGCCGTGACGATGCGGGCGACGACGAGATGGGCGGCATCATGCAGCGCCGGCTCACTCGCGAACTTGGCAAGGTGAAGGCGGGCGACGAGGTCACGCTGCAGGTGTGGCACGACGGTGCCAGCAAGTCCTACAAGGTGAAGACCGTCGCCGCCGCCGACCTCATCAAGCCGATGAAGATCGCGACCCGGATCGACGAGCGCGCCGCGATCGGCATTTCCTTCGGCCTGACGGGCAGCAAGCGTGACACCTCCGGTGTCTTCGTGAACGCCGTCACCGAAGACGGCCCGGCGGAGAAGGCCGGCATCGTCGAGGGTGACCGCCTGTCGGCGATCAATGGCGTCTCGCTGAAACTGTCGAAGGACGACCTCGAGGATTCGTGGGTCGCGAGCGCGCGACTCAACCGGCTCAGCCGTGAAGTGGCGAAGGCCAAGCCGGGCGATGTCGTGGAGCTGACAGTGGTCTCGGGCGGTCGCGCGCGCACCGTAAAGGTGACGACGGTGAAGGCGTCGTCGCTCAAGGCCGGTTCCGAGAGCGGGTTCACGTTCTTCCGCATGCCTGGCGCGGTGATGGCGCCTATGCCGCCGATGCCGCCTATGCCGCCGATGTCCGGGATGTATCTCAGCGTACCCGACGCGCCAAGCGCGCCGCATGCACCCATCGTGCGGTATCGCACCTTCAGCGGCAACGAAGCGGAGGTGCGCGTCGAGCTGGACGCCGCGCGCCAGGAAATCGAGCGGGTCATGAAGATCGAAATGCCCCGCGTGCGCGCGGAGACGCAGAAGGCGCTTGAGGAGGCGCGCAAGCAGCTGCAGGAAGCGCGGGTGAATCTGCGGACGGTGCGGACGGTGAGGATGTAGTTCGAGAACAGCAGCGAGAAGCGGAGGACATCGGAATGCAACGGAGGGGTGGGCACCGTACGGTGCCACCCCTCGTTGCTTCTGCTAGATGTCTCTGTTGTACTCTGTTGTTTTCTGTTGTTCTCTGTGCCTAGAACGACGCGCCCAACAGCACGGCGTTCATGACAACGCGATCCAAGGCGCGCCACCAGCCGCGGAACATCGGATCGTTCGCAAACATCACGAGATGGCCGCGCCCAACCTTCTCCTCAACGACGAGCGCCGTGCCCTTGAGCAGTCGCTCGGTGTTGTCGGGGAATGCGAACCCGGCGCGCTTGAGCGGGCCAGTCACGGGGAAGACGGCAACGTTCGAGCCCTCCTTGGACAGCTTGAGGAAGGCGTCGCCGTCCACGAGCACCGTCGTGCGCTGCTTCTCGACGCCGAGAGTGAGCCAGTGCGTGAGGTCGAACACCGCGTCGAAGTGCGTGCCCGGTACGGACTGCGGCACGTTGGGGTTGGCGCTTGGACTCTTGATGGCGAGCAGCGAATCCGACGCGGCGACCGGGGCCTCGTCCTTCTTCTTGTCGTCCTTACTGCTGTCGGCGAGGATGCGCGCCGTCGTCATGCCGGTCTCCTCGCGCGCCGCCCACGACGTGGCGCGTCCCATCGTGATGAGCGTTCCGCCGCGCTCCATCCACGTCTTCAGACTCGCGCCCTTGCCGAGTGAATTGACGCCGCCGTCAGGGATGATGATCACGCTGAACGCCGACAAATCGCCGCCGAGCGACGCGAGCGCCACCGGCGTGAACTTGATGTCGTAGCGCTGCTCGAAGCTCCACCAAATTGCGCCGTACGCGCCAAGGCCGATGCCCTGGTCAGCGGCGATGGCGATCTTGGGTTCACGAACGGCGACAGTACTTCCGGAGCCCGTGCCGAACTGCGCGGTCTCTGGGAAGGCGGTGTTAGCGCCGACCACTTCCACGCCGGCGGCCTTCGCTAATGCATCAATCCGCGCGGCCAGCGTGCCGTCGTTGCGTGAAACACGCGCCACCCACGTGCCGCGCGGCCAATCCACCTTGCCAGTCTGGATCGGCTCGCTGGCAATCGCGAGCTTGTACCCCTCCTGCAACAGTTGGCCGGCGAGTCGCGACGCACCGGCGCGGTCATTGCGCCAGAGATACGCCGACTTGGCGCCCGCACCCTCCACGATGCCGCCGCGCACGGCCACGGGAAGCACCTCACCGTTCACGCGCGGTGCCGGCTCGCCTGGAAGAGCGAGCCTGTCGCCCGTCATCGGCGCAGCGTCCTCGGTCCACCACGAATCCACGCCGAAGGCCACCGGCAGCGCCCACGCGGTGATGTCGTAGAACTCGTAGTCCTCGCCGCCGGCGTTCTTGCCGCGCTCGATGTTCCGCTTGAAGTGCTCGAGCTGGCGCTTTGCGAAGACGGGATCGAGTGCCGGATCGGGCTCGAGCACGGCCTTGGCGAGGCGGCCCTGCGGCTGGGCCATGTCCACGACGAACGATCCCGCCGGGAAGGTACGCGGGGCGACGGCGTCGTCGCTGTACGCATGCGTCTTTGCACTGGTGAGGGGCTGCGAGAGGCGGTGCACCTCCACACCGCCGCGCAGCAGCGCCGCGGCAAGCTCGGCCGCGCGCGCCGGGTCGCTCCCCGGCGCGAAGACGACGCGCTTCATCGGTTGCGCCTTGCCGTCGGCAACCGCGGACTGCCGGAAGGAGAGGTAGTCCTTCACGCGCTCCGTGGCGCGCGCGGCGGTCGTCTCGAACGTGGCGATGGCGGCGGTGAAGTGCTTGGCGATGCCGTCGCGGAGCGAGAGCAGCGTGCCGTCATCGCGGCGCTTGAGGAGTGACGGACCGCCGTCGGTCTCGTACGTGGCGCCGGTGGCTCCCGTGAGGGCTGGCCATGTGTCGTAGTAGCCGGGGTAGTACAGGTCAAACTGGTCGCGCACGTAGTAGAGCCAACCGAATTCGTCGAACGCGCGCGCATTACCCGCACCCACGACTTCGTTCCACTTATTGGGCCAGCCGCTGATATTGCCGTTGATCGGCCGCGAGGCCGGAGCCATGTAGTACTGCACCGTGTAGCCGTGCAGGTCAGCCGTGACCATCGGATGCCAGCGGAGCATGCCACCCACGATGTTGCGCACTTCCTGCTGCGTAGTCGCAATCAGGTCGCGGTTCATGTCGAACCGATAGTGGTTGTAGCGCCCGCTGATGGTCCACGGCTGGCCGCGCTGCTGCTCAAGACCTGGGCGCTCCGGGCTGCCGACCGCGATGGAGTTGGACCACACCGAGAAGCGCTCGTGGCCGTCCGGATTCGACGATGGGTTGATGATCACGATCGCATCCTTGAGCAGCGCCAGCGTCTTGGGATCCTCCGTGGCGGCGAAGTGATAGAGTAGCGCCATCGAGGCTTCGAAACCGGGCACCTCGTCGCCGTGCACGGAGCCGCTGAACCAAACCACCGCCGGCGTGCGGGCCGCGGCGGCATCAAGTTCCGCGGCACTCGCGCCGCGCGGGTCGGCGATGCGGTCGAGATCAGCGCGAATCTGGTCGAGCCGGGCGATGTTCTCGGGACTTGAGACCACGTAGATGCGCATCGTGCGCTTCTCGTTCGTGCGCCCGATCTCTTCGACGCGCACGCGGTCGGTCGCCGCGCCAGCGATGGCGAGCAGTACGCGCTCCTGCGACGCGTACTGCGTGTGCCAAGTGCCAATGCCGTAGCCGAGCAGATCGTCGGGCTTCGGCACGGTCGCGCGGTACGGGCCCTTGGCATAGAACGAGAACTTCGCGTCGTCGCGAAGCGAATCGGCACTCGGTCGCTGCGCGGCGAGCGGGAGCGCGGCGAGGAGCAGAAGAGCGGAGGCGAATAGTCGGCGCATGGCGGATGTGGCTAGGGAGAAGAAGTCCTCGAAATTGCATTCAGGAGGAAGCCGGGGCCACCTATCCGTGGCGCGCGGCGCCATTAACGCAACACGAGGCGCGTCGCCACGCGCCCCGCAGCGCGAATCGGTCGACACCCGCGTACATCAGAACTCGATTTGCGTTCCGAGCTCCACCACGCGGTTGGGCGGCAGCTGGAAGAACGCCGCGGCCGACACCGCGTTGCGCGACATCACGGCGAACAGCTTCTTGCGCCAGATGCTCATGGTCATGCCACCTTCCTTCCAGGCCTTCTGGCGCGGGATCAACTGCTCGGCCCCCAAGTAGTAGCTCGTCTCCATCGGCTTCGCCTTCAGCCCGCGCTGCCGCAGAAGCCCCAGCACTTCCGTGACGTCAGGCGACTCCATGAAGCCGTAATGCGCCGTGGCGCGCACGAAGCCGTGTTCGAGCCGCTCCATCTCCACGCGCTCGTCGTCGCGCACCTCGGGCACCTCGGCTGTCGTGATGGACAGCAGGACGACCTGCTCGTGCAGCACCTTGTTGTGCTTAAGGTGATGCAGCAACACCACCGGCGCGCCAGCCGCCTCGGACGTCATGAAGACCGCCGTGCCGGGCACGCGGAGGATCTTCCCGGAGGAGAGGCTCTTGAGGAAGGCGTCGAGCGGCATCGTGATTTCCTGCAGCCGCTCGCGCAGGATCAACTTCCCGCGCTTCCACGTGGTCATCAACACGAAGAGCGAGATGGCCATAAGCACCGGCACCCAGCCGCCGTGCTCGATCTTGATGGCATTGGCGCTCAGGAATGCGAGGTCCACGCCGATGAACAGCAGCGTCAGCGCTGCAACCTTCCACATCGGCCATTGCCAGCGGCGCGATGAGATCACGAAGAAGAGAATCGTCGTGATGGTCATCGTGCCGGTCACGGCGATGCCATATGCGGCTCCGAGCGCCGAGGACGACTGGAAGCCGAGCACCACCAGCAGTGTGCCGAACGCAAGCGCGTAGTTCACCTCGGGCACGAAGATCTGGCCGTACTCCTTGGCCGACGTGTGCACGATGGACATGCGCGGGCTGTAACCAAGCTGGATGCACTGCTGCGTGAGCGAAAACGCGCCGGAGATCAGCGCCTGCGAGGCGATGATCGCGGCGAGCGTGGCAAGCGCGATCATGGGTAGCAGCAGCAGGCGCGGCGCGAGATTGTAGAATGGGTTTTCCGCCGCCGCCGGGTCGCCGAGAATCAGCGAGCCCTGCCCGAAGTAGTTGAGCAGCAATGCAGGGAAGACCAGCCAGAACCACGCGGTGCGAATCGGCTTGCGTCCGAAGTGGCCCATGTCGGCATACAACGCCTCGGCGCCCGTGACTGCGAGCACGACCGCGCCGAGCACCGTCACTGCGTGCAGGTCGTGCAGCGCGAAGAAGCGCACGGCCCAGATCGGGTTGATAGCCGAGAGGATGTGCGCGTCGCGCACCACTTGGGTGAGCCCGAGGCTGGCGATCGAGACGAACCAGAGCGCCATGAGCGGTCCGAATGCAGAACCAACGCGCGTCGTTCCATGCCGCTGCACGGCAAACAGCATGACGATGATGACGAGCGTCAACGGCACGACGGCGACGTCGAACGAGGGGTTGCGCACGGTGAGCCCTTCCATGGCGGAGAGCACCGAAATCGCCGGCGTGATCACGCCGTCGCCGTACAGCAGGGCAGCGCCAAAGATGCCGAGCGCAATCAGCACCGCGCGGCCTCGACGCCGTTCCGAATCCTCCTTGATGATCAGCGCGAGCATGGCGAGGATGCCGCCCTCGCCGCGGTTGTCCGCGCGCATGATGAAGCCGATGTACTTGTAGCTGACGACGAGGATCAGCGACCAGAGGATGAGCGACAGCACGCCATAGACGTTGTCGGGCGTGGGGGTCAGCCCGTACTCCGGCTTGAAGCACTCCCTGAGCGCGTACAGTGGGCTCGTGCCGATGTCGCCGAAGACGACGCCGAGCGCCGTCAACGTCAGGAGGCCAAGTCGTCGCCCAGTCGGGTTTGCCTCGACGTAGTGCCGATCGTGCGGGGGCGTCAGTTGCTGCCCCGTCACACCGCTGGGCGCCGTGCCGGATGGGTCGGAGGACGCAGTTGGGCTGGGTAAATCAGCCGGCATATTTTCGCGGGGCACCGCCCCAGGGATTTCACGGGTGACACGGGTGCCCAGTCGGCCACCCATGCAAAACGGGCCGCGCATCATGCGCGACCCGTTGTAAACTATGGCGCTCACCGGTGGCGTCCAGCCACCTAACCCCTACTTGTGCGTCTCCAGTGTGTGGACGGCCGACGTGGCATCCTCGAGGATCTTCGCGATGCCGCGCAGGAACTCATGGTCGTCGAGCCGATGAGAAGCCTGCGAGTAGACGGCGCGCGCCATGCGGCCGAACGCGCGGTTCATTTCCTGCATGGCATCGCTCGACAGGCCAGCGCCAGCGCGCGCGATGCGCGAGAAGATATCGTCCACCATTACCTGATGCTCTGCGAGGTGCGCTCGTCCCGCCTCGGTGATCTCATACACGCGCTTGCCGCTCTCGTCGGCACTCGAGCGCGCGAAAGTCATCTCTTCGAGCAACGTGAGCGTTGGATACACCGTGCCAGCACTCGGCTGGTACATGCCGCCCGACTTCTCTTCGATGGCCTTGATGATGTCGTACCCATGCCGAGGCCGCTCCTCAAGCAGCGAGAGGATCACCAACTTCAGGTCGCCGTGGCCGAAGAACCTCCCGCCGCGAAAAGGCCTGCCACGCAAGTGTCCCGCCATTCTCCCGACAAACGCTGCGAACTCCGAATCAATGCCGAGGCCGCTCCAGCCTCGGCCGGCACCTCGGCAACCTGATCCATGTGCGCCGAATCTCATTGCGTTCTCCTTGTGCAGTGACGCGATCAACCTTTTCCGATATGTCTAAGATATAACGTCGATATATCGAAATGCAAGAGGAGCGCGTTGTTCGTCGGGGGGGGATGGATCGTCCGGCCCCTCAACCTCTGCGGGGGGACTAACATCGCGAGCGGCGTTGTTTCGTCGTTCACGAAACGACAATTATTGACTGACCTTGGAGCGTTCGTGTTTGAGTTGCTGCAGCATCCACCCCGAAGTCCGGAACGCGTGCCGCTCGGCGCGGGCGTCAGCCTAGCCGTCCACACGGCCTTCGTGCTGTCGCTGGTCTCGGGGGCGCAGCAGGTACTGGAGCCGTCGCGTTCGACGCAGGAGACGGTCATCTCGACCGCCATCAAGTACTTGCTGCCGCCGAATCGCCCCGCACCGGAGCCGCAGGCCCAGTCGGTGCGGTGGGGCGAGCAGCGAGTGCGTACCCCGCCACAACCAGTCCTGTCGGTCACCTCGGTGGAGCGATTGCCGTTGCTTGGCGAGATGTCGCTGCCGAAGGACGAGAAGTCCGCGACGCTGCCCCTCGCGGTCGAGGCGGTCGCGCAGAACGCATTCACGCTCCTGGATGTGGACACCGCCGCGGCGCGGGATCCAGAGAGCGCCGTTCCGATCTACCCTCGGATCCTCGAGTTGCGTGGGATCGAGGGGTCGGCGCTTGTGCGCTTCGTCGTGGACACCACCGGGCGGGCGGAGGCGGAGTCGTTTCGCATCGTCGAGACCTCACATCGCCTGTTCGCTCAGGCGGTGCGAGACGCGCTACCGCGGATGAAGTTCCGTCCCGCGACGATGGGCGACAGGAAAGTACGCCAACTCGTCGAGATTCCGTTTGGATTTCGGCTCGTCACACGCGGTATGGTCGAGACCAGGCGAAGGCCTTAGCCGCGCCTTGTGCGCCGCCGCGACGGGCGCTGACCGTCGCCTACTCGTAGCGGAGCGCGACGATGGGATCCATGATTGCTGCGCGACGCGCGGGATAAACGCCGAAGATCACGCCGACCGCAGCGGAGAATCCAAAGGCGAGCGCGACCGCGGTGGATCCGACTTCCGTAGTCCATCCCATGACCTTTGTGAAGGCCGTGGCGCCGCCGGTGCCGACGAGAATGCCGATCGCGCCGCCGACGAGGCAGAGCACGACGGCCTCCACGAGAAACTGGAACATGATGTTCAGCCGCGTCGCGCCGAGCGCCTTGCGAATGCCGATCTCGCGAGTGCGCTCCGTGACGGAGACGAGCATGATGTTCATGATGCCGATGCCGCCGACGATCAGCGACACGGTCGCAATGCCCGCGAGCAAGAGCGAGAAGACCGCGGTCGTCTCGCCGAGCGTGTTGAGGAAGTCAGCCTGCGAGCGCGTGTTGAAGTCGTCGTCCTTGCCGGTGCGCAGGTGATGCTCGCGGCGCAAGATCTTCTGAATCTCCGCCATCGTCTCGGGGATGTCGTCTTCAGACGGCGACAGCACGCTGATAGAGCGCACGCGGTTCTGCCCGAGCACGCGGAATCGCGCTGTCGTGATCGGGATCAGGACCTGGTCATCCGGGTTGTTGAATGGCGAGGCCTGGCCCTTTGACTTGTACACGCCAACCACCGTGAACTGGATGCCGCGTATGCGCACGTTCTCACCGATGATCGCTTCGGCCGTCTGCAGGCCAAGGTTCTCAATCACCGTCGGACCGACGACGGCCAAACGCTGCCGCGAGTTATCCTCGGCGGTCGTAAAGAACCGTCCAGCCGCCATCTCGTACTTTCGCACCTGAGGGAAGTTCGAGGTCACGCCGACGATCTGCGTGTTGGTGTTCTTGTTCAGATACTGGACCTGCAGATTGCCCGACATCTCGGGCTGCACGGCGAGGATATTCTCGCCGCGATCTTCGAGCGCTTTCGCATCCTCGAGCGTCAGGCGGGCGCTGCCGAACCCCGTGCGCACGCCGCCCTGGCCCATGGCCTGGCCCGGACTCACCGTAAGCAACGTCGTACCGAGGGCCGCAATGCGGTCATTGACAGCCTTCTGCGCGCCCCGGCCGAGCGCGACCACGGCGATCACCGCGGCGACACCGATCACGATGCCGAGCATCGTGAGCAGCGAGCGCAGCTTGTTCGCACGCAGTGCGCCCAGCGCGACCATGATGGTTTCGCCGAAGAGCATCGCTTAGCCCCGCGGACGAGCCGTCGCGCCGCCGCTCTGCTGACCGCCGCCCGGCTGACCGCCGCCACCTGGGCCGCCGCCCGGCGCACGTCCGCCACCCGGGCCACCCGAGGCGCCGCCGAGCGGGCTGCCGCCGCCCATCATTTGGCGGGCACGATCATTGGCCGCCTGACGCTGCGCTTGCATCGCCGCCGCGGAGAGGAGCGCGACGCGCTCCCCTTCCTTGAGTCCATCGAGTACTTCGGTGTAGTCGTAGTTCGCCACACCGAGGCGAACGACGCGAGGCTCCCACGCGGAGTCAGCCTTGAGCACGAATACCAAGCCTGAGCGACTGCGGTTGCGCAAGCCCGGCGCCTGCGGCACTTCGACGGCGCGACCAGGCTGGTCGCCGCGGCTGCTCTGGCCACTGGCTTGCGCTCCGCCTGCGCGGCCACCGGTGCGTTCACCCGAGCGACCGCCGGCCGTGCCACCCCCCGCGCCACCCCCCGCTCCACGCATACCACCGCCCATACCGCCGCCATTGCCGCCTTCGCGGCGGCGGCACCCGCCCGCGATGCGCGAGTCAACACCGAGCTTTGTGTACAGCTCCTGCATCTGCGTGAACATCGCGCGCCGATCGGCGTCCGGATTGCGCAGCTGCTCGCGCATGGCATCGAGCTGCTTGGCCACCGCCGGCTGCTTCTTGAGCGCCTCGGTCACCTTCTGGCAATCGGCATCGGTGACTTCGACTTGCTGGAAACCGCCTCCCCCTTGGCGATCAGCGCTCTGCGGGAGAAGGTCCACTTCACCGTTGCTGGTTTGCGGGCGGCCGCTCTGACCCCCCTGGCCGCCGCGAGTGCCACCCTGGCCGCCGCGGTTGCCGCCCTGACCACCGCCATTGAATCCGCCGAAGCCGCCGCCCATGCTCGACCGAAGCTGCGCGCGCACGCTGTCGGGATTGAGGTTGAGGAGCGGCGCGATCGTTTGGACTTCACGCACGTTGCGAATGGCGTCGTTCGGAATTGCGAGCACGCTCGTGCGGCGATCCACGAGCACGGACGCCTCACCGTTCATGCCCGGCTTGAGCAGCCCGTCTTCATTGCTGAGTGAAATAAGCACGGGGAACATCGTCACGTTCTGCTGGACGACAGCCTGCGGCTCGACCTTCTCGACCTTGCCGTGGAACGGGCGGTCGGGGAAGGCATCCACCGTCACCGTGGCTTCCTGTCCCTTCACGATCTGTCCGATATCGGTCTCGTTGACGAGCGCCCGCGCGCGGACGAGCGACAGATCCGCCATCTTGAGGATGGTGGAGCCGCCGCCGACGGACGATGTGCCAGCCTGAATGACCTGACCGAGCGAGACCGTCTTCTCGATGACCGTTCCCAGCACGGGGGCACGCACCGTGGCATCCTCGAGACGCTGCTGTGCGAGGTCAAGCGCCGTCCTGGCGCGAACGAACGACGCCTGCGAATTGGCGTAGTCAAGGTTTGCCGTTTCATTCTCGGTGGCGGTAATGATGCGCTGCTTGAACAACTCGTCCGAGCGCTTCTTCTGCGCCGTGGACGTGGTCAGCTTTGCCTGCGCCGCGTCGAAGTCGGCCTTCGACTGCTCCGCCGCATTGGTGAGGTCGCGCGTGTCGATCTGGACGATGAGATCACCGGGCTTGACGTTCGAGCCGACTTCGACGGTCATCTTCGTGATCTGACCCGACGCCGTCTTGGATTTCACCTCAACAACCGTGATCGGCTCGATGATTGCGGTGGCGGTGGCGTCCACGACGACGTCGCGGCGCGTGACGGGGGCGGTCTGGATCGCGATCGGTTTTTCGGACTTCTTGCTGCAGGCGACAAGAGTCGACAGCGCGGCGAGGGCAAAGAGGAATCGGCGATTCACGAGGTGCTCCGAATGGGACGTCGGTCGGTGTCTGGTCACTTGAGGTCGCGGCCGATGAGGGCCTCAACCTGGGCCTTGGCGATGCGGGCGTCGTAGCGCGCCTGAATCAGCGCGGCACGAGCCTGGTCGAGCGTCGTCTGCGAGGTCAGCAGGTCGAGCAGGACGGAGGCGCCGAGGGCGTACCGCTGCTGCTGCACGCGCAGGTCCTCCTCGGCCGCGTCGACGGTGGCCAGCTGGATGGCGACACGCTGCTCGGCGGTGCGGAAGGCACCGAAGTACTGCACCAGCGACTGCTGCTGCGCGAGCTTCGCGTCGCGCAGCGCGGCCATGGCGTTGTCCTCCGCCACAGTCGACCGCATGAGATTCTCTTCCCGCGTGAAGTTGTTGAACAGCGTCCAGCTCAACGTGAGGCGGAAACTCGTCTGCTTGGGGATGCGGCCGCTGCCGAAGTCGAACGTTTCGGCGGTGTTGTTGCCGCTCAAGCTGTACGACGAGGAGACGGTAGGCAGGTACGGGGTGCGCGAGGCCCTGCGGGCGGCCTGCGCCGACACGAGCGCAGCTTCTGCGGAGCGAACGGTCGGACCCTGCATGGCCAGCGCGTTGAGGGCTGCACTGTCGAGCACGATGCGACCCATCTCTGCGGTATCGGCCGGCGTGGCGGTGACCACGTCCGTGGAGCCGATCAATCGCGAGAGGGCGGCGTTCGCGACGCGCAAGTTGTTCTGCGCGGTGAGCAGTGCGAGCCGCGCGTTGCCGACCTGGATGGCGCTGCGCAGCGAATCACTCTTCGTGGCCGCGCCGGCGTGAACCTTCGCCGTCGACGACTTGAGCTGTTCGGCGGCCTGCTCGAGCTGCCGCCGGGCGGCGCTCTCGCTCTCGCGAGCGGCGAGCACGGCGAAGTACTGCTGCTTCACTTGTAGCGCCACGTTGTAGAGTTGGGACGTCTCGCTTGCATCGGCCGCGTCAACATTGGCCTGCGCCGACTTGAGGTTGTACCAGCGGCGGCCGCCGTCGAAGAGCTCGAGGTTGGTGGAAAGCCCACGCGAGTACGACCACGGGACGCCGCTGTACGGCACCAGCTTTCCCTGGAAGAACGTCTCGCCGCCTTGGCGTGAGCCGGAGCCGTTGGCGGAGAGCGAGGGCAGGTATTGACCATACGCCGAGCGCACGGCGGCACTGGTGGTGCGCAGCGCGTTGCGCGCCGTGACGGCCGCCGGGTTGTTGCGCTGCGCGAGGCGCACGGCCTCGTCCAGCGGAATGGGGCGTGCGCCATCGCCCGCCGGCTGCTGGGCGGCGAGGGCGAACGGCACGGCGATCAAGAACAAGGAAACACGCGTCATGTCCTATTTCTTCTCCTGCGCGCGGGCTTTCTGGTCCCGCTGCATCTGTTCATACACGCGCTGTTGGTTCGGCGTGAGGACCGCCGAGATCTTCTGCCGCGCGAAGGCGCGGATCGAGTCGAGCTGCGAACGAATGGGCACGACGACGACCGACTCCGCCCGGAACCGCGAATCGAGAATGCTATCCACGGCGGACCGCTGATCCGTTGTGAGCTTCAGATCCTTGGCAAACCGGTCCCGCATGGCACGGCCGGACGTCCGCGTGGTGCTGTTGGCCAGCAGCAGCCGATCAACGGCGACACCGACCGCGGCGCCAGCCACTGCCGCCGCGAGGTAGAACGCCAAGGCCAGTTCTTTGGTTCGCGTCATGGAATGTTCAGGAGAGGGGAGCGCGGCGCGCTACCGCCCGTTGATGTAGTTGTAGGTGGTCTGCCGATCAGTTTGCCCTTCGCGAATGGCAATGGTCGGGCCACTGGCGGCTGGGCCGACAACCGACTCATACGCCATCTCGCGCTGTTCGGCGCGCGAGCGCAGGAAGAGGGAACCGGCAACGATGAGGGCGAAGCCGGCAGCGATCAAGCCAAGGCGCACCCACTGCGTGGGCACGGCCCACCAGAAGTCGAGCGACTCGCCCGCGGCGATGCGGTCCATGATGCGCTGCTCCAGCGCGCTCCAGTATCCGGGCGCGTCGGGTGCGGCGTACATCTGCCGCAGGGCGGTCGTCAGTTCCGCATCACCCTCGTCGGACACAAGGTGCAACGGCGTGTGGTCATTGGTCATTGGGAACTCCGCAGCTGTTCAAGAAGCCGGCGCAGCGCAGACCGCGCATAGTGCAGGTCAGATCGTGCCGTCCCCTCAGGAATGCCAAGTAGCTTGCCGATCTCGGAATGCTTGAATCCTTCCACATCGTGCAGCACGATCACCGCGCGCTGCCGCTCGGGCAGGCGCTCGAGTGCCGCCCGCAGACGCAGGCGCAATTCGTCAGATTCCGCGGGATCGCGGAACGGTGAAGCGATGGTCTCGGGCAGATCGTCAGCATCGCGCACCTTCCGCCGGCGCGTGATGTCGAGCGACGCGTTGGCGACGATGCGATGCAGCCACGCGCCGAAGGCTTGGTCGGGTAGGAAGCGGTGCAGGGCGCGGTAGGCGTGGAGGAACGCATCCTGCACCGCGTCTTCCGCATCCTCGTGCGTCATCACAATTGCGCGCGCCACCGCATAGGCCCGCCGCTGGTGGCGGCGCACCAATTCGGAGAACGCCTCGAGCTCACCGCGCTGGGCGGAAAGCACGAGCGCCTTCTCGTCGTCGGGGCGGTCAGGCGTCGTCACGCGTCGGCGGATGTAGCCGGACAGCGTCACGGACGCCGGACGCAGGGCAATGGTGTTCATCGCGTCTCGTCTGGAGGGGCACCCCTTGAGACGCGCGACGGGCCGAGAACGTTGACGCAACAGGGCGCACCTAAGCCCCCGCCAGTCCGAGGGGCACCGCGTTGGCCTTCAGCGCCTCGACCACGAAGGCAATGTGCACGTCGAGCGCAACGCCCAGTTCCGCGGCGCCGTGCAAGATGTCCTCGCGCGAAACACCCCGGGCGAAGGCCTTGTCCTTCATCTTCTTTCGCACGGACGAGGGCTCGAGATCGAGAATGCTCTTGCTGGGCCGCACGTACGTGGCTGCCGTGATGAGGCCGCACAACTCGTCCACGGCAAAGAGCGACTTGGCCATCGAGGACTCGCGCGTCGAGTGGGTGTAGGCGGCGTGCCCCATGATTGCGGCGCAAATCTCCTCGGAGACGCCAAGGCCGCGCAGGTGCCGCACGCCATGCGACGGATGTTCATCGGTGGCCGAGTGTGCGTCGTTGGGGAACCGCTCGTAGTCAAAGTCGTGAAGCAGGCCGGCGAGACCCCAGGTCTCCTCATCCGCACCGAACTTGCGCGCATACGCGCGCATCGCCGTCTCGACAGCGAGCATGTGCTTGCGGAGCGATTCGCTCTGCGTCCATTCGCAGACGAGAGTCCAGGCAGCCGTGCGATCAAGAGACATTGAATGGGGCGGAAAGTAGACGAGAGAGAAAGGCGATCAGCGGATGGGCAATTTACGAACGGTGACCGTCCGTGGTGTACCCAGAAGCAGCCCGCCGGCCGCCCTAGGGCCTACGGAATCCGACGGCCGCTCGCTCCGCCAGCAGCGCCGCCGGCGCCGCCGGTGCTTCCATCGGGCCGTCGTCCCCCCTGAGCGCCGCCCGGTCGCAGGGACGGATTCTTCACCGACTCGGGCACCTCCGCCCACTGGTCGGCCGTCAGCGTCTTTTGAATGGCTTGCGTAGCCTGCAGGTAGTTGTTGCGCGCTTCCTGCAGGATGGGCTGGAGCTTGGGGAAGAGCGTCTGCAAATCGCCGCCGCTCTTCTCCTGCTTCTTCATCTCCGCCTCAACGCGCTTCGTGATATCCTGAGTCTTCGCGTCCAGCGAATCGCCGATTGCCTTGATCGTCGCGATCTGCGCGGGGGTCAGCTTCAGGATGTCCTTCATGTCCATCAGCGGCGTGACCGGATTCGGCGCGAGGCGGCGCACGATGGCGCGGAAGTCCATCGCCGGCCGGTTGTTGTTGCCGCTGGCGTTCAACATGCCCTCGAGCAGTTGGCGCTGGCGGTCCACGCCGACCTGCAGACGCGCGGTCAGCGAGATCTGGAACGGATTGCGCAGGGCCGAACGCGCGAGCGCGTTACTGCCGAAGCGCTCGTTGACGGTGTATCGGAACCGATTCGCGACGGGATCGAAGCCGCGCACGTAGAGCAGCGTGTTGTCCACGAATGCGGGCTGGCCCCATCCACGGAGGTGGTCGGCGCCGTGCAGCAGCTGATCGAGACCGGCCAGCGGATTGTTGAGCCCCACCTGTAGTTGCAGGCGGCGGCCGATGGTAGCGCCCAGCTGCGGGCGGAAGTTGAGCTGCAGGTCGAGCGACGTGGTCCACGGGGCGCGGCAGCTATTGCGGCCGGCGACGCTGTTGATTTGCGCGAGCAGGCAGCGGTGTGCCGCGCCAGGCGCCTCGGCGAGCAGGCGCTGCATGCCGTTCGACAGCGCAGTGTCGCCGGCCGACGTCGGGTCGAAGATGAACGCGCGATCGTTGCGCGCGCCGTCCCCGTTGATGTCACCGGCCACACGCGGTGTGTATGGCTGGCCGGACTGCACACGCAGCACGCCCGTGACGTCGAGCCATGGCCGCGCGAGCCACGTCACTGAACCATTGATGCCGTGCCGGCGCTCGAGGTCGCTCGTCCACGTGGGAAGCGCGTCGGGATCGCCGGCCGTGGTCGCCGAAGAGAAACCGCCGGCCGCGCTCCCGCCCGAGAACGACGACTGGTCGGTGGATCGCGTGGCCGTGTACGACAGGTTCCACACGAGCTGGCGCAGCGAGTTGCCGCTGACACTTGCCGTGATCTGCGTCGTGTGCGAGGCGAGTGGCGACGCCACGAGGAACACGTAGCCATACGCGGGGTCGATGCGCGACGCCGTGAGCGTCGTCGCGCCAGTCGTCGGGATGATCGTTGACGCCGGCACGAACACCGGTCTGTTCCCCTCGCTCGAGAGCCGGAACTGCGGCACCTGCGACAGGTTGAGATCGGTCACGCCATAAAGGCTCGTTCCCATCGAGTACGTCGCGTCAATGCTCGCGTTGTATCGCTGAAGGAAGCGCTTGGAGAGGCCAAGGGATCCGCGAATCGAACGCGGCGTCGCAAAGTTCGATGCAAACGCCGTGACATTGGGACGCGTGCGGCTCAGTGGCACACTCGGACCGGAGCCGTCGGCGCACGTGGTCGGGATGGTCGAGAAGTCGTGCAGGTACGATGCCCAGTCGGGCGTCGGCACCGCGGCACCGACGCAGACGAGCTGCGTCTCGCCGCCGGGCAAACCCGTGGCGTCAATGGCCGACGAGAACAACTGCGTCGGCGCCCGCCCGCGGAATTCGCCAATGCCGCCACGAACAATCCACGGCTGCGGAATCTGCGGCTGCTGTTGCTGCGGGTTCTGTCCGCCGAGCATACCGAGCAAGCCGCCCATGCCACCGGCACCGCCGCCGGGGCCGCCTGCGAACCCGCCGCCACCGAATCCACCGCCGCCACCGCCGCGACCCTCGCCACCGCGCGCTTCGCCACCGCGCGCTTCGCCACCGCCGCCGCCCTGAGCGCCCGGACGGTTCGCGCGACGTCCGGTGTCGGGCGGCAAGCCGAGGGTGAGCGTGAAGCCGAGGCGCGGACTCACGCGCACGTCCGATGGAATGCGATCGGTGCGCAAGCCGAACTTCGTGCTAATGTCCGGATTATACGCTGGCTGGCCGTCAATGCCGCTTCCTTCACCGCGAATACCATAGGTGAGTTGGAACGCGCGATTGGGACGCCAGATATCGCCGAAGTACACCGCCGCCGTCACTGCACCACCGGTGCGTTGCGCCGGCGCGAACGACCGCGTGAACTGGCTCGGGCGATTTGCGTCGAGGTCGGTGAGTGACTGGAACTGGAAGTTGCCCGACCGATTCGCGCCGGCCGTCGTGCGGAACCCGGAGCGGTTGATGAGTTCACCCAGCTTCCAACGATGCTTGCCGCCGCCGGAGAGCCAGGACGTTTCGTTGGTGACCTCAAGCGCGGTGGAGGCGTTGTCGTTGGGTAGTGCGCCGTTGCCTCCGAAGTCGAGGCCGGTGAGGCCCAACTGGCCCGTGGCGAGGTTGCTCGCGACATAGACGCGCGCTTCGGGGAGCCGGAGATACGGATTCGCGCCACGCGTGTCGAGCGAATACGAGCCCTTGAACTCGTTCAGGAACTGTCCCATCACCGACGACAGCGACGCAAGCCCGCCGACCGTGCTCCCCCTCTGCTCGCCGGCGTGCGTCGGCACACTCTGCGCCGAACTGCGGAAGCCGTCGAGCAGACTCCCCGCAATGTTGCCGCGGATGGACAGTGAATGCGCTTCCGTCAGCTGCTGGTCGAGGCGCACGATTCCGGTGAGGTTGTCCGTCGTCCGATCATCGGGAACGAGCGCGTTGCGCGCTGGCAGGCCGTAGCGCTGCAGCAAGCTCAGGAACCGCGCCGCCGAATCGGGCTGCACATTCAGCGCCTCGAGCGCCTGCGGGCCTGCTCCGAGCAGTGACTGCAGCGCATCGAGGCGACGACGCACCTGGAAACTCGCGAACCAGAACGTCTGGTCCTTGGCGATGGGGCCGCCCAACCCGCCGCTCACCTGGTGCTGCGTGTACGCGCCGCTGAACGTCGTGCCGCTGTTGTCGCCGGTGGCGAACTCGAGA
Source organism: Gemmatimonadota bacterium (assembly GCA_023249305.1). GTDB lineage: Bacteria > Gemmatimonadota > Gemmatimonadetes > Gemmatimonadales > Gemmatimonadaceae > PNKL01. The sequence goes on from JAHFCU010000003.1 coordinate 62,097, forward strand.
TCCGGGTCGCGCAGCGCATACGAGAGCGAACCCGACAGGTCGTTCGTGCCGCCGCGCGTTGTGGTCGCCACCTGGCCGCCCGTGAACTGGCCGCGCGCGATATCGTACGTGCTGGTGATCACGCGCGTGCTGCGCACGGCCTCGGCCGGCACCGAACCGCCGAATGAGAGACCGTCGAGCGTCACTAGGTTCTGGTCAGCGCGCTGTCCGGCTACTGAGAATCCGGCCGACGACGTGTCGGTGCCCGTGATGCCGACAACGCCGGCCGCGAGCGAGGCGATCGCGTTCGGGTCGGATGCGTCAATCGGAAGGCGCAGCAGTTGCTCTCCTGAGAGGGCGCGCTCCGTACTACCCGGCGTCGGCTGATTCTCGTTCGGTCGCGGGGTCTGCCGCGAACTCACGATCACCGCACTGAGGGTCGTCGGCGAAAGGCGGAAATCGGCGACGAGGCGGTCTTCGTCGGACAGCCTGTTCAGGCTCACCGAGGCCGGCTGCAACCCGATGGCGCGTGCGGTCACGCGATACTGGCCGCCGCCATCGGGGAAGAGCAGGGTGTACTGACCCTTGTCGTTCGTTGTTCGCACGCGCGTGGTGCCCGTCTCGATGGACATCACTTCGATGCGCGCGTTGGCAACCGGACGATTCTCGGTGTTGCGCACCACGCCGGTGATGATGTCCGTGCTGCTGCCGACCTGCGCCTCGGCAAACCGGGGCGCGAGCAGCAGGACGAGGGCCAGAAAGAGCTTGGATCGCATGGGAGGCGGGTCCGTCGTTTACGGTCGTGGCATGGGGGGACGGCCCCAATCGCCCGGCCCGCGCTGCGGCGCGCCGTTGGGGAAGCGCTTCCGGAACTCAGCCTCCCGCCGTGCGCGCGCGGAATCGAGCAGGGCGCGCTGAGTTGGCGTGAGGATGCTGTCCATGGAGCGCTTGGTCTGCGCCATCAGCGAGTCAATGGCAGGCTGCGTGGATTGGCGAATCGAACGGAAGCCGTGCATCTGTCGCTCGATGAGCGTGTCAATGCGCACGGCCTGCTCCTCCGTGAGCTTGAGGTCCGCGCCGAGCATCGCGCTCGGTCGGCGCGGTGCGGGGTGGCGCTCCCCACGCGCCGCCATGCGCGAAGGCCAGATGCGCGGCCGCAGGACGGTGCGCTCGAGCGTCACGCCGGCGACGACGCCAGCGATAGCGACGATGATCAGGACGAGAACGGCCAGCAGTCGCGGTGCGCGCGACGGTGCGTCCGGCACCGTATCATCTGCCGCGTTGAGATTGATGTTGTCGGTCATCGCTCCACCGCCATAGCAATGAGGAACTCCGTAGAATCCGGGCCGACGACCGCGTCGGTCACTAACCGGCGCGACCCGCCGGCCACGGCGCCCTGCAGGTCACTCGACGCGGCGGCCTGCGCCGCGACCTCGGCTTCACTGCGCACCGAGCGGTTGAGGATCACGGCCGCAATCAGCGCCGCGGCGATCCCGATCGGTACGGCGGCGCGACCATAGCGCGCCACCCATCCGTACCACGGCGTATCCACGCGCTGCATCCGGTGCCGCCGTGTGGCGATCACGATGCGCTCGCGGAGCTGCTCCTCGCGCAGCAGCGCGCCGAGGGCCGGATCGCGCGGCGGATCCTGAGCGAGGTAGTCGTCGGTCGGGTTGAACTGATCGTTGCTCATGCGTTCCCCTCGTCCCGCAGCGGTGCCAGCGCTGTACGCAGACTCTTCTTGGCCTGGTGCAGGTGCCACCGCACGTTTTCGGGCGTGAGGCCGAGGTGTTCGGCAATCTCGACGCCCTTCCATCCTTCCACTTCGAACAGCATCACGATCTCGCGTTGCCGCGGCGTCAGCGCCGCGAGCGCGGCGTCGAACCGCTCCCGCACTTCCTGTCGGATCAGAACCTCATCCGGCGCCGCGTCCGGCGAGGCGGCATCGAGCGGCTCTGGCTCGGTTTGCCGTACCCGCCGGGCGCGCAGCTGGTTGATGCCCAGATTGCGCAGTAGCGTGAAGAACCACGGCCCGAACGGGCGCCCTGGATCAAGCAGCGGGAGGCGGTCCATCGCGCGCAGGAACGCGTCCTGCACGAGGTCTTCCGCATCGCTGCGGTCTCCCAACAACCGTTCGGCGGCGACGAGAGCACCCGGGAGATGGCGACGGACGAGCGCATCGAACGCCGCCGGATCGCCGCGCCGTGCGCGGGCGACCAACGCCGATTCGTCTGCGTCGGGGGCCTGCTCGCGGGTGGACTCTCGCATCCAACTCCTCAAACACGCAGCCGGGCGCGGTTGTTAGCCGTGTCCGTCATCGCGGAGTCTGGGAGGGGTCCTGAACGCTCGGCCGTGTGTTGGCCGCGAGCGAGCCCGCCGTGCGCGATTTGCGCACCAGCGGCTCGGCGCAGGTCCGTGAAGTACGGGGCGACAGATCGGCAGGGAAACGCATGATCGGCCGTACGAGAGGAGACAGGACTACAATGCCGATTGGGGATTCACGGCGCGAGAGGCCGGGGGCGCCGGCGTTGCCTCATTCAACGGGGCCCCACCTCGCCCTTACCGCCTCATCTGGCGCGCCGCAGATTCTCGAAGTCACTCCACCTCGGGATCTTTTATGCATACACGCCTCCGCCCGTTCATTGCGGTCGCTCTGTTTCCGATCGCCACGCTCTCACTTGCGTCGCAGACACCTTCGGGTCGGCGCACCTCTCAGCCAGCGCCCGCCGCGACCGCTGCCGTGCCGTCCGCCGATGCGTGGGCCGGCCTCCATTGGCGCACGATCGGTCCAGAGGGGAACCGCTTCTCCGCTGCCGCCGGCATCCCTGGCGATCCGCTGACGTACTACGTCGGCGCAGCATCTGGCGGCGTGTGGAAGACCACCGACGGCGGCACCAACTGGCGGCCGATCTTCGATGGGCAGGTCGTGCAGTCCATCGGCTCCATCGCAGTCGCGCGCTCGGACCGCAACGTCGTGTGGGTGGGCACCGGCGAAGGGCACATTCGCAGTCACATCTCCATTGGACAGGGCGTCTACAAATCCACCGATGCCGGTGAGACGTGGACGTTGACGGGCCTCGAGAAGACATCGCGCATTCCGCGCATCGTCGTGCATCCGCAGGATCCCAACACGGCACTCGTGTGCGCGCTCGGCAATGCCTACGGGCCGCAGCAGGAACGCGGCGTCTATCGCACGACTGACGGCGGCGCCACGTGGACGCGCGTGCTCTTCGTCGACGAGAACACGGGCTGCTCGGACCTCCAGATGGACCAGTCGAATCCGCGCATGCTCTTCGCGGGCATGTGGCAGTTGGAGATCCACACCTGGGGGCGCACGAGTGGCGGACCTAGCGGCGGACTCTTTGTCTCGCGGGATGGTGGCGCCACATGGACGCGACTCACGGGCAACGGCCTTCCGGCCAAGCCCGTCGGCAAGGTCGCGATCGCAATCGCCAACTCGAATCCGCAGCGTGTGTTTGCGATGATCGAGACGGGTGACGGCATCCCGTGGAACGGCGAGCCGACGGAGAGCGGTCAACTCTGGCGATCCGACGACGGCGGCCGGCAGTGGACGCTCATTAGCCGCGACCGCAACGTGATGGGCCGCGCGCACTACTACTCGCGCATGGCTGTCGCGACGGACGACGAAAATGAAGCGTACTTCCTGACTGCATCGTACTCGAAGACGATTGACGGTGGGCGTACCATCGAGACCGTGCCGCGTGGCCAGGCGCCGGGCGGCGATCACCACGACATCTGGATTGACCCTACGAACGCCAGCCGGATGATCGTCGCGCACGACCAGGGGTTGTCAATCACGCAGAATCGCGGGCGCACATGGTACCGTCAGCGGCTGCTGAATGCGCAGATCTACCATGTGACGACGGACAACCTGATTCCGTACAACGTCTACGGAAACAAGCAGGACGAACCGACGTACCGTGGCCCCAGCAACGGCCGCCTGCAGGGCGGACGGATTGCGCGCGGACAGTGGCACTCGGTGGGCGGCGGTGAAAGCGGCTGGGCGACGCCCGATCCAGTCGACCCGAACGTCATCTGGTCCACTGCGTCCGGTTCGGGCATGGTGGGTGGAATCGTCGTGCGCTTCGAGGAGAATCGCCGCCAGTTCCGCACGGTCGAGATCTGGCCGAAGCAGTCCAACGGCCCGGCGTCGGGTGTGAAGTACCGCTTCGTCTGGGATTCGCCGCTGCAGATCTCGCCGTGGGACCACAACACGATCTACGTGGGCAGCCAACACGTCCACCGCACGCGTGACGGCGGCCAGAGCTGGCAGCTCATCAGCCCGGACCTCACGCTGAACGACCGGAGCCGCATGGGCAGTTCGGGCGGACTGACGCCCGACAATATCGGCGTGGAATACGCGGGGGTGGTGTACGCGATCGCCGAGTCGGCCAAAGAGCGCGGCTTGATCTGGGCGGGGACGAACGATGGCCTCGTGCACGTGACGCGCGACACGGGCGCGACGTGGACGAATGTCACGGCCAACCTGCCGAATCTCCCCGCGTGGGGATCGGTGCGCAGCATCGCGCCGTCGAAGTACGACGCGGGCACGGCGTACCTGACGGTGGATTTCCATCAAGTGAACAACCGCGACCCGTTCGTCTACAAGACTTCGGACTACGGCAGGACGTGGAAGACGATCACCAACGGCCTGCCGAAGAACAACCTGAGCTACGCCAAGGTCATCGTCGAGGATCCGGTGCGCCGTGGGCTGCTCTACCTCGGCACGGAGAACGCCATCTACGTGTCTTTCGATGCGGGCGAGCAGTGGCTGCCGCTGCAGAACGACCTGCCGCGCGCGCCGGTCTCGGGCATCGCGGTGCAGGAGCACTTCAACGACCTGGTGATCTCCACCTATGGACGCGGCTTCTTCATCCTCGATGACATCGGGCCGCTGCAGCAGCTCACGAGCGACGTGGCAAACTCGGCGGCGCACCTCTTCGTGCCGCGGGCGGCGTATCGCTTCCGCACCATCACGTCGCCCTCGTCGTCGTATGACGACCCGACAATGGGTGAAGACCCGGCGTACGGGGCGGACATCAACTACTGGCTCAAGGCGCCCGCCGCACAGGCGCCAGCGATCACGATCCTCGACGCGCAGGGGCGCACGGTGCGCACGCTGCGCGGTACAAATAAGGCGGGGATCAACCGCGTGATGTGGGACCTGAGAGACGAGCCGGGCAAGGAGACGCGCCTTTACACGAGCCCGATGTACGCGCCGTATATCACGGTGGGACCTGACGGCCGGGAAGCGCCGGGCACATCGCGGCTCGCGCTGCTCGTCGCGCCGGGAACGTACACCGTCAAGCTTGCGGTGGGCGGCGCCGAGCAAACGCGCTCGCTCGAGGTACGGAAAGACCCGAACACGGGTGGCAACGATGCGGACCTCGCCGAGCAGGCGCGCATGTTGGAGGCGATCCGCGCCGACATGAACTCGGGCGCCACTGCAGTCACCCGTGCCGAGTTGGTGCGCGCGCAGCTCGAGGCCGTGCGACGCGTGAGTGCAGACGCCGAAGTGAAGCGAGAGGCGGACGCACTGGGCGGCAAGCTGGCGGATGGCGAGATGCCGCTCGTGGACCTGCGGCTCACCGGCACCGGTCAGGACGGCGTGCGCTTTGCGGCGGCGCTGCTGGCCAACCTCTCATACCTCGCGGGCGGGCTTTCGGGCGGCGATTTCCGCCCGACGACGCAACAAGTGGAGGTGCAGGGAATCCTCAAGGACGCGGTCAAGGTGAACGTTGCGGCATTGGACGCGCTGCTGGCGAAGGACCTCGCCGCGTTCAATGCGATGCTGCGGACGAAGAACGTGCCGAACGTCATCAGCGCGGCGCCGCCCGTGCCGTGAGCGAACGGCTGCTTCGCCGGGCTTTAGCTCGAATCTGCGGCCTTTCCTTCGCGGACCATTATCAGCAGCATCTTGAACCGCTGCCGCGCGTATATGGCGTGGGGGACATTCGCGGGCATCAGCACGGTCTGTCCCGCCCGAGTTGAGGCCATCTTGCCACCGATGGTCAGTTCAGCATTGCCGTCGAGCACGTACACGATAGCGTCGAACGGCGCGGTGTGCTCCGAAAGGGCCTGTCCGGCGTCGAATGCAAAGAGCGTCACCGTGCCGCCGTTCCGTTTGACCAGCGTGCGGCTTACGACCGCACCCTCCTGGTAGCTGACAAGTCCGTTCAGGTCTAGCGCCTCCCCAGCGGGCAGTGTCCCGGACTGCCTTTCGTTCGTCGTGTCGTGCATCCCGTCTTGACCTCTCACGTTTGCTGCAGGGAATCGGCACGCGCCAGTCAGCGCGTGGTCAGACGATACATCGCGTGACAACTCACGCAGCCCGTCGTGACGCGCCCGAGCCGCGCCACCACGGTGTCGCGCCCCCCGCCGCTGGCCACCGCCAGGCTGTCGAAACCCTGGTGTGTCTGCGTGGCAAGCTTCAGCCAGTCAGCCGGCAGCAGTTTCTCGAGAGCTGGATCAGCTGCCACCGCCATCCCTGACGCGTTCGCCGCCGCACGGATGGCCACGCTGTCGCCGCGCGCGGTCGCGCCGAGCGCGCCGTTCACGGAGGCCAGCATGGTCCGCATCTCCAGCAGAACGGCGTTGTGCTGCTCGGCCGTCAATTGCACCGCGGTCCGAGTGTCGAGGGAGGGGGCCTTGTCCCCGCTGCACCCCACCGCGAACAGCACGGTGGCGCCCGTCACGATCCATCTCGTCAACCACATACATCCTCCTGTTGCCCTCGTGCGCTACGGCATCGAAACCGTGATAAGGATTGAGCAGTCGCCGAGCGCCGTTGCCGTATGAGCGACGCCGGGCCCGAATGCGACGAGGGTACCTTGCGGGATCTCCACCTCCCCGCCGCTCGTGCCGACGTTCAGGCACCCTCGAATGGTCTGGACGCTCACCGCGCCCGCCACCAAGTGCTGCGGCATTGCGGTGCCCTTGCGCAGCGCCACCAACGTGATACGCTGAGAGCCTTGCTTCACGAGCGTCTTCGCTGCCCGGCCGCTCTTTGCGCTCGCGGCGAACGCGCGGAGCGTGTCATCCTCCGCGTGCAGCAGGAACGTGAGCATCGGCCCGGCAAGCCGACGCGTTCGTTGAACCATCGACATCTTGGTTCCCATGGCGCCACCTCATAGATCTCAGGCTGATGTCCGCGGGCTCATGCACGATGCCTCATGCGGGGGTGAGCGCCGGCGCCTGATCCGCCGGCTTGCCCGCCAGGAAGTCCCACAGAAACAGCAGCACGCCCGGCAGGAACACGACGAGCCCGGCGGCCCACACCCAGAAGATCCAGAAGCTCACGTATTGGGTCCGCACGGTTATAAAGTCCATTCCCAACAGGCGGACAAGATACGTCTGTACAACGCCAGCAATCGTGAACGCGGTCACCATCGCCAGCATTCCGATGCACATGAGCCAGAACGACCACATCGCGCGCTGTTGCCCGAAACGCTCCATCCCTCGGAGGCGTGGCACGACGTAGTACACCGCCGCGATGACCAGCATCGCGAACGCGCCGAAGAACGCGAAGTGCCCGTGCGACGCCGTCACCTGGGTGCCGTGCGTCCACTTGTTGACCTGTGGCAGCGTCATAGCGAAGCCCCAAACGCCCGCGCCCACCACGTGCCCGACGGCGGAGCCACCGAGCCAGTACCAGGTCACATTGTTCACGGGCTCCGGGTGGCGACGCTTCATGTGCGCAAAGGTGTCCCACACCATCAGCACGATCGGGACCGGCTCAAAGGCGCTGAAGAGGGCGCCCCATAGCAACCAGTAGCGTGGCGTGCCGATCCAGTAGTAGTGGTGCCCGATGCCGATGATTCCCGTGAAGAGCACAAGTGCGACCTCGGCGTAGAGCCATTTCGCCAGCCTGCTCCGGTCGGCGTCCGCCAGCTTGACAAGGAGCCAGGCCATGATCGCCGCGGCGATGATCTCCCACGTGCCTTCGACCCATAGGTGGATGATCCACCACCACCAGTAGTAGTCGACCGTGAGGTTGCGGTGGATCGGGAGACTCAAGAGGTAGACGAGCGCGAGCCCCACCATGCCGAACGCCAATGTGAAGGTGATGGCGCTTCGTCGCTTCGCCCGAAATAGCGTGACGAAGATGTTAATGAGGAAGAGCACGACGCCGAGCGCTATCAGGAGCGGCCACGGCATCGGCGCCTCGGTGAACGGTTTCCCCCTCGCGAAATGACCGAACCAGTAGGCCGAGAGCGCCCCGGCGCAGGCGGTGAGCAGGACCACGAGGTTGGCCCAGGCCAGCGGGACGGAGAAGATCTCCGTGTCCGTCTCGTCAGCCACGAGGTAGTAGCTCGCCCCCATGATGCCCAGCAGCAACCAGAAGGTCATCAGGTTGAGGTGGCTGGCACGGCCGAAATTGAATGGCAGCGTGTCCATCAGGAAAGTCGGCCAGACGAACTGCGCGGCGATGATGAGGCCGAAGACGACCTGGAGGACGAACAGGATCGCAGCCGCGAAGAAGAAGGGATGCGCCACCAGTTGCGACCGGTGCGTGACGCTCGAATGCGGTGTCATGAGTCGTTCCTCCTCACCTCAGCGCGACGAGATAGCGCACGAGGCTGTCCAGCTCCGCAGGGCTCAAGGGAAGCTTGGGCATCAGCGTGCCCGGTTTGATGGCCGGCGGGTCCGCGAGCCAGCGCGCCAAAAACTCGGGTGTATTGGCGAGCCCATCATACGGCGTGCTGCCGATGTGCGAGAGGTTGGGGCCCGGGGCACCTGCGCCGCGGCCGTCAATCATGTGGCAGCCGCTGCAGCCCTTCGCCTGGAATGCGCCGGGTGGCGCGGGCCGTCCCGCTGTGGTGCCGAGGCTCCCCAGCGGCTGGGGCGGCCATCCATTGGTATCGATGCGCCGCACCCAGTCAAGGAACGCGACCAGGTCCAGTACATCAGCCGCAACCAGCCGCTGGTTCGGCATCGTCGTGCCCGGCTTGACGGCGGCCGGATTGGTGAGAAACGCCTTCAGCCAAGCGGCGTCACGGCTGTCTGCCACCTTGGTGAGGTCGGGAGCGAAATAGCCGCCGATGCCGAACATCGTGTGGCAATCGTTGCAGTTCTTCCGCTGGAAGACTGACTTGCCATGCGCTACCTGCTCGGTGACGGGGGGAGTGCGCCCGGCGTTGATCTGACGGAGCGAGTCCACGGTCATACCGAGCAGCAGCACCATGAACACCGCCGTTCCCCAGACTAACGTGCGCTGCCACGCCTTCTCCGTCATCATCGCGATCCGTCGGTTCTAGATGAATTCTGAGCGCATCACGAGACCGCGGGGGCGGACCCGGCGAAGGGGCCACTTTGAGCATAGGTCCCCCCGACGGGCGATGCAAGAGAGTGGGCGCGCCAGGCGACGGAGCTGCGATTGTGCGCGTTGCGCTAGCCCTCGCGCAATCAGCAGTGAGCGAGAGCAAGGCCGAGCAGGGCGAACGACAAAGGCACCACTTGTGCCTACGGCTTTGGCTTGGGCGTCGCGTCGCCGGGATCGTCATGCAGCGCGCGCATCGGCGGCGTTTCGAGATCGTCGAACTGGCCGCGCCGTGCCGCCCACACGAAGGCGACGACCGCGATGAACACCACGATTAGCGCCACCGGCAGGATCACGTACATGATGCTCATGCGGCCGGCTCCACGCGGGGGACGCCGGATGATGCGCCCATCGCAGCCGCGGGCGCAACCCGAGCGTCAAACGTGCGACCGCGCCAGCTGGCGAAGACGACGCTCAGCGAGCTCATCGGCATCAGCACGGCGGCAATAAGGGGGTCGAGGATGCCGAGCAGCGCCAAAGTCGCGCCGAGGCAGTTGTAAGCGATGGAAAACAGAATGTTGTTGCGGATGACGAGCATCGTGCGATGCGCCCCCTCGACAAGTTCGACGAGCGGCGCCAGGCCGGGACGCGAGAGATAGACATCCGCGGCGCTCATGGACGCCTCGGCGCCGCCGTGCACGCCGACACCGACCGTGGCCGCGGCGATGGCCGCGGCGTCGTTAACACCGTCGCCAACCATGAGCACCGTGCCGCGCGGGCGCGCCTCCTCGACGCGGCGCAGCTTCTCCTCTGGTGAGGCGCCGCCTATGGCGTCGGACAACTCTAGCCCGAGCCGCTGTGCCGTGCTTCGCACGACGACGGGGTGGTCGCCGCTCAAAAGTGCGACGCGCCAGCCAAGGGCTCGCAGGCGATCAACGGAGTCACGCGCGTCGTCGCGCAGCGGATCGCCGAAGCCGCCGCGCGCCACGAGCGCGCCGTCCACCGCCACCCAAACGGGTGTGAGTCCTTCCTCGGCGAACGCTTCGATGCGCACGTCGGGTGCGCCGTCCGCGACGCTGGTGCGTCGGGCCACGAACGTCGGCGCGCCGACGGCTACGCGGCGGCCAGCCACGGTTCCCTCGATGCCGCCGCCCACGGTTTGCGTGACATCGCGCGCCTCGAGCATCTCGACCATGGGCCACGCCTGCTGCACAGCGATCGCGATCGGGTGATTCGTCTCGCGCTCGAGCGCGGCGACGAGCGGCTTCACGACGTCCGCCCCCTCCCACCGCACGAGGCGCAGGCGGCCTTCGGTGACCGTGCCTGTCTTGTCGAGGAAGATGAGTCCCGGCCGGTTGAGCACCTCGATGGCATCGCCGCCCTTGATGAGAATGCCGCGGCGTGCCGCGCGGCCAATACCGACGGCGATGGCCAGTGGCGTCGCAAGCCCGAGTGCGCAGGGGCAGGTGACCACGAGCAACGCGATGGCGTTGTCGAGCGCGCGGGCGGGATCGTGCCGCAAGGCGTACAGGTACGTCACGGCGGCGACAATGAGCACCGTCGCGACAAACCACCCGGCGATGCGATTGGCGAGTTGCACCACCGGCGCGCGGCGGCGCGCGCTCTCCTCCATGCAGCGCAGCAGCGCGCCGAGGCGGCTCATCTCGCCCGCTTGCGTGACGTTCACCGTGAGCCTGCCCGTGAGGTTGACGGTCCCCGCAAATACACGCGCGCCCACCTCCACTGATTCCGGACGCGGCTCGCCGGTGAGCAGCGAACAGTCCACAGCCGACCGACCGGTGGTGACGTCGCCATCGGCCGCGAAGGTCTCGCCCGCGCGCACCGACATCACCATGCCGGGGAGAAGCGCCTCCACCGGCACCTCGCGCTCGTTCACGCCGGTCTCGTCCACAACTCGGGCCGCGGCGGGCGCGAACGAGGCGAGAAGTTCGGCGGCGTCAGCCGCGGCGCGCTGGCCGCGATTCTGCAGGAAGCGGCCGCTCAAGAGGAGGAAGACGAGCGTGCCGACCGCGTCAAAGTAGATGGGCCCGCTGCCGCGGATGGTGTTGATCGCGCCGCGCGAGAAACCGGCAAGCAGCGCGATGGCGATGGGAAGGTCAATGTGCAGGCGCCGTGTGCGCAGCGACGCGAGCGCCCCCTGGAAGAACAGCCACCCCGGCCCGAAGAGCGATGGGATGGTCAGCAGGAGGGAGATGACGCGGAAGTACCGCTCGTACTCGGCTTCCATGCCGCTGAACCACCCGCTGTACTGAGCGAGCGCGAGGAGCATGATGTTGCCGGCCAGTGCGCCCGCGATGCCGATGCGGGTGAGCATCGCGCGGTCTTCCTTGCGGCGCATGTCCTCGGCGGCGACACCACGATATGGATGCGGCCGATAGCCCAGCACGTCGAGTTGCTGCGCGATAGCCGACAGCGTCACCGCCGCGGGGTCCCACTCCACATGCGCGCGCGAGCGGCGAATGTCGAGCTCGGCGCGCACGACGCCGCTGAGGAGCAGTGGCACGCGCTCGACGAGCCAAACGCACGAAGAGCAGTGCACGCCCTCGAGGTAGAGCTCCACTGTGCAGAGACCGCCCCTCAACGGCTTGACGTAGAGCGCCCGGAACGCTTCGTGGTCGAACTCTTCGTAGCACTTGCCGGTCGGCCGCACCGGCGCCTCGCGTTTCTCGCCGAAGGCGTAGTACTGCCCCAGCCCGTGCTCGTGCAGGATGGTGTAGGCCGTGCGGCAACCCGAGCAGCAGAACTGACGCTCCGCGTCCAGGTCAACGAAGCCAGTCGGGACCTCGAGTCCGCAGTGCGCGCACGGGACGATGCCCGGTGCCGGGGTGCCGCGCGCCTCAGTGACGATCTTCATCGGGGCGCGGAGCGCCGGGCGGCGGAACGGCGGGCATCGGATCGCGGCGGGTCGTGTCGCCAAGCGACCGTTGCATCGCTGCGGGAATCATGCGTCGCGCACGCAGGCTGACCATCGTTGGGTCCATGCGTACACGTCCGGCGAGCGAGTACACGCCGATCGCGACGATGAAGATGGCACTGATCATCGGCAGACGGTCGCGGAACGGGCCGGCCACGGCGCGCACGCCAGCGCCCATGGCGAGCATCATCGGTAGCGTGCCCACCCAGAAGACCGTCATGACGACGAGCGCGCCGACGACCGATCCGGTTCCCGCCGCCGTGATCACGAACGCGTACAGCCATCCACACGGCATGAGCGTAGTGAGCAGGCCGACAGTCAGCGCACGTCCGGCGGGCGGCAGACCGCGCACGTCCCGCAAGCGCGCCGCGATCCACCGCTGGACGCCCTCGAGCGGCGCCGGCGTGCGGACGCGCACTCCACGCAACGCGAGCAGCGTCACCAGGCCCCACGCGATCATCAGGATGCCGGCAAGCGTGCCCGCCGCGCGCGACACGCCGACACCGGCACCGACGTGCTCCACACCCGCGCCGAGCGTGCCGGCAATCGCGCCGAGCAGCAGGTACGAGACAAGGCGGCCGCCGTTGTACGCGAGATGCCCCCACGTTCCCGCGCGCGCATCAGCCCCAGCGTAGAAGCAGACGAACGGGCCGCACATCCCCGCGCAGTGCATCGAGCCGACGAGGCTGGCCACGAAGACGGCGCCGATCAACGTGAGCATCTAGCGCATCTCAGGCAGGTCGAGCCGCTGCGTCGAGACGAAGCGATCGCTACCGCGCACCACTTCGACGTCCACGTCCCAGAGGCCGCGGCGGCCCATCGGGAGTGCGGCAAGGTATCGGTCGCCGGCTTCGACCGCGGTGGCGGTGAACACGTCGTTCGCCCGCGCGACGGCGCGCGCAGTCAGGCGCACGACCGCTCCATGTACCGGCGCGCCAGTGGAATCGACGAGCGCTGCCCACAGCGAGGCTTCTGAGGCCGAGGTGCGCTTCACTTCGATGGCGACACGCCAGCCCAGGCGTTCACTGCGCTTGCGCAACGCTTGCTCCGCGTCGAAGCGCACTGCCTTCTGGTAGTAGTCGCTCTCGACGTGCACCGACGGATCATCATTGGCGCGCACCGCGACATAGATGTTGGCCGCGATCGTCACGATCAGCACCGCGGCGACGCCGATGGGCCACTGCATCCCCTTCTTCATTCGTGCTTCCCGGCCTTCTCGTGCGCGTTCGTCGGTTCGTTCGCTTCATCTCGCATCGGGCCAGCGAGCCGGTACGGGAACGCGCCGGCGAACTTGGCGCCGTCCGTGACACGCACCGTCACCGTCCGCACGCCCTCCTCAAACGCGTCGCGCGGTAGCATCACGAAGAGGGGCATGGTCTCGGTGCGGCCAGGCTGCACAGGCAGCGGACTCAATGGGGCGATGACCTTCAATCCGTCCGCGCCCGTTACCTCGACGGCGTACGCGTGTGCGATCCCCGACCGATTGGCGATGCGCACGCGCAGCTGGTTGGCGACGGTGCCGTCCGGCTCGAGCGTGAACGGCGCTCCCGCGGGGCCGAGGAGGGTAACGTCGGCGGCCTCCTTGTGCGTGAGCTGCCAGACGAATGCCCCGAAGACGAGGAAGAACGCGACGGGGTAGAGCACCGTGCGCGTCCGGATGAAATGCCGGCCGTTGCCGGCCAGCGCGGCGAGTGACGAGTAGCGAATGAGGCCTTCGGGCCTGCCGATCTTGCGCATGACCGCGTCGCACGCGTCCATGCACTGCGTGCAGTGGATGCACTCCATCTGCAGGCCGTTGCGAATGTCGATGCCGGTGGGGCAGGTGGTGACGCATGCCTGGCACTCGACGCAGTCGCCCTTTTCCGCGCGATCCTTCCCCTTACCGCGCGGTTCACCGCGCCCGTAGTCGTAGGCGACGATCAACGAATCACGGTCGAGCAGCGCCGACTGCCAGCGACCGTACGGGCAGGCGACCATGCAGACCTGCTCGCGGAAGTACACGAAGTCGAGCATGATCGCGATCGTCGTCATGGTGACAATCGAGAAACCCACGGGGTGCGCGTTCGGGCTGCCAAACACCCAGTGCACCACCGGATCCCAGCCGACGAAGTAGGCGAGGAAGGTGTGGGCGAGGAACGAACCGATCACCAGGTAGACGACATGCTTGGTGAACCGGCGCGGATGGAACCGCGCCTTCGCCTCGTCAATCTGTGTGGAGCCGCGCGGTCCGCCCTCGAAGAGCCGCTCGATCGGGCGGAAGACAAACTCCATGTATACCGTCTGCGGGCACGCCCATCCGCACCAGACGCGTCCCGCGAGCGCTGACGCGAGGAAGATCGCGATGACCGTGCTGATGGCGAGCAGCATGAGGAGCAGCGTGTCCGTCGGCAGGAAGGTCGTGCCGACGAACGTGAACTCGCGCCGCTGGAGGTCGAGCAGCATCGCCGGCTTCCCGCCGATGAAGACGTGGGGAATGGCGACGTATGTGAGGAGGAGCACCCACGCGACCACGGTCCGCCGCTTGAGCCACGTGCCGGGCGCCGGTTTGGGGCGGAGCCAGCGGCGGGTGCCGTCTTCGTTCAAAGTCGGAAGGACACGACCCGGTGCTACCGGCGCAGCCATTGCGGGCGACTCTTGGTCTAGTACCTGGCGCCCTGCGGCTCTTTCGGATTGGCGGGGTTTGTGCCGTGCAACGTCTGCACGTACGCCACGGCGTCTTCCACTTGGTCGGGTTTCAGCACCTTGCCCCAGTTGGGCATGCCCTTCGCGAGCACGCCCTCGCTGACCGTCTTGATGATCTCCGACGGGCGGCCACCGTGGAGCCAGAAGTCGTCGGTGAGGTTCGGGCCAATCAGGCCGCCGCCATCGGGACGATGGCACGCCGCACAATACGTTGTGAACACCACCTTGCCGGCCGCAACGCGCGCCGGATCCTTGGCGAACGCGGCGACCTGATCGTCGGTGTACGCAGCCGTCGCCTTTGGGTGCGCCGCATTCAGCGCCGCCATCTGCTGCTCGTAGGCCTTCACCTTGCCGGGACCGACGCCGATGCCGAGTGGGTCCCACATGTAGAGCGGTACCACGAGGATCGTCGCGTAGAAAATCCACTTCCACCACGTCGGCAGTGGATTGTCGAACTCCTGGATGCCGTCGTACGAGTGCTCCAGCAGCCGATCGTTATCGTTGTCAGCCATATGCGCTCCGGTGCGCCGCGCGTGCTCAGCGCGGCGTCTGTGGATGTTCGTCGTCGAGTGGCATCCGGCTGGCGGCGTCATACGTCTTCTGCCGGCCGGGGGCGAAGATCGCGATCACGATCACGAGGAACGCCGCGATGAAGAGGATCATCGCAACCTCGGCGTAGACCGAGAGGTTCGCCGCGCCCATGATGTCGGAGAGCTTCATCAGCGGCTCCCGCCGCTCGCGTTGAACGCGATGGGCTTGATGGTCGGCGTCGAGTGCTGTGCCGTGCCGGATGCGTTCTTGATGTCGCGTCCGAGCCGCTGCAGGTACGCCGTCAGCGCCACGATCTCCTTGTCGCCGAGCCCCTTCGGGCCGCCGGCCGCCTCGATGGACGCGGCGACCTGCGCGGCTTGGGCCTTGGCCATCTCAGGCGCCCTGTTGACGGCGTCCCCGTACGGCACGCCGATCATGGCCATGGCGTCCACATGCTTCTGGATGACGGCGAAGTCGATGATGTTGATCTGCAGCTGCGGGTATGCCGGCATGATGGACTTCTGCGTCACTTCGCGCGGGTTGTACATGTGCCGCACGTGCCAGAGATCCGGATACTTGCCGCCCTCGCGCGCGAGGTCCGGCCCGATGCGGCGCGAGCCCCACAGGAACGGATGGTCATACACCGACTCGCCCGGCTTGGAGTAATCGCCGTACCGCTCAGTCTCGTAGGTCAGGGGCCGCACCATCTGCGAGTGGCAGTTGAAACACCCCTCGCGCTGGTAGATGTCACGCCCGGCAAGCTCGAGCGGCGCGTACGGCTTGACACTGGCGATGGTCGGCACGTTCGACTTGATCAGGAACGTCGGAATGATCTCAAACAGCGACGCGACGATCACCGCAACCGCCGTCATCACTGAGAAGAAGAGCGGCATCCCTTCCCACTTGCGATGCCACTGCGCCGACGCGAAGCGGGTCCACAGGCCACCAACTGCTGGTGCGTGGCGGTCGGCAGGCGCTTCGCTCAACGGAGCGGCCTTGACCACCAGCACTTCGTACGCCGCCGGACGTGCCGCCCAGGTCTTGTAGACGTTGTAGATACCCACGACCATGCCGCTGATGTAGAGCAGGCCGCCGGCCACACGCACCCAGTACATCGGCATCAGCCGAATCACGGTTTCCACGAAGTCGGGGTACTGCAGACGTCCGGTTTCGTCGAACGCGCGCCACATCAGCCCTTGCGTCGCGCCAGCCGAGTAGATCGCGACGACATAGAGCAGGATGCCGAACGAGGCGAGCCAGAAGTGCAAGTTGACCAGACCCTTGCTGTGCATCTCCGTCTGGAAGAGACGCGGGGCGAGCCAGTACACCATGCCAAACGTCAGGAACCCGTTCCAGCCGAGCGCGCCCGTATGCACGTGCGCGATGATCCAATCGGTGTAGTGCGCCAGCGCGTTCACGCTCTTGATCGAGAGCATCGGGCCCTCGAACGTGGACATGCCGTACGCGGTGACCGCGACCACGAAGAACTTGAGGATCGGGTCGTCGGCGACCTTGTGCCACGCGCCACGCAGCGTGAGCAGGCCATTCACCATACCGCCCCAGCTTGGCATCCACAGCATCACGGAGAAGAGCATGCCGAGCGTGGAGGCCCAGTCGGGAAGCGCGGTGTAGTGCAGGTGGTGCGGACCGGCCCAGATGTACAGGAAGACCAGCGTCCAGAAGTGCAGGATGGACAGCTTGTAGCTGAACACGGGGCGATCGGCCGCCTTCGGCATGAAGTAGTACATGAGGCCGAGGAACGGCGTCGTCAGGAAGAAGGCGACGGCGTTGTGCCCGTACCACCACTGCATAAAGGCGTCCTGCACGCCCGCGTAGATGCTGTAGCTCTTAAACGCTCCCGCTGGAACGGACAAGTTGTTGAAGATGTGCAGGATCGCGACGGTGATGATCGACGCGATGTAGAACCAGATCGCGACATAGATGTGGCGCTCACGGCGCCTGGTCAACGTCACGAAGTAGTTGATGGCGAAGGCGACCCAGACGACGGCAATCGCGATGTCAATCGGCCACTCGAGCTCCGCGTATTCCTTCGACTGCGTGATGCCGAGCGGCAGCGTGAGCGCAGCCGCGACGATGATCGCCTGCCAGCCCCAGAAGTGGAACTTGCTCAGTCCGTCGCTCCACATGCGCGTCTTGAGCAGGCGCTGCGAGGAGTAGTAGGCGCCGGTGAACCACGCGTTGCCGGCGAAGGCGAAGATCACCGCATTCGTATGCAGCGGGCGGAGCCGCCCGAAGGTGAGCAGCGGCGCGATGTTGAGGCCCGGCACCGGCAGTTGAATGGCGATGATCAGGCCGACGAGGAATCCGACCAGACCCCAGATCATCGTGGCCCACAAGAACTTCCGTACGATGTCGTCGTCGTACGAAAACGAGTCGAGGCGAGCGTTCATCGCTGCTCCGAAAGGGAAGACGTGTGCAATCGAGGAAATCTACTGATTCTCTGAAGACGCGCGCAGCGCATTGAGGATGACCGCCACGTCAATCGCTTCTTGGAGCATCGCGCCCGTCGTGGGCGAGAAGTAGCCGAGCGTGGCGGCAACCATCGCGAGTCCGCTCAGTCCCAGGCCCACCGTGATGCTCTGTCGCGCGATGTACACCGCGCGACGGCCGACGCGGATGGCATCGGCCACGCGCGTGATGTCGTCGCAAAGAATCACGGCGTCGGCGGCCTCGGCGGCGATGCCACCGCCATGTGCGGCCAGCGCGATGCCCGCCGTCGCCGCGCTGAGCGCCGGCGCGTCGTTCGTGCCGTCGCCAACCATGACGACGTGACGGCCCTGTTGCATGAGCTCGCGCACCGCCTCCACCTTCTGTTGCGGCATCAGGTCGCCGCGCGCATCGGTGATACCGACGGCTCGCGCGATGCCCTCGACGTTGGCTTGATGATCGCCGGAGAGCAGCACAAGGTGCCGCAAGCCGAGCCGACGCAGGGCATCGAAGAACCCGTGCAGTCCCTCACGCGCATGGTCGGCGTACTCGATGGCGCCAACCACGGTGCCCTCGACGGCGACCACGCCGCGCAAGCCCGCGCCGCGCGCCGCCGCGATGGCGTCGAGTTGCGACGGGAAGAGCGTGGACAACCACGCCGCAGCGCCCACCGCCACGTCGCGTCCGTCCACCGTGCCGCGCACGCCGAGTCCCGGCGCGTCCACGACATTCGACGCGACGGGCGGCTTGATGCCTCGGCGCATCGCGGCATCCACGGTGCTGCGCGCGAGGTGATGGCCGGAGCCGATCTCCACGGCGGCGGCGAGCCGCAGCACGTCATCGGACATCCAGCCCTCGAGCGCGTCCACGGCCACCACCTCCGGGCGGCCGATGGTGAGCGTGCCCGTCTTGTCGAACACCGCCGTGTCCACGCTGGCGAGCCGCTCCAGCGCGCCGCCGCTGCGCACGACCACCTGATGCCGCGCCGCGCGGTTGATGCCGCCGATGATGGCGACTGGTGTGGCGAGCAGGAGCGGGCAGGGCGTGGCCACGACCAGCACGGCGAGCACACGCAGCGGATCGTGCGTCAGAAACCAAGCAACGGCGCAGACCAGCAACGTGGCCGGCGTGAACCAGACGGCGTAGCGATCGGCGATGCGCTGAATCGGGGACTTCTCCGACTGCGCCGTGCGTACCAACTCGACGATGCGCGCGTAGAGCGACTCACGCGCTGGACGCGTGGCGCGCACAACGATGGCCCCCTCGAGATTCACGGCCCCCGAACGCACCTCACTGCCCGCTTGCACCAGGTCGGGTGGCGCTTCGCCCGTGAGTCGCGACACATCGAGGTGCGAACGGCCGCGCTCGATGACGCCATCGGCGGGAAGCATCTCGCCGGGGCGCACGAGGAGGAAGTCACCGGGGACGATGTCCGCGGCCTCGATGTCGTCATGGTGTCCGTCGGGTCGCTGGCGATGCGCCGTCCGGGGCGCGGCCTCCTCGAGGGCGCGCACGGCATTGGACGCGCGGCCTTCCGCGTAGCGCTCCAGCCACTCGCCTCCCGTCTGCATAAGGACGATGACGAGGCCGGCCACCGGCTGGCCCAGCGCCGCGGCGCCGATGATCGAGAGCGAGGCGGCGACGTCGGCCGCGAAGTTGCCGCGCAGCACGCCACGCGCCGTACGGACCACGACGGGGAGGCCCGCGACCACGAGCACAGCCATCCAGCCACGCCAGACCCACGGTGTGTCCGCATGCGCGAGGCGCACGACGCCGCCCACGGCGAGGGCGAGCACGGCGAGCGCAGGGAGCCAGGTGGCACCGCGGGTCAGCGGAAACGCCCCCGCGCCGCGAGCGGCGGGGGGGCGTTCGTCCTGCGTCATGGCATCTCCTACTTAGCGGCCTGGGCAGCGGGCGGCTCGTGCGCGCCGAACTTGGCGTTGGTGAGTCTGACGATGCCGAAGAGCAATATGGCGAGGGCAACGGCGCCGACGATGAGTCCAGAGTAGGCAGCCTTGCGGTCCTCGGGGTGATGCGTGCTGGCGCTCATGCGTGTCCTCGCAGCGTAGGGGGCGTCGGCGCGCGTCGCTAGGCGACGCGCACCGTAGTCATGAAGTCGTTCTGCTTGATCTTCTTCATCACGTCGAGACCCGCGGTAATCTGGCCGAAGATGGTGTGCACGCCGTTCAAGTGCCGCGTGCCGGACTCGCTGAGCACCATGAAGAACTGGCTGCCGCCGGTGTCCTTGCCGGCGTGCGCCATCGACAGCGCGCCCACCGCGTGCTTGTGGGGATTGCCCGCCGTCTCGCACTTGATCGTCCAGCCCGGTCCGCCGGTGCCGACGCGCGGGTGGCCGTTCGGGAGCTCCTTGGAGAGCGGATCACCGCCCTGCACCACGAAGTCCGCGATAACGCGGTGGAACTTCACGCCGTCGTAGAACCCCTGGTTCGCGAGCTTCTCGAAGTTCTCGACCGTCTTCGGCGCAGCCTCGTCGTAGAGTTCGGCCACGATGGTGCCGACGTTGGTCTCGAAGGTAGCGTTTTTCATAAGGGAAGAGAGGAACTGAGTGAAACAGAGTGCAACAGAAGAGAACAGAGAACTGAAAACTAAGCGTCGTTGGAAGACGGGGCTACTTCGCGGGGCGGCGCGCGCCGGGCGTTGCCGTGAAGACCCACAACCCAGCCACGCGACAGCCGTTCTTGTAGGCCGGCGTATACGTCCACTTCGGAATCAGCGACTTGAGATTGTCGGCAAGCCACGCGTGTGTGGTTTCGATGACTGCAAACGTCTTCATGTCGGGCTTGCCCGTGGTGTCCACGACCACCGAGACCTTCACCTTCGTAGTGCCATCGCGACGAATGACGCCTCGTGGATAGCCGCCCTTGGGCGGCATGAGCGGTCGCGGGTCGTACTTCACGACGCCCGGCGCGCGATCCACCGCAAGTCCCGGCGCCTTCGCGGCTTCGGCCTGCACGAGATAGCACAGGTCGCTGTTGAGTAGCGCGACCGGTTCGGGCGCGGGTGGCGGTGGTGGTGGCGGCGGTTGGCACGCGGCGAGAAGGAAAGCGGCGCTGCTGGCGGCGAGAAGACGGCGAATCACGAGTGATCTGAGCAAGTGGTTAAGTGACGGCTGACGGACAAATGTCGGCGAGCGTGCAGTCGGCGCAACGCGGCTTGCGCGCAGCGCAAACACGCCGGCCATGCCAGATGAGCAAGTGGGAAAGCCGCGCCCATCCATCGCGCGCAAACAGCGGCATCAGCGCCTGCTCGATGCGCACCGCGTCGGTTTCGGAGGTCAGTCCGAAACGCGACGTGAGACGGGCAACGTGGGTATCCACGACAATGCCATCGTTGCGCAGGAATGCGTTGCCAAGCAGCACGTTGGCCGTCTTGCGTCCAACGCCGGGAAGGGCGGTCAGCGCGTCCATGTCGGCGGGGACCTCGCCGTGGTGCGATGCAACCAGGGCTCGGGCCATTCCAATCAACGATTTCGCCTTGGCGCGGAAGAAGCCGGTACTCTTGATGACGGCTTCCACGTCTTCCGGCGCCGCCACGCCAAGTGCCGCGGCGCTCGGCCAGCGCCGGAAGAGATCCGGTGTGACCATGTTGACGCGCTTGTCGGTGCACTGCGCCGAGAGGATGGTAGCGCAGAGCAGTTCGAAGGGAGAACGGAAGTCGAGCTCGCAATGCGCATCGGGATAGAGCGTGGCGAGCCGACGCTCGATCTCCTGCGCCAATGCGGCGAGGGCGTCGGCGGTGACTCCGCGGCGACGTCGGCGGGACGCCGGACGTGTCGTCGGCCGTGCCGCCGGCCGCGCCGCCGGCCGCGCCGTGCGGGCGCCGCGTTTGGGGGTGCGCTTCCTCACCCACAAAAAATAACCCCGGCGTGGCTCGCCGGGGTCCAGAAGCCCTGAAGGGAGCTACTCCTCGATGCCTGCGTGGATGGCGAGGCGATCAATAAGGGCGTGCAGCTGCTTCTCCGTGAGGTCGATCTCCTGGGCAGCGCCTTCAACGTCGAGCAGGCCCGCGCGCATCGAGATGGCCACCTGATTCAGGTAACGGATCTTCGCGAGGATCTCGTCGGTCGCCTTGCGAAGGCCGTGGTAGCGCCGCTTTTCGGCGAGTGCGCGCCGATGCCGGCGCACGAGTTCATCGGGACCGATGCGGCGGGCAAGCGTGAGCACCTCGTCCTTGGTGCGCCCCGGGAGCGCACCGCGATCGGGAAGGCCGAGGTCGTCCCACGATTCGTCGGCGAACCACAGGCGCCCGACATACTCGATGCCGTCGTACGTGATGCGCACCGAGACCGTGTACCGCTTGCCCTCGGTCTCGATGGTAGCGACGTACGGTTGGGAGATCTCGTCGTAGGCGCTCATGCAGTCAGCTGCGCTCGGGCGAAGTGCAATCGGGGAAATTGCGGATGGCGCGGAAGCGCGCCTCCGGTTGCTCAACATACGGCACGTAGCCGCCGTCATCCAGTACGCCAAGCTCTATCCAGAGCCCCGCGACGACGGCCCGCGACGACTCAAGGGGGATCAGGTCGTCTCGTTCGTGTACGACGAGGGCAGAACAATGGACGTCGCGGAGCGCGTCGCGCGCACCCCGCCCGCCACTGAGTCTGCGCACGCGCTCGCCGCCCGCTACCCGCGCTTGCCGAGCGTCACCTTCAGCGTCACCTCAGCCCCGGCCCGTTGCACGACGATCTCGACGACGTCGCCCGGCTTATGCGCGCCCAGCGCGTCAGTGTAGTCGTAGATGTTCGTGATTGTCTTGCCGCCGAACCTGATCACGATGTCGCCCGCCTTCAGGCCGCCCTGCTCGGCCGGACTTCCCGGTCGGACGCCGGCAAGCTGCATGCCCTTCACGTCGGCCGCGCCCATGTCGGGCACTGACCCGAGGTACGCACCGCCGCCCGGACGCTCTGACGGACGATTGGCACCTGCCGTCTGGACGCGCTGGAACGTGAGGCGTGTCGGCCGGTCGGCGAGGGCGCGCACGACGCGCTCCGTGTAGTCGGCCACGCGCACGAGGCCTGGGAAGTTGAGGCGGTCGGCGAAGTCGTTGGCCGTGTGGTAGTCGTCGTGCAAGTCAGTGAAGAGGTGAAGCACCGGCAGGTCCTTGCGATAGAACGCGGCATGGTCGCTCGGCCCTTCGCCGTCGCCGACCGCCGACAGCATGAGTTTCGGCGCGACGTTGGCACTGTCCACGATGCCCTTCATCTCGGTGGCGGTGAGCACACCGTAGACGATGAGCTTGTCGTTCTTCAGGCGGCCCACCATGTCGAGATTAACCATCGCCTGCACCTTCTCCTTCGGCACGGGCAGATGGTTCGCGAACTGTTCGCTGCCGAGCAGACCGAGTTCTTCACCCGTGAAATTCACCACGATGACCGAACGCTGCGCCGGACGCTGCGCGAAGCGCCGGGCCAGCTCGAGGACGGTCACCGTGCCGGAGCCGTTATCGTCGGCGCCGGGATGCATCACATGCCCTTTCTCCGGGTCGCGTGCGTTCGCTGAATCGCGCCCGAGGTGGTCAAAGTGCGCGCCCACGATCACGTACTCGCCAGCGAGCGATCCGTTGCCTGGAATGACCGCGGCGACGTTCTGCGTCTTGAGCAAGCGCGGTGAACCGTTGCGCACGGGGACACTCGCCGTGAACGGCAGGATGAAGCAGTCGGCCTTGCCCGTCACGCCGCCTTTCGCGCACCCTGGCCGGTCGGCTTGAGCGAAGCTCGAGAGACGGATGGCGTTGTAGCGCCGGGCGAGGTACACAGCGGCGCTGTCATTGCCTGGCGTGCCTGTGCCGCGGCCGTCGAGCGGCGCGCTGGCGAGATAGGTGACGTCAGTCCGCAGCTGATCCACAGCCGGCGTGCGGAACACGGCGGGCGTTGGGCGCAGGCCGGCCGAGCATGCCGTCAAGACAAGAACGGCGACGCCGACTGCGACGCCGCGCGAAGAGAAGAACGCGCGCATGACACTCATGGGTGTTGAGGAGTGGGGGGTCCCGCGTATGTTAGGCGGGCGGGGGATCGAAAGCCAGACAACCGCGCACCCCACAGCCTGACATGGACCGCCACATCGAGTTCACTTCGCAGTTGTCGCGCCTGGTTGCGCTGTACTCGCGCGATCCAGTGGACCACGCCGCGGAGAAGGTCGCCTTGCGCGCGGTGCGCGGCGCGGCGAAGCATGGCGCCGTCGAGCTGTCCATCGCCGAGGGGCAGCTGCGCACCGGCCACAATGACGCAAGCACTGAGGCGCCGGACGTTGCCGCGCTGCGACTATTGCTCACGGCGCTCGGTGTCGTGCGGATCAAGGTGCCGCACCACGCGAAGCAGGAAGAGGTGAAACGCCTCGCCAAGCTGCTAGGTCGCGTCACCGCCGGTCAGATGACGCCGCAGGCGTTTGCCGATGATGTTGCGACGCATGCGTGGAAGGAACTCACGATCGAACGCCTGTCGGCCGTTTCGGAGGTGAGCGCGAAAGAGCCGACGGAATTGGCCACGGAGACCTCCGCGGAAACGGTCGCGGAAGCGACCGCCGAAGTGTCCGCGCAGCCGTCCGCGGAGATGGCTGCCGAACCGACCGCTGAAGCGGGCGCGCAGGCAGAGACGCCCGCGACGGACGTTGAACGGTTCGCCGAGGAAGACACCGCGGCGACCAGTGCACGGGAAGCGGCTGAAGCCCCACCCGAAGGCATGCCCGCGCCGGCCGAGGAACCCGACGTCGTGCCGTCGGAATCGACAGCGGCCGAAGCCGTCGTGACTCCGGAAGAGGAGCCCCCACCGGCGGAGCCCGCGAAGCCCCTCGCGGAGAAACTGCCGCCCGAGGTTGAGCGTCTCGCCGGGCCGGACTATCGCGAGTTCTTTAACCGGCTGATCACCTCCAGCGAACCCGGTACGCTGCGGCGCCTGCTGGAGCCCGTACAGTCCGCCATCGAGCAGACGGCGCGCGAAGGCGCCGTGCTGCAGTCGGCTAGGATGCTGCTCGCGATGTTCGCGGTTGAAGCGCTCGCTGAAGAGGAGGAAATGCGCCGTCAGTTCCTCGTGGTTCAGAGGCGCCTGACGAAACCGACGCTGATTCGCGCATACGCGATGTCGTACCTGGAGTCGCCGGAAGCCGCCGCCGACATCGCACAAGTGCTGGCCCGCTTCGACGAAGACGGCGCCGAGGCGGTGGCGGACTGCATTGGCACCGCGCCCGATCGCACCACACGCGATGCCTACCTGTCACTCCTCGGCCGCATGCCCGGCACGAATGATGCATTGCTGGCGATGCTGGATGACGACCGGGTGATTGTCGTGGAGCGTGCCATCGAACTGATGGTGACGCTCCAGCATCCCGATCTCGAACGCGTGCTCGGTGAGCAGCTCGGCCACGACAACGTCCGGGTGCGTGTGGCGGCGGCACGCGCACTAGCGTCGGCGACAGGATCCTCGTTTGCCGCCGACGCGCTCCTGCGTGCGACCCAGGACGCTGCGCCTGAGGTTCGGCTCACGGCAGCAGTGGGGTTGCAGTCACGCCGCGAAGAGCGGTTGTCCGCGACCGTCGTGCCACGCCTCGACGAAGAAGATGAGCTCGACGTGCAGATTGCCCTCGTCGGCGTACTTGGGCGACTGGCAACGGCGGATGCAGTGCAGAAGCTCATCGCACTCGCGAACCCGACGGAGCGCATGTTGCGTCGGCGTCGTGCGCCCGTGCTGCGGCTCGTGGCCATCGAGGCGCTGGGGGAGGCGCGCACGCCCGCCGCGATGGTGGCGCTGCAAAAACTGCTCGAGGACAAGGAGAAAGAGGTACGCGAGGCGGCAGCGCGCCTCTACACGCGGGCCCGGCGGCAGACCGCGGCGATGGGCGTCGCGGCCGTCAGCGACTCCTGACGGCACGCCGCACGCGCCCTTGCGGAGCGGTTCGGCGGCGCGACCACCTCACACTCATTGGGTGAAGCAAGCCATGGACTGGACTCTGCTCGTGGTCATCGGCCTTGCGGCCGGCATGCTCGCTGGGCTCTTCGGCCTCGGCGGCGGCGTCGTCATCGTGCCCGCCCTCGTGTACCTCGCGCGCATGCCACTCCTAGGCGCGATTGGGACTTCGCTCGGCGCGCTGCTTCTGCCCGTCGGGGCGCTCGGCGCGTGGTCGTACTATCGCGGCGGCCACTTGCAATGGCGCGCGTCGCTGTGGATCGCCCTCGGGCTGTTCTTCGGAGCATGGATCGGCGCGCGCATCGCGCAGTCGATGACCGATGCGTCGCTGCGGCGTCTCTTCGCCGTATTGCTGGCGGGCGTGGCGGTGAAGATGTGGCTTGGCTGAAGACGATTGAGGACGGGGACTCAGGATTCCGATTTCGGATCTGCGATTGGCGATTGACGATTGGCGATGGCCCGGAGGCGCTATTCGGGCGATCGCACGGCGACGAGTGAAAGCGCGAAGACGAGCGCGCCAGGCAGCGCCAGCCGCCAGTCGCCCGTGAGGAAGAGCAGCACGCCGCCGAAGAGCGCAGCGAATTCCCCGACGGCCCACGCGACTACCGACAGCGCGCGTCGCAACGCCGGCTCCGCGGAGTCGATCCGCAACCGCAGCGCCATCACTACCGCCGCCGAAATGCCGACCGCCGTGTACATCACGGTCGTGAGCGTGCGCATCCCTGTGGGCGACGCCGCAGGTTGCCTTCGCGATCCAATGAACCACGCAACCACGAGGAACGTGGCCACGCCGACCGCCATCGCCGTACGAATCAGGAAAGCCGCCCGGACCGGCGGCACCTCGGCACGGTTCATGGAGCTGCCTCATACACGCGTGTGCCGCCCACCCACGTCTGCAACACTTTCGTCTGCAGAATGAGTTCAGCCGGACATCTCATGATGTCCTGATCGAGCACGACGAAGTCGGCGTACTTCCCGGGCGTGAGCGATCCGAGGACCTTCTCTTGGAATGCTGCGTACGCGGGCCAGATCGTCATCGCCTTCAGCGCTTCGTCGCGCGTCATGCGTTCGGCGGGATACCACCCGCCCGGCGGCCAGTCGCGCGCATCCTGTCGCGACACGGCGGAGTGGAACGAGATGAGCGGGTTCACCTTCTCCACGGGGAAGTCGCTGCCGTTGGGAACCACGACGCCGGTGTTCAGCAGCGAACGCCACGCGTAGGCGCCGAGCAGGCGTCCCGCGCCGAGTCGCGCTTCGGCCCAGTACATGTCACTCGTCTGGTGACTCGCCTGCATCGAGGGTATCACGCCAAGCGACGCGAACCGCGGAATGTCGTCGTAGCTGAGGATCTGCGCGTGTTCGATGCGGAACCGATGATCGGCCGTGGGCACGGCCTTGAGTGCCGCCTCGTAGGCATCGAGCACCAGACGATTGCCGCGATCACCGATGGCGTGCGTATTGATCTGGAATCCGGCCTTGAGCGCACGCATCGCGACATCCTGGATGTGAGCGGGCGCGGAGACGAGCAGGCCGATGTTCTTCGGGTCGTCGCGGTACGGCTCGAGCAATGCCGCGCCGCGGGAACCAAGCGCGCCGTCCGCGTAGAGCTTGATGGAACGCACCCACAGCGTGCCATTGTAGCCGTCCATCAGCGGGCCGCGCTTGATCCATGTGTCAATAGTGGCCGCGTTGTCGCTTATCATCGCGTAGATGCGCAACTTGAGCTGGCCGCTCTTCGCGAGCTCCTCGTACACGTCCAGCTCCGTCGCGCCCGCGCCGGCGTCGTGCACGCCGGTGAGTCCCCAACGCTGCGCTTCGGTGACGGCATCCACGATGGACTTCTTGACGTCGTCGCGCGTCGCCCGCGGAATCGCGCGGCGCACCAGGCCCTGCGCGTTGTCCACGAACACGCCGGCGGGGCTACCATCAGCCAAGCGCTCGATGTGTCCGCCGGATGGATCCTGCGTCTGCGCGGTGACGCCGGCCGCCTGTAGGGCCTTGAGGTTCGCGAGGCCGGCGTGGCCGTCCACGCGCACGATGTACACCGGATGATCGGGCACCGCGGCGGTCATCTTCTCGTGCGTCGGAAAGCGGGTGTCGCCCCAGTCGTTCTGGTCCCATCCGCGGCCGAGCACCCACTGTCCCTTCGGCGTCTGCTTCGCGCGCTCCGCAACGCGCGCGACGACCTCGTCGTAGGAGGCCGTGCCGGTCAGATCCACAATGTGCAGCGCATCGCCGAGCCCGGCGACATGTCCGTGCGCGTCCACCATCCCGGGGATCACAGTGCGGCCACCGAGGTCCACGACGCGCGTCGCGGCGCCCTTGAGCGCGAGAGCGCCCGACGCGTTGCCGGCAAACAACACCCGGTTGCCGGCGACAGCGACGGCCTCCACCACCGGACGCGTGTCGTCGGCAGTGTAGATGCGGGCGTTCGTGAGGATGAGATCGGCGCGCGACGCGGCACCCGGCGCGCCACCCTGGGCGAACGCCACCGCGGCGGCGGTAGTAATGAACAGAAGGCCGCGCGAGATCAGGCGGAGCATATGAAGGGTCCGGGAAAAGGAATTGTCGTCGTCGTTCTCTACCGGCCGGAGGGCGGCGCTGTGCCGCGGGCGGTCAGTCGCCGGGGCCGATGGCCGGACCGGCCGAATCCCGCGCTTCGCGCAGCATCGTGATCGCTGACGAGTGGATCACGACGTCGCCGAGGGCGCGGCCGTCGGCCGCGAGCGATGCCGCCTTAACGCCGACGAACTTGCCGCTCGAGCTGAGGTAATCGCTCAGCCGCTGTTGCGGGGCGAGCGGCAGGATGCCTTTCACCGTCGTACCACCGACAAGAACGATGTCCACGCCGCGCTCGCCGACGCCGATGGCGGACTGCCCGAGCACGAGCACGTTGCCGTCGGGCGCCGACGCGAGGACGATGTGGTCCGTCTGCACGATGACGTGTCCCGGCATTTCGTTCAGCTTGGGTCGGCGTGCGTGCACCATGTTCATCCAGCCGCCCTTCCGGTTGGCTAGGTACTGCACCAGCGGCGCGTCGTCGCCGATGTAGATCTCGCCCTCGAGCATCGTCGTGTCGCGCATGATCAAGTGAAGTCGCTTGGACTCCACCGACTTGGCAGTTCTTGTGCTGGGTCCGGTCATGCGCCTAGGCGCCTCGCAACGCGGGGATTTAGTCGGACGGATGGCGGCCGCGGAGCCGCGATCACATCACAGACGTACACGGCCGGGCTGCCGCCCAGCACCATTATAATGAACGATGCGCGACGGCCCTCGGCAACGCCACACGGACCGCGGGTGCGCCGCTACCTTCTCCGCATGCCCTTCGGACTCCCGATGCGCCGATTCGCCGCGCTTCTGTTCATCATCGTAGCCCGCCTTGCCGCGGCGCAGGGCGCTGCCGCGCCGTGCGCCTCCGCGTGCACCGCGTCCGCACCGCGTTCAGCGGCCATTGGCGACGTTCGCTATGACCTGCTGTTCGACGCGGCGCACGGCCTCACGCGATCAGTTGGCGTGCAGATGCAATTCACCGTGCGCGGCAACGAACCGGTGCTGCTGTCGCTTCCGGCGTGGACGCCGGGAGCGTACGAGATTAGCGACTACGCCCGCAATGTGTCGGGCTTCGCCGCGACGTTCGGTTCACGAGCGCTGCGCTGGGACAAGCTCGATCCCGATACATGGCGGATTCACCCCGATGGCGCGCGCGAGATCACGGTGCGCTTCGAGTCGCGGGCCGATTCGCTCGACAATGCCTTCAACTGGGCCGTCGATGAGTTCGCGCTCGTCAACGGGACCAACGTGTTCCTCTATCCCGAGGGACAGCCCTTCGAGTTCGCGGCGACGGTGACCGTGAAGGCCGAACCGCAGTGGCAGGTGGCAACCGGGCTTGCGCGCGGGTCCGACGGTGCATTCACCGCACTCACGTACCATGAACTGGTGGACGCGCCGTTCTTCATCGGTCGATTCGATCTCGACAGTACGCAGATTGCCGGCCGCTGGATGCGGCTCGCGACGTATCCCGCGGGGAGTGAGAGTGGTGCGCGCCGCGCCGCGCTGTGGGAATCGCTGCGCAAGTCGGTGCCGCCCGAGGCGGCCGTCTTCGGCGAAGTGCCGTGGACGACGTACACGGTGATGCAGATCGCCGATTCGACCTTCCGTGGGATGAGCGCGCTCGAGCACCAAAACTCGAATGTCGGCGTGGTCGGCACGCCTTTTCTCGACGAGTCGTTCGTGCTGAGCGTGTACGCGCACGAGATCTTCCACGCATACAACGTCAAGCGCCTACGCCCCGCCGACCTCTGGCCCTACCGGTATGACGCGGCGCAGCCCACACCTTGGCTCTGGGTCAGCGAAGGGATCACCGATTATTACGCCGATCTCGTTATGGTGCGCGGCGGGGCCATCACGCCCGCGGAGTTCCGCGGACTCACGCATGGCAAGATGGATCACGTAAGACAGTTGGCGCCGATCGCTCTCGAGGACGCGTCGTTGCAGACGTGGCTGCGCATGCGCGATGGCACGCAGGACATCTACTATGACAAGGGGTCGCTCGCGGGTCTCGCGCTCGACATCCTCATTCGCGACGCCACCGACAACTCGGCCTCGCTGGATGACGTGATGCGCGCGCTGTACAACGCCGAGTACAAGAACGGGCGCGGCTTCACCGCAGACGACTGGTGGGGCGCCGTGTCGCGCGCCGCGCGCGGAGCTTCGTTCAGCGACTTCGCCGCGCGCTACGTGGACGGCCGTGAGGTGTACCCCTGGGACAAGTGGCTGCTGAAGGCGGGATGGCGTCTCGTCTCGGACACCATTGCCCAGGCCCGGCTCGGCGTCGTACTCGCGCCCGATTCGACCGGGCTGATGGTGGCATCCGTTGATCCGGCGAGCGTGGCGGACGCGGCCGGCGTGCGCGTGGGAGACTTTCTCGAGAAGGTGGCCGGGGTGAGCGCCAACGATCCGGCGTTCTTTCAGAAGTGGAGCGCGCAAGCCGGCGTCCAGCCGGGGGCGCCGCTGGACATCGAGGTTCGGCGCGGCGGGCGGCGGCTCACGTTGCACGGCCAGATGCGATTCGCGACACTCATCAACGCGCGGCTCGAGGACGATCCGTCCGCGTCGCCAAAGGCGCTGCGCATCCGCAACGGCATCCTGTCGGGGAGCGTCTCGGCGCCGTAAGCTAGACGGACGTTGCGTTGCAGCCGCGCTCAACGGGGCGCCGGCCTGCCACGTTACGAGAGCATCCGCCGCTTTGCGGCCGTCCGGCCGCGCACTGACCCTGCATCCCTCACGACCATGCGCCTCATTGTCCGTCGCGCGCTCGCGGCCCTCGTGTTGGCCGCCACGCTTCCGCTCGCCACGTTCGCCCAAGGCCGACTGACCACGCCGAAGCAGTTCTTCGGGCACGAAATCGGCGAGGATTACTGGCTGCCGAGCTACACCCAGTTCGCGAAGTACTGGGAGACGCTGGCCAAGGAATCGCCCCGCTTCGTGCTTGACACGATCGGCCTTTCCGCCGAAGGCCGGCCGCAACTCCTCGCGGTCGTCTCATCGCCGGACAACATCAAGAACCGCGAGAAGTACCGGCTGATCGCCGAACGGCTGAGCCACGCCGAGGGATTGACCGACGCCCAGGCCAAGGCGCTCGCCAAGGACGGGAAAGCCATCGTCTGGATTGACGGCGGCCTGCACGCCACCGAGGTGCTCGGCGCGAACCAACTCATCGAGACCAGCTGGCAGTTCGTGTCGCAGAATGACGACGAGACGTTGCGCATCCTCAACGACGTCATCATCGTCTTCGTGCCGGCCAACCCCGACGGTTGGGAGCTCGTGGCCAACTGGTACATGCGCGAGAGCGACCCGAAGAAGCGCAACATGCAGATCCCGCGCCTCTACCAGAAGTACATCGGGCACGACAACAACCGCGACTTCTACGCGGTGAACCAGCCCGAGACGTACAACATGAATCGCGCGCTGTACCAGATCTGGTATCCGCAGATCATGTACAACCACCACCAAGCCGGCCCCGCCGGCACGGTGATGTTCGCGCCGCCGTTCCGCGACCCGATGAACTACAACCTGCATTCGCAGATCATGACCGGGCTCGACCAGGTCGGCTCGGCGATGCATGCGCGCTTCGTGGCCGAGAACAAGCCGGGCGTGACGATGCGCAGCGGCATGCTGTATTCCACGTGGTGGAACGGCGGCCTGCGCACCGACGCGTACTTCCACAACATCATCGGCATCCTAACCGAGACCATCGGCAACCCGACGCCGATGCGCATCCCGCTCGTCCCCGACAAGCTGCTGCGCCAGGCCGACCTGCCGCTGCCGATCCAGCCGCAGGAATGGCACTTCCGGCAATCCATTGACTACTCCGTCACGGCGAACCGCGCCATTCTCGATTTCGCGCAGCGCTATCGCGAGTCGGTGCTGTATCGCAACTGGCAGATGGGGAACGAAGAGATCGCGCTCGGCAACACCGATTCGTGGACCGTCTGGCCCAAGCGGCTCGACGCCATGAAGAAGGCGATCGCCGATGCGGCGCCGGCCCGGCCCGCGGCTGACGTTGGAGGCGGCCGGTTCGGCGGGTTCCAGGGCGCTGCCGCCGTGGACCCGAAGTTCGCACAGATGCTCCGGACGCCCGAGCTGCGCGATCCGCGCGGCTATATCATTTCGGCGAACCAATCCGACTTCCCGACGGCGCTCAAGTTCGTCGAGAAGCTGCAGAAGAACGCCATCGTCGTGCAGCGCGTCACGGCGGCGTTCACGGTGGCCGGCAAGTCATACCCCGCCGGTTCGATCGTTGTGAAGACGGCGCAGGCGTATCGCCCGTTCATCGTTGACATGTTTGAACCGCAGGACCACCCCAATGACTTCCGCTTCCCGGGCGCTCCGCCGACGCCGCCGTACGACAACGCCGGCTATACGCTCGCGCTGCAGATGGGTGTGCAGTTCGACCGCGTGCTCGATGGCTTCGACTGCCCGTGCGAGCGAATTGAACCCTCGAAGCTCGTGACGGCGCCCGCCGGTGTTGTGGCGAAATCCGGCACGTGGAAGCTGTCGCCCGTGCAGAACAACGCCTTCGCGGCGGTGGCGCGGCTGCTCAAGGGCGGGATTGATGTGTATCGCGCGTTCGACGGCAACTTCTACGTGGCCGCCAACGGCAAGAGCCGCCCGATCGCAGAGCAGGCGGCCAAGGAACTCGGCGTCGCGTTCGCCGAGGGCAAGAAGCCGGCGGGCGCGCCGAAGCTCACCGCGCCCCGCATTGCGCTATTCGACCGCTACGGCGGACAGATGCCGTCGGGTCACACGCGCTGGCTCCTCGAGCAGTTCGGCATGCCGTACACCGACATCTACCCGCAGGAACTCGACGCGGGCAACCTGCGCGCGAAGTACGACGTGATCGTCTTCCCTGACGGCTCCATTCCGGGCATTGGCGGGCGTGGCGGCCGCGGCGGCGGTGGTGGCGGCGGGGGTCCGGATACCACCACGTTGCCACCCGAATGGCGCAAGACGACCGGCGCCGTGACAGTAGAGAAGACCGTACCGCAGCTCAAGGCGTTCCTTGATGCTGGCGGCCGCGTGGTGACGATCGGTTCGTCGACGTCACTCGCCCAGCATCTCGGCCTGCCCGTCGAGAGTTACCTCACGGAGGGCGGGCGCGCGCTGCCGCAGGAGAAGCTCTACGTGCCGGGTTCCATCCTCAAGGCGACGTTTGACACCACGGCGATGGTGACGAAGGGCATGGCCGCGCAGGCGAATGTCTTCTTCGACAACTCGCCGGTGTTCAAGCTGGGCGCCGACGCGGCGTCAAAGGGCGTGAAGCGCATCGCGTGGTACGACAAGTCGCCGCTCGTCTCGGGCTGGGCGTGGGGCGAGAACTACCTCGAGGGCGGCACGGCGATCGCCGAGGCAACCGTTGGCATGGGCACGCTCTACCTGTTCGGTCCGGAGATCATGTTCCGCGCGCAGCCGCACGGGACGTTCCGGCTCTTCTTCAACTCGCTCTACAGTGTGAAGCCGCCGGTGCCGTAAGAGACGATTGAAGATTTGGAATCCGGATTCCGATTCGGGACCGTGATTCCGGACAGCGATGGGCGATTGGCAAGGCGCATGCGCCGAGTCAGTCGCCCGTTGCCTTTTGGGTCGCCATCACGTCGGTTGTGCGACACAACACATGCGATACCCCGGCCTGCGGTTGCCGGGGATCGTCCCTCGTGCTACGCTCTTTCGAGAAACACCGAGGCGGCGTTGCCGCGCCGCGAGCTGCCAGTCCGCTGACCGAGACGTTCTGACTTTGCCTCACCGCCACACGCTCATCGCCCACCGATCGGCCCGCCGCAACTCGGCGGGCGAAGTGCTCGCGCCGCTCGGCCGCATGTATCTCTGGCTCCCGACGGAGCACGCGATGGCCAAGGTGGTGTCGGTGCTGCGACAGCACACGCTGGACTTCGAGTCGGCGGAAGGGGACTCGCTCGTGGTGGATGTCGAGTGGTCGGTGCTGCGCGACATCGTGGGGCCGCTGCGGCGCCTGCTCACGCACCGCGAAGCCGAGGAAACCCGCGTCCTGTACAAGCCCGCGGGTGGCGCGCTCGCCATTGGCGATTTCCCGACGGTGAAGTCGTATGCGCAGTTCGCCCTCGTGAGCCAAAGCACGTGGCTGCGCGACCTGCTCGACGCGAGGCGCTACACAAGCGTGCTGCAACCCATCGTGCACGCCGCCAATCCCGAGCGGATCTACGCGCGTGAGGCGCTCGTGCGCGGCGCCGAGCGCGACGGCAGCCTCGTGCACGCCCAGTACATGTTCGAGGTGGCTCGCGGTTGCGGCATGCTTGCCGAGCTCGACCGTGCGGCGCGTGACTCGGCCATCGAGACTATGATGCGGTCGGGTCATCCGGAATCGCTCTTTCTTAACCTGAGCCCGAGTGCCATTGACGATCCGCTCGCATCGCTCGAGCACTCCGTGGAACAGATGGATCGGCTCAGCCTGCCGCACGAGCGGGTCGTATTTGAGGTCGTCGAGAGCGAGCACGCGCCGGACATCGTGCATCTCCGCGGGTTGCTGGCCACCTACCGCGATGCCGGCTTTCGCGTGGCGCTCGACGACGTCGGCGCCGGCTACTCCTCGTTGAATCGGCTCCATCAATTGCGTCCGGACTTCATCAAGCTCGACATGGACCTCGTGCGGGGGGTGGATCGCGATCCGTACAAGGCGCTTATCGCGCGCAAGACGATCGAGATTGCCACCGAACTTGGCATCGCGACGATCGCCGAGGGCGTTGAGACCGAAGGCGAGCTGGCATGGGCGCAGACGCACGGCGCCGCGTACGTGCAGGGTTACGCCACGGGGCGGCCGAGCGAGCCGGTATTCGGGCAGACGTGAGGATTCGAAACCAGCGGCCGGTGCGGCGCCGTACGGATGGGTGTCCCCAACCGGAGCAAGTGAGATGATTGCCCTGCTTGCCCGCCTCTTCACGCTGCGCCCATTGCTCGGCGTCGCGATTCTCGGCATTCCGGTGCTGGCGCTGATCGCCATCGGCCTCGCCGCGGTTGTGGTCGTGAAGCTGGTGTTGTTCGTGGTGCTGCCGATTGCGCTGGTCGTTTGGCTGGTGAAGCGCGTCTTCCGGCCGCACGACGACCTGGCCACACCGCAACTCTAGCGTTCGCTGCCGGGCGTTTTGACGACGCCCGAGGAAGCGCGGGTTTCGCGCAAATGCGCGTGAAGCCTCTCGGTCAGCACGGTTCACGCCTTACGCCGTGAGCGTCCTGCCTGACGAGTTTCGCTGGAACTCCGCCGTCCGCATCTCATCGGCCATCGGCGTCCTTTCCCTCAGTCCAATAGCAGGGTCGAACCGTACTTGACGACAGAGGTTGCCAATACCTATTATCAGATTGACTATGCGATTTGGCAAAGGGCGGGTAACCGCGGCTGAGGTAGCCAAGCGGGCCGGTGTGTCACAGCCGACCGTTTCGCTGATCCTAACGCGCAACCCGAACGCAAGGGTGTCCCCCGAAACGCGTGCTCGCGTTCTGAAGATCGCCGAGGAGGTTGGCTATCGCCCCAACCGGCTCGCACAGGCGCTCGTCGCACGACGCTCATTTGCCATCGGCGTCATTGTGCCGGGCTTCAACAATCCGTTTTATGCGCACGTGCTGTCGGGCGCCGAGAAGGTTGCCGCGGAGTCAGGCTATGCGGTGCTCTTGTGCGAAGTGGGGGCGCTTGATGCCGTCCAGCACCTGCGAGCCCTTCGGGACCGTCAAATCGACGGCGTGATCATTGCCGGCATTGCCGCGAGCACGCTGCCGGCCGCCGAACTCGATGACTTGAACGTCGTGCTTGTGAACCAACCCTCGACGCGTTTCGCTTCGGTGGGCGGCGACTCGGAAAAGGCGGGGGCGATGGCCGCGTCGCACTTGCTCGGGCTCGGGCACCGTTGCCTCGCCTTCATCGGCCCGGCAACGTCAATCCCCGCGTTCCGGCTCCGCGAACGCGGCTTCGTACAGGCTCTTCGCGCCGCCGGACTCTCCCTGCCGAGTGCGCGGGTCGTTCGCGCCGAGGCGAGCATCGCAGGCGGACTGGCGGCGATGCGGCGGCTGCTCGCGCTCCGGGAACGGCCGACGGCGGTGTTCTGCGCGAACGACCTCATCGCGCTTGGGGCGCACAAAGCGTGCGGCGCGGCTGGCGTCGCGTTGCCGAGCGAACTGTCGCTGCTGGGGTGCGATGACATCGAGATGGGGACGCTCGTGTCGCCGGAACTCTCGACCATCGGCATGCCGCAGCGCGAACTTGGCGCTCGCGCCGTGCGCCAGTTGCTGCGGCAGATGGAGGGGGGCACGCCAGAGACGCCTCCGACACAGGTGCTGCCGCCGCGGATGGTCGCACGCGGCAGCACCGGTGCGGCAGCAGACGCCGCGCCGAGCCGCGAGGGGAGCGCGTCGTGAGTGAAGTTCGCCACGCCATCATCACGGGCACCGGCCACGCCGTGCCGTCCCGGCTGGTCACGAACGATGAACTCTCAGCGACGCTTGGCGAGGACATTCACGCGTTCGTCGAGGGAACGCTCGGCATCCACCAGCGCTACTGGTGCGCGGCGGACGAGAGTACCGCGTCGCTGGCCACCGCGGCGGCGCGCCGCGCGCTTGCGATGTCGGGCCGCTCCACGGCCGACGTTGACCTCCTCATCGTGGCCACGGACACGCCCGAGTTCGTCTCGCCGCCCACAGCCAGCGTTGTCCACGGCCAGCTCGGCACGGTGAACGCCGGTACGTTCGACCTGAACGCCGGCTGCGCGGGGTTCGCGACGGCCCTCGACACGGCATGGAAGTTCATCCGCGCGGACGAACGCTATCGCTGTATCGTGGTCATCGGCGCGTATGCAATGTCGAAGTTCCTCGATGTCCGCGACAAGAAGACAGTGACGATCTTCGCTGACGGCGCAGGCGCCGCGGTGGTCGAGGCCGCCAAGCGTCCCGGCGTGCTGGCCAGCGAACTGTTCGCCGACGGCACGCTATGTGAGGGGCTGGGTGTGTTTGCCGGCGGCACGCGCACGCCCGTGACGCAGGCGGTGCTCGACGACGGCTACCGCAACCACGTCCGTTTCGTGCAGAAGTATCCCGCGTCGGTGAACGAGGAGGGATGGCCGCGCATTGTGCGTTCCGTGCTGGGGCGCATCGGCAAGAGGGAGAGCGACGTTGACCACTGGATGTGGACGCAGGTGAACCGGTCCACAATCGCAACGGTGATGGACACGCTCGACCAGCCGATGGAGAAGGCGCATACCATCATGGGGAAGTGGGGCTACACGGGCTCGGCCTGCCTGCCGATGGCGCTGGACGACGCCAACGCGAAGGGGTTGCTGCGTGACGGTGACCTCATAGTACTTACTGGCAGCGGTGCGGGGCTCGCGATGGGCTGTGTGGTGATGACGTGGCGAGGCGGGCGCTGATGCGCACGATCGTGGACGCGCTTCTTAGGCACGCAGCGGTGTCGCCGACACGCGTAGCCCTGCGTACGATGTCGGGTGCTGCCGCGACGTGGGATGAACTGGCACAGCAATCAACGCAGGTAGCCCGGGCGCTCGTGGCGAGCGGCGTGCGACCGGGTGACCGCGTGGCGGTGCTGGCTGGCAATTCGCTGATCTGGCCGCTTGCCGACCTCGGCACGTCGCTCGCCGGGGCGATCAGCGTCGGTCTATATCCCACGTCGTCGCCGGAGCAGGTGGCCGACGTGCTTGCCGACTGCGCTGCGCGCGTCCTCGTCGTCGATACCGGTGCTCAGCTCAACAAGGTGCGGCAAGTGCGCGACCGGCTTACCGCACTGGAGCGTGTGGTGGCGAGGGATCCGGTTGGTGGGGAAGCCGAGGCGTGGTCCGACTGGCTGAGTTCCGACGCGACTGCCCGGGCAGTCCTGCCGCCGCTTC
Organism: Gemmatimonadota bacterium; assembly: GCA_023249305.1. Classification (GTDB taxonomy): domain Bacteria; phylum Gemmatimonadota; class Gemmatimonadetes; order Gemmatimonadales; family Gemmatimonadaceae; genus PNKL01. The sequence goes on from JAHFCU010000003.1 coordinate 100,283, forward strand.
CAGTCCCAGAAGACGACGCGGCGCTGATCTACACATCGGGATCGACGGGTGTCCCCAAGGGGGCGCGCATCTCCCACGCCTGTCTCGCCGCAACGGCGCAGTCAATCGCCGAAGTGCTCGAGTTGACGAGGGACGATACGTCGCTCTCGTTCCTCCCGTTCTGCCACTCTGCGGAGCGGATGTTCGGCCACGCGACGCGCGTGTGGATAGGTATGGAAGCGCTGATCGTCGACGACGTCGCGCACGTGTTTAAGGCAGCGGCGGCGTACCAACCGACGATCTTCGGCGGGCTGCCGCGCTTCTATGAGAAGGCGTACGAGGCGATGCAAGCGGCGGAGGCAGGGGCGTCGCGGGACGAGGCGGCGGCCCGGGCGGCGGCGGTGCGCATTGCGCACTTCGGCGCGCGAGTGCGGCGCGCCACGTCCGGGGGCGCCGCACTGTCCGTGGCCGTTGCGGAATATCTGGCGGTGCACGGGTTGGAAGTACTGGGGGCGTACGGGCAGACGGAGCACCTGTGCGTCACGATGCACCATCCATCTCATCGCAACTTCACCACGGCGGGCTCACCGATGCCCGGCACTGAACTGCGCATCGCCGAGGATGGCGAGGTGCTGGTGCGACGCAGTCCGCTCACTTTCAGCGGCTACTGGGGGCGCGACGACGACACGCGCGACGCGTTCACGGATGACGGCCAGTGGTTGAAGACGGGTGACCTTGGCAGCGTAGCCGCGGACGGATTCCTGTCGATCACCGGGCGCAAGAAGGAACTCATTGCGCTCTCGTCGGGCAAGAAAGTGGCGCCGCTGCCGCTGGAAGCGGCCCTCGCGAACGGGCCGTGGATCGAGCACGCGGTGCTGTACGGCGAGGGGCGGAGCTACATCACGGCGTTGTTCACGGTGCGCCGGCAGACACTGCGCGAGTGGGCGGTGCGTGCAGGGCTGTCAGGCGAGCCCGAGGCGTTGCTCGCGCATCCGGCGGTGCGCGCCGCAGTGCAGGACCAGGTGGATGCGGTGAACGCGACGGTGTCGCGGCCCGAGCAGGTCAAGTGCTGGGTGATCGCCCGCGGCACGTTCTCGGTGGACGGCGGCGAACTCACGCCGACGATGAAGCTGAAGCGCCGCGAGGTGACGGCGCGGTACGCCCCTTTGCTGGCGCCCCTCTATGACTGATCCGATGCCCACCCGATTCGCTCTCGCTGCGCTTGTCCTCTCGTGCTCCGCCATCGCGGTCGCATACGCGCTGGCCTTTCTGCCCGGCGGCGCGCCGCCGTGGGCGGCGTGGGGGCTCGCGCTCGGAAGCGCTGGGGTGCTGTCGTCAATGATGGCGTTGGGCGCGACGCGCGGGGGGCGCCTGCGTCCGATGGCGCTCGCCGCGAGCATCCTCACGTTCCTCGTGGTGGGCGGTTCGTTCGGTGCGGCGCTGGTTTTGCCTCCCAACGAGGGCCCGCGGGCGGTACTCGTGCTAGGCCTGCCGTTGCGCGCCGCGATCGTGCTGTACGGCGTGGGGATCGTGCCGATGCTCTTCCTCCCGCTCATGTACGCGGCATCGTTCGACGCCGATACGCTGAGTGACGAGGATCTTGAGCGCGTGCGGCGCGCGGCGCAGGAGCGTGGCGCATGACCGGCTGGCACCTGTTGCAGGGGACGTCGGCGGCCATGCGGCACCCGGCGATCATCGGCATCGCGGTGTTCTACTTCGTGGTTGTCAGCCTCATCGGTGTCTGGGCGACGCGCCGGACGAAGAGTGCCAGCGACTTCTTCGTCGCCGGGCAGGGCATCGGCATCGTGACGCTCGCCGTCGCCGCGATGGCAAGCACGCTATCGGGGTTCGCATTCATCGGCGGACCCGGGCTGGTCTACTCGGTCGGCACGGGTGCGGTGTTCCTAGTGTTGGCGGCGTCGATCACCAACACGATGGGCGCCTGGGTACTGGCCAAACGCATGCGCCTGCTGGGCGAGGCGCGCGGCCTCCTCACGGTGCCTGACGCCATTGGGGCGCGCTTCCGCTCGCCGGCGGCGCAAGGGCTGAGCGCCGTGGCGATTCTCGTGGCGGTCATCGGGTATATGGCTACCAACTTCCTCGCGTTGGGCCTCGTGATCGACGCGATGTTCGGCACCGGACTCACGCTCGGCATCTGGCTGGCCATGCTCGTCACGCTTTCGTACACCGTGGCGGGCGGCATCCTCGCCGGCGTGTACACCGACCTGTTCGAGGGGCTGGTGAAGACGGCGGCATCGGTCACGGTGTTCTTCTTCGTGCTCAAGGCGGGCGGCGGCATGGAGGGGATCTCACGCGCGATCGCGGCAGTGGACGCCACGTTCCTGGGCCCGTGGGGCAAGATGCCGGCGCTCTCGGCGCTGTCGCTGTTCTTCGTGTTCGGACTGGGCTCACTGGGGCAGCCGCACGTGGCGCACAAGTTCTACATGCTGCGCGACCCGCGGCGACTCAAGTGGTACCCGGTGCTGATGAGCACCGCGATGGCGCTGACGCTTCTGCTGTACGTGGGCGTCGGACTGGCGATGCGCGCCAAGGTGGCGAGCGGCGCGATTCCCCCACTCGTGCGCGCCGATGACGCCACACCGGCGTTCGTACTCGGTTTCACGCCCAGCGTGGTGGCTGGGATCGTCTTTGCCGGCGTGATCGCTGCCGGCATGAGCACGGTGAACTCGTTCATGAACATCGGCGCTGCGGCACTCACGCACGACCTGCCGCGTGCACTCGGGCGCCGCGTGGGCGACGAGTTGCGCTGGGGGCGCGCCTGGACGCTCGCACTCTCACTGGCCGCAGTGCTGGTGGCGCAGGTGTCGGGCACGCTGGTCGCCTTTCTCGGGATCTTCGGTTACGGGCTGTTTGCAGCGACGCTGGTGCCGTCTCTCGCCATCGGACTCAACTGGCGGGGGGCGACACGCGAAGGAGCCGTGGCGTCGATCGCCACCGGGCTGGGGCTGACGCTCGTGCTCGAGACGCTGGCGTACTTCAAGGTGTTCTCACTGCCCGGTGGCGTGACGGTGAGCGGACTGGCGCTCCTGCTCGCGCTGTTGGCCTTCTTCCTCGTCTCGTGGCTCACGCGGGCGCGGGCCGCGTCGCAGCTCGACGCCGACGTACGCCTGGTGATGGAGGTCTGATGCGCTTCGAGCAGATGGCGGTGGGAATGGTGGCGGAGCGCGCACGAACCGTGGCTGTGGATGACGTGCTGCGCTACGCGGAGATCACCGGCGACTTCAACCCAGTGCACGTGGACGCCGTGGCCGCGGCCAAGAGTCGCTTTGGCGGACAGATTGCGCACGGCATGCTAACGGCGGGCTACGTCTCGGCGCTGCTGGCGATGGACCTGCCGGGTCCCGGTTCCATCTATCTCACGCAAAGCATTCGGTTCACGCGCCCGGTCCGTCTCGGCGACACAGTGACGGCTCGGGCCGAAGTGGTCGAAGTGATCGAGGCCAAGCGCCGGGTGCGGCTGGCCACGACGTGCCGCAACCAGCACGGGGAAACGGTGCTGGAAGGCGAAGCCACCATACTCATGCCGGAGGAGAGCGAATGAGCCCCTGACGCCGCGGGCACGGCCAGGGCCGCCGCCCTCATGACCTGACAGAAGTCCAGCGTTTCTTACCCGGTTCCACCCCTCTTTCGACCAGGAGACCATGATGTCCAACTCGTTCCTCAGCACCGTTCGGCGCGCGCTGGTGGTGCTGCTCGTCGCGGCGCTGCCGGCGATGGCCCAAACCGGGCGCATCACGGGCCGCGTGACCGACGCGGCGAAGCTGCCGCTGAACGGCGCGCAGGTGCTCGTGGCGGGCACGGCGCTCGGCGCGGAGACCGACGCGGACGGTAGGTTCACGGTGACCGGCGTGGCGGCCGGCACGTACACCATCCGTGCGCAGCACATCGGCCACAAGGTGGCGACGAAGACTGGCATCGCCGTGACCGCCGGAGCCGCCAGCACGGTGGAGTTCGTGCTCGACGCCACGCCGGTGACGCTCGGTGGCGTCGTCATTTCCGCCTCGCGCCGCGTGGAGAAGATCACGGACGCGCCGGCCACCATCTCGCGACTGGACGCGATCGCCCTCCAGAACTCCATCGGCAACGGCTTCGCGCCGGCGCTGAAAGAAGTGAAGGGCATCGACTTCATTCAGGTGGGTATCACGGCGGTGGCCGTGAACGCGCGCGGGTTCAACTCGTCGTTCAACAACCGCATGCTGCAGATGGAAGATGGCCGCATCGGGGTGCTGCCGGAGAACGGCCTGCCCGTCGGCAGCTTCTCGCCGATCCCGAAGGTGGACCTCGCCGGGCTTGAGGTGCTGGTGGGTCCGGGCTCGGCGCTCTACGGACCGGATGCGTCGAACGGCGTGGTGACGCTGCAGGCAAAGGACGCCAAGCAGTATCAGGGATTCAGCGGCGAGGTGTCGGGCGGCACTCGCTCGTTCATGGATGCCCAGGCGCGCTATGCGAAGGCGTCGAGCAACGGCAAGTGGGCCGGCAAGGTGTCGGGCGAGTACCAGAGCGCGCAGGACTACCATTCGACCCCGGTCTACCCCACCGTCGGCACCAGCGGGCCGCTTCCCGAGAAGAGCACTGACTTCGCGACGAACGTGAAGCGCGGCTACGGTGCGCTCGCGTACTACTTCGACCGCGGCGGACGCCTCGAGATTACGGCGGGCGCCAGCGTCAGCAACGCTATCGGCCAAACGAACGTGGGCCGCAACCAATTGATCAACTGGCAGTACCGCGTACTGCAGGCCAAGTACACGTCGCCGCGCTGGTTCGCGCAGGCGTACCAGGCGCAGTCACTCTCTGGCGACACGTACCAGCTGAACGGCTACACGCAGAACCGCGTGCGCTACCCGACGATCACTGATGACTCGGTGAAGGCGCTGTCCGACTTCCCGGCCAAGGGCACGCTGATGGCCGCGGAGGTGCAGAACAACTTCTCCACCAGCATGCTGACGAAGACCGGCATCGCCGCGCTGGACAACACGCACTTCATCTGGGGCGTGCAGCTCCGCAAGGATGTCGTGACGTCGAAGCGCCAATGGCTGAGCGACCGCCTGACGGGCTCCGACATCACCGCGGCCCAGACGGGTGGCTATCTGCAGTTCGAGACGCCGTTGCCGATGAACCTGCGCCTCGTGGGCGCCGGACGCTACGACAAGCACGAGAACTACGACGCGCAGTTCAGCCCCAAGGCCGCACTGCTCTGGACGCCCGTTGGCGACCAGACGATCCGCGTCACGTACAACCGCGCGTTCAAGTCGCCGACACTGTTGCAGACGAATTTCTACTTCCCCAATTTCTCGCCGTACGTCGGCATCTTCGGCAACAAGGAAGGCTTCACGATCAAGAACAGCGCGGGCACCGTGGTGGCCACGTACAACCCCATCCAGCCCGAGATCAACACGACGTACGAACTGGGCTACAAGGGCGTCATCAGGGACCGCCTGTACCTCGACATCACTGGCTACAAGTCGACGTATGACAACTTCCTCAGTCCGCTCATCATCATTGCCAATCCGCTGGCCGGTGCGGCAGCCACGACCGCGTACAACATCGGCACGGGCGTGGCAGTCGGCTCGGAAGTCAACGCTGGCCCGCAGATCGCGCTCACCTACATCAACATCGGCAAGGCGAAGATCTCGGGCATCGACATGGGCGCGCGGCTGGTGCTGACGAACACGCTGTCGATGAGCAGCACGCTGAGCCTGCTGAAGGTAGACACGATCGAGAAGCCGCCCGCCTCCAGTTCGCTGGCGTCGGCCGGCACCGAAGCGACCGCTTTCAACAGCCCGACCCTGAAGTGGACCGTCAGCCTTGATCAGGCCAAGATTGCCAACCGCCTCAGCGGCGGCGTCATGATGCGCACCGTGAACGAGTACTTCTTCCGCTCGGGGGTCAACGTCGGACGCCTGCCGGGCTTCACCACGCTGGACTTCAACCTCGGGTTCGACCTGCCGTGGGAGGCGTCCAAGTTGATGATCCGCTGGCAGAACATCTACACCTGCACGTCGGGCACGACGACACCACCGGCGGCGGGCATCGCGGGCACGAACAGCGCGACGTTCACCAAGGGCAGCAAGTGCGGAGCCGGCCGGCAACATCAGGAGATGCTCAACATGCCGTTCATCGGCCCGATGATGTTCGTCGGCGTGCGGTACGGCCGCTGAACATGAATCGGTTCAGTTCGTGCCTGGCGTTCGCGCTGGCGCTGTCAGCGACCGGTGCGAATGGTCAGGTCACGGGTGCCCCACCCACGGCCGTTCAGGCGGTCGTGGGCGGGGCGTTCCACGCCGGCCGCATCACCACCAGCGCGGGCGAACTGGACTACTCGCTGTTCGTGCCGGCGGCGCTGCCGCCGGCCGGACGGCGCGCATTGCTCGTAATGATCCACGGATGCTTGCAGGACGCCGCGGACTTCGCGCGCGGCACGCAGATGAACGCCGCCGCGGCCCGCGACAGTTTCGTGGTGCTCTGGCCGCAGCAGCGCGCCGCCAATCACGCACAGAAGTGCTGGAACTGGTACGTGCCGGAGCATTCGCATCGTGGCGCCGGCGAGGTGGAAGAATTGCATGTGCTCGTCACAACAATCGTCACCGAGCAGGGCGTGGATCGAAAGCTTGTCTTCGTGGCAGGGGTCTCGGCGGGAGGCGCGATGGCGGTCAACTATGCGGCCGCGTACCCGCGTGACGTCCGCGCCATCGCCGTGCACTCATCACTCGGCGCGCTGGTGGCGCACGACGTGGCGTCCGCGCGCACGGCCATGAAGGAGGGCCCGGCGGAGGGAGCCGATGTACTGGCGCGCAGCGCGAGAGACGCGATGGGGGCCGATGCGCACGCCATTCCGCTTCTCGCCATCCATGGCGCCGCCGACGCGGTGGTGGCGCCGCGCAATCTCGATGCACTAGCCGCGCAGTGGCGCGGATGGCACACGCTCATCGGCGAGACGGCGCGCGTTGAAACACATCTCATTCCCGGGCTTGGCCACGCCTGGTCCGGGGGCGACGCGTCGGGTTCCTTCACCAATCCTGCCACCGTCAGCGCCACGCAGATGGTGCTCGACTTCTTTCGCAGCATGGGACTGCCAGGCGGTCGGTGATGGCGCCGCCGCTCGGTGCGCTTGGCGCGCTCGTCGACCCGTTCCGCTGGTGGGGCTGTCTGACGCCGGAGAAGGTCGCGATCATCGACCGGGAGCGAGGCACGCGCGCGACGTACCGCGACGTGGACGATTCGGCACAGCGCTGGGCGGCACTGCTGGCCGCGCGCGGCATAGGCGAGGGAGATCGCGTCGCGCTCCTTGCGCTGAACAGTATTGAAGTCATCGGCCTGTTCTACGGTTGCGTGCGGTTGGGTGCGGCGCTCGTGCCGCTCAATTGGCGCTTGGCGGAGCCCGAGTTGGCGCGCGTCGTGTGCGACGCGCGTGTAGCGCTGCTTGTCGGGAATGCGCGGTTCGCCGCGATCGGTCGTGCGGTGACACCGGCGTCGTGGCTCGACCTTGGCGAGGCAAACGCCGCGCTTGCCACCGTGACGCCGCTGGGCAGTTCACCCTTGGGCGCGGCGGAGATCGACGCGGAAGCGCCGGCGCTGATTCTGTACACGTCGGGGAGCACCGGCAAGCCGAAGGGGGCCATGCTCTCCAATCGGCAACTGCTCTTCAATGCGCTCGCGACGACCACCGGGTGGCAACTGGGCGCACGCGACACGGGGCCGGTCTCGACACCGTTCTTCCACACGGGCGGCTGGAACGTCATCGCCATCCCGCTCTGGACAGTAGGCGGTACCGTGGTGTTGTTCGACACGTTCGACCCGGCGCATTTCTTGGCGGCGCTGGACGAGGAGCGTGTGTCGATCGCGTTTGCCGTGCCCACGCAATTCGTGATGCTGTGCGCCCATCCGTCGTTCGGCCGGCCGCTGCCCTACTTGCGCCACTTCATCTCTGGCGGGGCGCCGTTGCCGCAGTCGGTGGCCGATCGCGTGCGGGCGGTCGGCTACGTCATTCGTGAAGGGTTCGGGATGACCGAGTTCGGCCCCAATTGCTTCATGATCAGCGACCACGAATCCCTGGCCCGGCCGGGGAGTGTGGGGTGGCCGTGCCCATTCGTTGAGATACGGCTTGTGGACGACGCGGGCCGCGACGTCAGCGTCGGCGACGCGGGCGAGATCCTGCTGCGCGGGCCTCAGCTGTTCAGCGGCTATCTCCACGACGCCGAGCGCACCGCGGAGGTGATGACGAGCGACGGGTGGTACCGGTCGGGCGACCTCGCGATGCGCGATGCCGACGGGGCGTTCTACATTCGCGGCCGCCGAAAGCACATGTTCATTTCGGGCGGCGAGAACATCTTTCCGGGCGAGGTGGAGATGGCGCTCACCGAGTGCGGCGGTGTCGGCGAGGCGGTGGTGATCGGCGTGTCGGACGCGCGCTGGGGCGAAGTGGGACACGCCTTCCTCGTTTCGCGCACCGGCACGCCGCTCGACGGGGCAGCGGTGCTCGCCGAGTTGCGCACACGGATCGCGGCATACAAGGTGCCCAAGCACGTGACGGTCCTCGCCGAGACGCCGCGCCTTGCGTCGGGGAAGGTGGATCGTGCGCAGCTCGCGCTGCTGGCGGAGGCCCGATGAGCGCCCCGATGGCAAAGGGCGTGGCTCTGCATGCGACACTCGAGTACCTCGATGCACGCGATGCCAGCTTGCGGCCGCGGGTGATGTCACGGCTGGATGCGACCGACCGTGCGAGGATCGAACGTCTCGCGCCCACCGATGAGATGCCCTACGTACTCATCGTGGCGCTGTGGCGAGCGGCGGACGAAGAACTCGGCGCCACCGACCCGTTGTGGATGGAGAACGCGGGTGCCTTCTCCATCGCAGCACGCGGCGCTCAAATGTACGGCGGGATCCTGCGCAAGAAGGATCCGCACGAGTTCCTCACCCAGAGCGTGTCGCTCTTCCAGCTCTTCTACCATCCGGGCGACATGCAGGTGGTGGACGAATCGGCCGGGCGCGCGGTGATGCGTCTTGATGGGTTCGAGGCCGTGACCCCGCTCTTCTGCCAGCGGCAGACAGGGGGGCTGGCGGCCGCGCTGACCATTGCCGGCGGTGACGACCCCGTGGTGCGCCACGTCCGTTGTGCGCTCGAGGGTGACGCGTTCTGCGAGTGGGAGTTGAAGTGGCGCGTGCCGCGGCAGAGCGGGGAGACGGGGAAAGTCGGCTAGCCAGTCGGTATCCTCGATCGGAATCCTGAGTCCCAAGCCTCAGTCTATTTCAAGATCGCCTTGGCGATCGTCTGCAGCTGCATGTTGCTCGTCCCCTCGTAGATCGCGCCGATCTTGGCGTCGCGATAGAACTTCTCGACGGGATAGTCCTTGGTGTAGCCGTAGCCACCGAGCAACTCGACCGCGAGCGACGTGACGCGTTCGCAGACCTGCGAGGAGTAGAGCTTGGCCATCGCGCCAGTGACGGCGATGTCCTGCCCCGCTTCCTTCATGCGCGTGGCATTGTACACCATCAGGCGCGCTGCCTCGAGTTCGGTGGCTGCCTGCGCCACCTGGAACTGGATTCCCTGGAACTCGGCGAGCGCTTTGCCGAACTGCTTGCGCTCCTTCAGGTAGGCAACGGCGGCGTCGAGTGCCCCCTGCGCGTTGCCGATCATCTGCGCGCCAATGCCGATGCGTCCCTCGTTCAGCGTTTCGATGGCGATCTTGTAGCCTTGGCCGACGGGGCCAAGCACGTTGGCCGCGGGGACGGGCACGTTGTCGAAGATGAGCTCGGTCGTGCTCGAGGCGCGAATGCCGAGCTTGTCTTCTTTCTTGCCGGTCGAAAAGCCGCGCGTGCCTCGCTCGACGATGAACGCCGTGATGCCCTTGTAACCTTTCGACGGATCGGCGTTGGCGAAGATGATGAAGAACTCCGCATCGGCGCCGTTGGTGATCCACATCTTGCGGCCGTTGAGGACGAACGAACCGTCGGGTTGCAGCGCGGCGCGCGTCTGCAGCGCGAACGCATCGCTCCCCGACGACGCTTCGGAGAGCGCGTAGGCGCCCACCATGTCGCTGCAGAGCCGCGGCAGGTATCGCGCCTTTTGCTCTTCGTTCGCATACGTGAGCATAGGGTAGAGCACGAGCGTGTTCTGCACGTCTACCATGATCGCCGCTGCCGCGTCGGCCTTGCTGATCTCCTCGACGGCGATGGTCACCATCATCAGGTTGCCGCCGGCGCCGCCGTACTGCTCGGGGACCTGGATGCCCATCAGCCCCATCTCGAAGTACTTGGGAATCAGCGTCGGGTCGAGCTTGGCCGCCAGCTCCATCTCCTGCACGCGCGGGCGCACTTCGCCGTTCGTGAAGTCGGCGACGGCGTCGCGAAAGGCGATCTCGTCGTCGGTGAACACCGTCAGCGGGGGGCGATGGGAGGAGAAGTCGTTGGGCATGGTTTCAAGCTAACGTAGCCCGCGACTTAGCCCAATCGCCGTTCTGACCGGGTCATCGGCTGCAGGAGAACCCGCGACTCGCAAAGCAGAACCGGACGCTGTCCACGCCGCCGAAGGGGTCGCGGGCGATGGCGTACACGACGGCGCCGCTCATGCCCGGGAACGTGGCCGTAAGGCCTGCCGGCTTGAGCGTAGTCATGGGTTCGAGCGCCTTGCCGTTGAACTCCAGGCCTTCCCACGTCACGGTGACGGAATCGCCGTCGGGGTCAACCGGCTTGTTGATTGTCATCTCGTTGATGGCGCCGGTTGGCGCGCTGAACTGACCGTACTGATAGTTGACTTTCGTGATGACGTTGCCGGGAACCTTCGGAGCGTTGTTGATACGCCATGCGCCCGCGATGCGCACGAACTGGGCTTGCTTCGGGAACTCCTTCGATATGTCGCACGCGTCGGCCGCAATCGCTTTGCTGCCATGCACCTTCTCGAGGAGCGGCGTTGGCCCGGAATGCCGCAGCACGTAGGTCGCCTTCACGACCGGCACGCTGTCGCCCTTTGCCTTGCGGAACTCCTTGATCATCCCGAACGTGATGTCACAGAGCTTGCCGGTCACCCACTCGCGATCGCTGAATGTTAGCCCGAGCGACACGCCGGCCGGAGTCAGCACAGTCGGCTCTTGTGTGCCGGTGCGAGCGTCGGTTGCGGGTTGCTGGATGAGCCCAAGCCGAACGAGCTCGGCGACTTGCTCGCCGCCGGAGTACCGCCCTACGTAGATGCTCAGGTTGACCGGCTCTCCCGAACCGATCTGCTCCTTCAGTAACCTCTCGGCGTCCCCCGAACCTAGCGAACCGCACGCGGCGATCATCGTCGCGGACAATGCGGCTGCGATGCAGCGAATGCGTAGCACAACCACCTCGCGGTGAAAGTGTGGAAGCAGGGGCGGCGGCCCCACGGTCTGGGCCGCCGCCCCGCACGCCATGATGCGTCTACTCGAGCACGTGAATGTTCTTCTTCTCGCAGATCGCGTTCAGTGCCTTGGGCCAGACAGTCACGCTCACCTCGCCAAGATGCGCCTTCTTTAGCAGGTGCATCACCGTGCGCGACTGCCCGATGCCGCCGCCAATGCTCAGCGGGATCACATCGTTCAAGATCGCTTGATGATACGGCAGCTTCAGGAATTGAAGTTGCTTGGTGATCTCGAGCTGCTGCTTGAGCGTCTCCTTCGTCACGCGGATCCCCATGGAGCTCAGCTCATGCCGCCGCTTGGTGACGGCGTTCCAGACGAGGATGTCGCCGTTGAGGCCATGCATCAGGCGCCCATCCGTGCGCGTCTCCGTCGCCCAGTCGTCGTAATCGGCGGCGCGCATCTCGTGCGGATAGCCGTCCTCGAGCACCCAGCCGATGCCGATGATGAAGACCGCCGGACACTGCTGCAAGATCGCCGTCTCGCGCTGCTTGCGCGGCAGGTCGGGATACATGTCGAGAATTTCCTCGGCGTGCAGAAAGACCAGTTCATCGGGCAGGTCCGGGTAGCGTGCGGTCCGGAGCTTCGGGAACTCCTTGAGCGCGAACTCCTCGGCCCCCTTGATCACCTTCCAAATGCCGCGGACGGTTTGCTTGAGGAAGTCGAGATTGCGCATATCGGCCGTGATGCGCTTCTCCCAATCCCACTGGTCCACGTATGCCGAGTGGTCGTGGTCGAGGAAGTAATCCTTGCGCACCGCGCGCATGTCCGTGACGATGCCCTCGCCGACGGCGCACTCGAATTGCCGAAGCGCCATCCGCTTCCACTTCGTGGCCGCCTGCACCACCTGGGCATCAATGCGCTTGTCGAGGCCGAGCCCGCACGGGAACTCAATCGGCGTGCGGGAGCCGTCGCGGTCGAGGTAGTCGTTGACACCACTCTCCGCCGAAACGATCAGCGGGACTTCCACGCGGAAGAGGTTCAGCTCGCGGCAGAGCCCGTCCTCGATGAAGCGTTTGACGGCCGTGATGGCGAGCTGGGTGTCCTTGGGCCCCAGCAGCGGTGTGTAGTCGGTGGGGAGAATCTTCTCAACTTCCGGGTAGGTGCTGACGCCCGGTCCGGCGAGATCGGCCACTTTGTTCGATGCCATAGGTGCAGTCCTCGCTCGGGCTCGCTGAACTGCCCACAGCGGACGCATGGCGCACCCTGGGGCGGTTCGCGCGCGCCCTGCGGAAATGGTGCAGGGTGGGAACGCACGAAACTCGCAACGCTAACCTTCGGGGCCGCCTCCGAGTCTACGCCCGCCCTGCGGGGGCGGCAAGCGACAATACGCCTACGCGCGCGTCGGGCGATGCACCGTAATCGGGATGCGGCGCTGGCCGAAGCTGCCGCCGTACACCCCGAAGCGACCGGCGATGTCCGTACCGCACTGCGAACACTGTCCGAGCGGCGTCACACGGTAGGCGTCAATGCGATACCAATCGCGCTCGATCTGCGCGGCGTAGCAGTTCGGGCACGACGTCGTGCCGCCCGCAAGGTCGTGCACGTTGCCCGTGTACACGTAGTGCAGCCCGGCGCGTTGAGCGATGGCGCGCGCTCGGGTCAGCGTGGCGGCGGGCGTGGGCGGCACGTCCCGCATCTTCCAGTCGGGATGAAACGCCGAGAGATGCAGCGGGGTGTCGCGGCCGAGTTCGCGCACGATCCACTCGCTCATGGCTTCGAGTTCGGCGTCGGAGTCGTTGTGGCCGGGGATCACGAGCGTCGTGATTTCCACCCAAACGCTGGTCTCACGCTTCAGGTAGACGAGGGTGTCGAGCACCGGCTGCAGGTGCGCGCCGGTGAGCGTGAAGTAGAAATCCTCCGTGAACGCCTTCAGGTCCACGTTGGCCGCGTCCATCTTCGCGTAGAACTCGCGGCGCGCCTCGGCGTTGATGTATCCCGCCGTCACGGCGACGGTCTTGAGACCGGCCGCGTGACAGGCATCGGCGGCATCCATCGCATACTCGGCGAAGATCACGGGGTCGTTGTACGTGAACGCCACGCTTGCACACCCGGCCTTGAGCGCCGTCGCCGCTATTTCGTCCGGCATCGCGCGGTCCACCAGCGTGTCCACTTCGCGGGACTTCGAGATGTCCCAGTTCTGGCAGAACTTGCAGGCCAGGTTGCAGCCCGCAGTGCCGAATGAAAAGACCGACGTGCCGGGATAGAAATGGTTCAGCGGCTTCTTCTCGATCGGGTCCACGCAGAATCCCGACGACCGGCCGTACGTGGTGAGCACCATCTCGCCGCTATCCATCTTGCGCACGAAGCAGAGGCCGCGCTGGCCTTCGTGCAGCTTGCACTCACGAGGACACAGGTCGCATTGCACGCGGCCATCGGACAGCGCATGCCACCATCGGGCTGGGAAACGCGACTCAGGGCTGATCATTCACCGGGCTCTTGCCACTTGCTGACGGTGAAGCGCGACAACTGCACGCCAGGCGCCCAGAAATTGCCGGGTAAGCCGGCCTTCTCCTTCAAATGAGCGAGGAAGACCGCCGGCTTCGGCAACTGCTCCCAGACCTGCGGCAGGAAGACACTCCGATAGCGGCCGTATTCGAACACGATCCCATCCACGTTGGGCCGCATCACCGCGAGCGCCTCGACTTCGTCGCCCACGTCCATCGGTGCGAGCGGCGAGAGCAGCGAGACTTCGATCCGCACGTCGTCGAACTCGCGTGGCTTCAGCGGGCGAAACCGCGAATCCTGGAACGCGGCGGCGACGGCGTTCTCCCTAACGTCCTCGCCGAGCGAACGCCGCGCCTGAATTGAGCCGATGCACCCGCACAGCTTGCCTTTCCGGGTGAGCGTGACGAACGTCGCGCCGGGCTCCGATAGCCAGCTTGGTTCCGTGAGCGTCGGCATTTCGCGGCCCAGTGCTGCTCCGATCGCCGATCGGGCCACGTTCAGCAGGATTGCGCCCTTGTCCTCGGGCTGCAACTGAGCATCCGTGGTGAGGAACGCGAAGGCCGCGTACCCGACCACGCGTTCCGGGTCGCCCGCGGTCTGGCTCGAGTTCCGCACGTCGAGGGCGACGGCGCGAAGGCCGTGCCGCTGGGCGGCTAGGAGCAGGCCGTTGATCGGCGTCGCGCCGCACGCTTGCCGATGGCCGATGTGGGCGTTGAGCGCGAGGATCTGCGCCACGGTCTCTCGATCCACCGCGCGGGCTCGCACGTCCGACAGATAGTGCGACAGGTCGGAGCTGATGACGATCAGCGTCTCGTCGCCGCCCCAGACCAACTCCAGTACGTCCGCCACCTCGACGGCGCTGGCTTCGCCCACCACCAGCGGTAGCAAGGCGAAGTCGCCGAGCACCTGCTGGAGGAATGGCAGCTGCACTTCGAGCGAATGCTCCTGCTCGTGCGCCGCGCCGCTGCGCGAGACCAGCGGCGATCCGTCGAGTTGTTGCATGCCCTCGATATCAAGCGGTACATCGCCGAGTGGCGTCGCGAACCGGTCAGCGTCGGGCAGCGCGAGGCCGCGCATGACGACGTAGTGCGCGGGCCCAAGCAGCACGACGCGGCGAATGCGGTCGCGCAACGAATACAACCGGGCATACGCGCTCGCCGCGATCGGCCCCGAGTAGACGTAGCCCGCGTGCGGCACGATGAGCGCCTTCGGTGCGTGCGCGAGCGTCCCTCCCTCGGGACGCGCGAGCATCTCGGTCAGGGCCTGATTGAGTACCGCGGGGCGGGCCGGGTAGAAGGTCCCCGCGACGGCAGGAGGTCGGATGGTGGTGGTCATACGGCATGACCTCGCCGACCAGCGAATCGCATGCTGGTCGTTGCGGATGGTTCGTCGAATCCCACGCGAATGGGACCGTACTCCCACGGTAGCGAAAGACGGGGCGGCTCGCCATATCCAGAGCCGCCCCAGACGAACAGACCGCGACGGTGCGCGGGCGATGCCGCGCCGCCTTTCCGGCGTCTACTGGTTCACGTGGACGATTGTCGAGCCGCCGAATCCGCAGAACCTGGTGGATGAGGCGGTGCTATACGCACCGATGTGCTCGGTGTAGAGCAGGTCGCCGATATCCAAGTCACCCGGCAGATCGGCCGCGAGTGTGATCTTGTCGAAGCTGTCGCACGTCGGCCCGACGACGGCGCAAATCTCGTGCTTGCCGTCCTTGAACGCCGAGAAATTCGGGATCCAGTGATCGTAGACGACGCCCGAAAAGGTGTGATACACGCCGTCGTTGATGTGGTAAAACACCTTTCCCTCACGCCGCGCCCTGCCGATGATCTCCGTCACGAGCGTGGCCGCGGTGGCGATGATGAAGCG
>JAHFCU010000033.1 GCA_023249305.1 Gemmatimonadota bacterium
GAGGGGATCCTGAGCACGTTGCCCGCGGTGGTCACTTGTCTGCTGGGGGTGCTGGCCGGATGCTGGTTGCGCACGACGCACGCCGACCTCCGCAAGGTGTGGGGCCTTGTACTCGCGGGCGCGGCGTCGCTGGTGGTCGGGTGGGTGTGGAACCTCGTCTTTCCCGTCAACAAGCTCCTCTGGACGAGTTCCTACGTCCTCGTTGCGGGGGGCTGGAGCCTACTGCTGCTCGCGCTGTTCTACTATGTGCTGGACGTCAGGAAGTGGCGCCGATGGAGTTTTCCGTTCGTGGTCATCGGCGCGAACGCGATCGCCGTCTACGCGTTCAAGGGCTTCATTAATTTCCGCGACCTCGCCGAGCGGCTGGTCGGGGGAAACGTGGCCGCGTTCTTCGGCGCGTACCGACCGCTGTGGCTGGAGACGGTCACGTACCTGCTGGTCTGGAGTCTTCTCTACTGGATGTACAAGCGGCGCATCTACATCAAGCTCTGAGAGCGTCCCATCGCTGACCGCTCCGCTTACCCTACGGCGTGACCGGCGCGGTGAGCGCCCGGAGTAGGCGGTACATGAACTCCTGCCCTCTGTCGAACGCGGCGATGTTCACGCGTTCGTCGCGGCCATGGGCGCGGATGTCGTCGGTGTCAATCGCGATTCCACTCACGCCGTACGTCGGAGTGCCGGCGTTGCGGAGCAAGAGCCCGTCCGTTGCGCCAGTCTCCATGTTCGGCACGAGCGGGAGATTGGGCGCGATCGCGTCCGCCGCCCCGCGCACCGCCGCTTCAACGTCCGGTCGCAGCGGCGACGGCGGACTCTGCGGTGAATCGGAGGTCACCGTCAGCACGACGTTCGTGTCGCCAATGATTGTCGTCAGCAGCCTGACGAGGCTGTCGGACTTGAGCCCGGGTAGCCGCCGGCAGTTCACGTTGGCCGTCGCCATCTGCGGCAGCGCATTAGGCGCATGACCACCGCTGAGCATCGTCACGACGCAGGTCGTTCGCATCTGTGCGTTGAACCACGGGTCTGCTGAGAGCCGCGTGATCGCCGCTGGGTCACCAGTCCCTGCGCTTGCCGCCTTCAGGTCCGCGCCAAGCTGGCCGCCGCGGAGCGGCGCCGAGCGTTGCATGTAGGCGCGCGTGATCTCGTTGAATTCCACGGGGAAGGTGTACGCCTCGATCTTCGCCAAGGCGCGCGCCAGCGCGTTGATGGCATTGTCCGGACGCGGTAGGGACGAATGCCCTCCCTTGTTCGTGACCGTGAGCCTCGCGTCGAAATACACCTTCTCCGCCGCCTGCAGATTCATCACGACCGGCTTTCCTTTTTCTGAATCCACGCCGCCACCGTCAACATTGATGCAATACTCGGCGTCAATGAGCTCCCTCCGGTGCGCAAGCAGCCACGCTACACCATTTGGCATGCCGCAGTTCTTCTCGTACGGCGGATCGGCACCGCACGAGCCCTCTTCGCCCGCCGTGAGGGCGAGAATAAGGTCGCGCGACGGCGTGAACCGCTCGGCGCGCATCCGAAGAAGCGACGTGATAAATGTCGTCGCGCCGCCCTTCACGTCTTGCGTGCCACGCCCATAGTAGAAGCCGTCCACCTCGTTGAGCTTGAACGGCTCCATGGTCCAGTCCTTCCGATCGGCTTCGACCACGTCGAGGTGGGCAAGGAGGAGTATTGGCTTGCGCAGGCGATCGTTGCCGCGCAGGCGGACCACCAGGCTCTTATGCGCCTCATCCGGGCCAACAACCGCGATGTCGCTCGCGGGCACACCGGCGGCGAGGAATCGCGCGGCGACGAGCTGCGCTGCTTTCGTCGTGCTCCCTGCAGACGCCGTAGTGTTGGTCTCAATCAGCTCCTTGAGCACCGCGCGGCCGACCGCCTTCTGGTCGAGCGATTGCGCGGAAGCGCGTAGCGCGATGGTGGCAGCGAACGCGAGCACGAAGACCGGGCGAATCATGAGCACTCCCTGAGGGCGGAACTCTCGCACAGCGCGGACGACGCTCGCGATGGCGTCGAAAGGTGGTACGAAGGGGGACTCAAGTCCACGGTACGACGTGCAAGAAGAACGGCACCTCCGCGTCGGAGGTGCCGTTCTCATCGCGTTGCAGTGAGTTACCCAATCGGGACGGCGGGATTTGAACCCGCGACCCCCTGAACCCCATTCAGGTGCGCTACCGGACTGCGCTACGTCCCGTCCGCCGCGGCAAACTCCCCGTCGCGGACCGAGTGAGAATTGTAGCCCTGCGTTCTCCTCCCGACAAGCCGCACCGCTCACACGGCGCACCTGGTGTGCCTGTGCGCATCCTTCACCGCCACGTCGTCTGCCTCGGCCGCCAATCCTGCGCCATCTGGCGAGCCTCCGCGATCTCCTCGGCGCCTATCTTCGACTCGAGGGCACGCTGTAGCCGCTTGAGCTTCCGCTCGTCGCTAGGGAACGTCTTCAGTCGCGGCGCGGCAAGTATCGTCCACATGTACGCCTGCACCTGATCAAGCGGGAGCCCGCCGGTCCCTTTGGAGTAGTAGAACGCCACCCAATACTGCGCCGGAGCCACGCCCTGCTCGGCGGCCTTCTGGTGCCACCGCGCTGACTCGATCTCGTCCTTCGGCACGCCGTCGCCCTTCTCATAGAGCAAGCCAAGAGTGAACTGCGCCCACGGATGACCCTGCTCCGCCGCTTTGCGACACCACTGAGCGGCGTCGGCTGCGTTCTTCCGCACGCCCTGCCCAGTGCCGTACAGAACACTCAGGTTGTACTGCGCAGGCGCGACGTTCTGCTCCGCGGCCGTACGATACCAGGTGGCCGCTTCGCCGGCGTCCTTTGCGACACCCTGGCCATTCATGTACATCAGGCCGACGTAGTACTGGGCGAACGCGTTGCCCTGCGCCGCCGCCTTGCGAAACCACGACAGCGCCTCGGCGAAGTCTTTCGCGACCGCGCGACCCTCGAAATACACGATGCCGAGCACCATCTGCGCTTTCGCATCGCCCTGCTCGGCGAGCACGCGCACCGCCGCGACCGAGTCCGGTCGTACGGTTAGATCCGGCGGCGTGACCTTGCGTGCGCTGTCGGTCTGCGCCGGCAGCGCGGCATTGGCGAGGAACAACGCGATGGCGATGAGACGGAGGCGCATGAGCATACCTCCCGGATAACGAAGAATCTCACGCTCGCAATCGCACGCGGCAAGCAAGTGACCCCGTGTCGCGATAGCTTCGGGCATGCGATTCCCGACCTTCTTTTCTTTCGCAGTGCGCTTTGCGCGCGCCGCCTGCTGCGCACTCGCCGTTCCCTTCGTCGCCTTCGCCCAGAGCCGCCCCGCCCCCGAGGCCCTCTGGTACATCCGCAACGACACCGCGGCCATCAGTGACTTCATCGCCCACGCCGCGCAGATCAGCGCCATCGCGCCGCAGGTGTACGGCATGGACAGCACCGGCGCGATTCGCGGCGGCATGGACCCGCGCATCGTCGCTACCGCGCGCGCCAACGGCGTCAAGCTCGTGCCCCTCGTCGCGAACAATGGCTTTAGCGTGAGCATCATGCACGAGATCCTCACCACGCCCGCCGCTCGCCGCACGGCACTGCGCGAACTCGCGCGGCTCTGCCGAACGGAGAAAGTGGACGGCATCCAACTCGACTTCGAGAATATCTATATCCGCGACCGCGATGCCTTCACTGCATTCACGCGTGAAGCCGTGGATTCGGTGCACGGCGCGGGATGCCAGCTCTCGGCCGCCGTGGTCCCGCGCACCGACGACGACCGCGGCGTTCAGCCCTACCACCAATGGATGTACGACTACTGGCGCGGCCCGTACGACTACAAAGCGCTCGCCGACACGCTCGACTTCATCTCGTACATGACGTACGCGCAACACACCGGGAGCTCGACGCCCGGCCCGGTCGCCGGCTATGCGTGGATGGTCGCGTCGCTCAATTACGCGCTCGCTGCCGGTGTGCCGCCCTCGAAGATCTCACTCGGCCTCGCGTCGTACTCGGACTATTGGACCTCCACCTACAATTGGCGCGACGGCGCGCGCCCGCGCGCGCGCGACATCACGTATCCCACGCTGATGGCCATCATCGAGAAGGCCGGCGCGACGCCGCGCTGGGACAAGCGGCAGCGCGCCTGGCTGGCGATGTGGGAGGACCACGGCGTTTTCGAGCACGCGTGGATCGAAGACGTGCGTGCGTTCATGGACAAGCTTGGCCTCGTCCGCACGCACGGCCTGCGCGGCTACTCGGTCTGGCTGCTCGGCACCGAGGATCCGCGCATCTGGAAGAAGGTCGGACCCGCCGCGCGATAGCGGCGCGAACTCGCTACGCCTTCGCCTCCCCCGCGCGCGACGCCGCGCGTGCCTGCCGCTCGCGCGTGAGGTGCGGCACGCCACCCACCATGCGCAGGATGAGCATCAACTGCGCGCGATGATGCATCTCGTGCTCCTTAACGCTGAGCATGCTCTCGAACCGCGTCTTCGGGTTCTGCCCCATCGAGTCGGTGAACGTCTCGTTGAGAAACGCCGGCGACAGCGTCTCCACCCAACTCGCGAACTGCTCGCCCGTCTCGCGGAGGAGCGCGATGATCTCCGCCTTCGTGCGCGGCGCAGCCTCGAAGGCCGCGGCCTTCGCCATGAATTCCATCCAGTCGTAGCCCTGCAAGCTGTTCGCCCGACGGTCACGATGCACGTCGTACTGCAACGCCGGGATCTGCGCAATGTGCGCGAGCATCTGTCGCACCGACCGCGCACCCGTCGCCGGCACGAAGTCGTACTTGTCTTCCGGAATGTCCTCGGCCACCTGAATGGTGTTCTTGCGCACCGTGCGCGCTGCCGCTGCCAGATCCTTCGCTGCGTAGTTGATCATCGGTTGTCGTTTCCTGAATGGGGGACCGAACCTGCATGATAGCGTACTCTCTTCACTCCTCACCCGTCCCTACACTCTTCACCCCGCACCAAACCCCCGCACCCCTCCTCTTCACCCTTTCCGTCGCTTTACAATCTCATCGAAGTACGTATAAATGACCGGCGTCACAAACAGCGTGATGAGCTGAGCGAACGCCAGTCCGCCCACCACCGCGATGCCCAATGGCCGTCGCGACTCGGCGCCGGCGCCCGCACCGAGTGCGATCGGCAGCGTACCCACAAGCGCCGACATCGTCGTCATCATGATCGGGCGGAACCGCACCAGGCACGCCTCGTAGATCGCGGTGAACGCCGGCGTCCCCTTCTGCTTCTCCGTCTCCTGCGCAAAGTCAATCATCATGATCGCGTTCTTCTTCACGAGCCCCACGAGCATGATCACGCCCACCCACGCATAGACGGTCAGTTCCGTTCTCGTCAGCAGCAGCGTGAGCAGCGCGCCGAACGCGGCGAACGGAATGCCGCTCAGGATCGTGAGCGGATGAATGAAGCTCTCGTAGAGCACGCCGAGCACGACGTAGATCACGAAGAGCGCGATCACGAACAGCGCCAGCAGTCCTTTCTGCGTCTCCTGGAACACCTGCGCCGCGCCGTAGAATCCCGTGGACACGCCTTCCGGGAGCGCGGTGCGCGCCGCCTTCTGGATCGCGGTCACCGCGTCGCCCAGCGCGTAACCCGGCCGCAGGTTGAAGGCCAGCGTCACGCTCGGCTGCTGCGCCGTGTGATTGACGAGCATCGGCCCGAGCGTGCGCTCCACGCGCGTCACCGACGATAGTGGCACCAGCTTGCCGGTCTTCGCGCGCACGTAGAGCATGTCGAGCGCACTGAGATCGCTCTGGAACTCGGGGAGCAGCTCGAGGATGACCCAGTATTGGTTGTTGGCGGTGTAGATGCTGCTCACCTGCCGCGAGCCGTAGGCGTTGTAGAGCGCCTGCTCGATCTGCTCGGGCGTGACACCGTACAGCGCGGCGCGGTCGCGGTCGAGCTCCACCGAGGCTTGCGGGTTCGCGATCTGCAGGTCGGACGTGACGTCGGTGATCTGCGGCAGCTCCTTGAGCGACTTCTCCGCCGTCTGTGCGGCCGCATAGAGCGTCGGTAGGTCGGCGCCGGTAAGCGTGTACTGGTAGAGTCCCTTCGACGTGCGCCCGCCAATCTGGATCACGGGCTCGTTGCGAAGGTACACAGCGATGCCCGGCACCACGCGCAGTTTCTTGGTCAGCTCGGGGATGATCTCGTCCGCCGACAGCTTGCGCTCCGACCGCGGCTTCAGGCGCATCGTGAAGCGCCCCTGATTGGCAGTGCCCGCCGTGCCGCCCTGGCCGCTGCCGACGTTGGAGATGAGCGCGTCCACGTTCTGATCCTGCAGCGCAATGGCGACCACCGCCTTCTGGTGCCGCACCATCTCGTCGAAACTCGTCCCCTGCGCCGCCTCGGTGCTGGCCGAGATGCGATTCTGGTCCTCCGATGGGAAGAAGCCCTTCGGCACCAACTGGAACGCCACGGCCGTCATGATGAACGCCGCCGCGCTCGCCACGAGCGCCACCGGCCGGCGCGCCATCACCCACGTCAGCGCGCGTGCGTAGGTGCGCTTCGCCCACTGGTACACCGCCTCGAAGCGGTCGAGCAGCCAGTTGTGGCTGCCGTGGATGCGGGCCTCGTTCAGGAACCGCGACGCGAGCATGGGCGTGAGCGTCAGCGACGCCGCGCCCGACACGAGGATCGCCGCGGTGATCGTCACCGCGAACTCGCGGAAGAGCCGCCCGACGATTCCGCCCATGAAGAGCAGCGGGATGAAGACCGCCACCAGCGAGATCGTCATCGAGAGGATGGTGACGCCGATCTCCGCCGCGCCGTCAAGCGCGGCCTGCAGCGGTTTCTTCCCCATCTCCATGTGGCGCACGATGTTCTCGAGCATCACGATCGCGTCGTCCACCACGAACCCCACCGAGAGCGTCAGCGCCATCAGCGACAGGTTGTCGAGCGAGAAGTTCAGCGCATACATCACCGCGAACGTCCCCACCAGCGCCATCGGCACCGCGACACTCGGGATCATCGTCGCGGATATGTTGCGCAGGAAGAAGAAGATCACGACGACCACGAGCAGGATCGTCAGCCCTAGCGTGATCTTTACGTCATGCACCGACTCGCGGATGCTCGCGGCGCGGTCCATGAAGATCTCAAACTCCACGGCCGCTGGCAGCTGCGCGCGCAGCGTCGGGAGGATCGTCTTCACCGCGTCCGCCACCTGCACGGTGTTGGTGCCCGGCTGCTTCTGCACCGACAGCGAGATGGCGCGCGTGTCCTTGTACCAGCCGGCGAGACGCAGGTTCTGTACGCCGTCCACCACCTTTCCCAGGTCCTTCAGCCGTACCGGCGCGCCGTTGCGATAGGCGACGATCACTTCCTGGAACTGCGCCGCGTTCACCAACTGGCCGTTGGCGCTGACGGTGTACGCCTTCTGCGGCCCCCAAAGCACGCCCGTCGGGAGATTCACGTTTTGCTGCGAGACGGCCGCCGCGACCTCGTCAATGCCGATGCCGCGGCTCGCCAGTGCGCGCGGGTCCACCTGCACGCGCGCCGCATACTTCTGCGTGCCGAGCACGCTCACCTGCGCCACGCCGCTCACCGTGCTCAACCGCTGCGCCACCACCTGCTGCACCAGTTCGTCGAGCGCTGATAGCGGCAGCGTCTTCGACCGGAAGCTCAGGTACAGTATCGGCTGGTCGGCGGGATTGCTCTTGCTGAGCGACGGCGGAATGATCCCCGGCGGCAGCTCGCGCAGCGTCTTGCTGATCGCCGACTGCACGTCCTGCGCCGCCGCGTCAATGTTGCGACTCAGCGTGAACTGGAGCGTGATACTCGTGCCGCCGAGCGCGCTCGTGGACGTCATGTTGTCGAGCCCGGCGATCGTCGTGAACTGCTTCTCGAGCGGCGTCGCCACCGCCGAGGCCATCGTCTCCGGGCTCGCGCCGGGGAGCGACGCGCCGACGGTGATGGTCGGATAGTCTACCGCCGGCAAATCGCTCACGCTCAACATCTGATACGCCAAGCCACCAAAGACCAGCACCGCCACGCTCAGCAGCGTGGTGGTGATGGGCCGGCGAATGAAGAGCGCGGTGAAGTTCATCGCTTCTTGATTTCGACCTTCACCCCAACCGTCAGACGCGACTGGCCGTCGACGACTATCTGCTCGCCGCCCTTGAGCCCCGACTCGATGAGGGTCAGGTCACCGACCGCGCGTCCGGCCGTCACCGGCTGCACCTGCGCCTTGCCGTCCGTGTCCACGACGAACACAAACAGCCCATCCTGCCCAGTCTGCACGGAGGGCGTCGGCACGAGCACGGCGTTCGCCTGCCGGTACACTTCAAGCTCCACCGCCACGAATTGTCCGGGCCAGAGCAAATTCTCGTCGTTCGCAAAGCGTGCCTTCAGCATCACGGTGCCGGTGGTCGTGTCCACGCCGTTGTCGACGAAGCTCAGCGTGCCGAGCACCGGCGCACCGGTTCCCTGACCCGGGAGCGCCGTTGCTTGGAGCGCCCGTTCGCTCGAGTGCTTCTGCACCAGTGCCAGTTCGCGCTGCGGCACCGAGAAGCGCACGAGGATCGGGTGGATTTGGTTAATCACCACGAGCGGCGTCGCCGCATTGGGGCGCACGAGGTTGCCCTGCCGCACGAGCACGCTGCCCGTCTTGCCACCCACCGGCGCGCGGATCGTCGCGTTGTCGAGGTTGAACTGCGCGTTCTCCACGTTCGCTTGGTCGGCGTCCACCACGGCCTTCAGCGCCGCCGCGTTCGCCGCCGACTGGTCGGCTTGCGACCGTGTGACAAAGTCGCGCTGCGCGAGCGCCTGGTATCGCTCGGCATCGCGCACCGCCGCGTCGTGCTGCGCCTTGTCGCGTGCGAGCACCGCGCGCGCCTGCTGCGCTGCCGCACGATACGGCACCGGGTCAATCTCGAACAGCACTTGCCCGGCCTGCACTTCATCGCCCTCGCGGAACCGCACCTCCTTCAGCACGCCGCCCACCTGACTCTGCACCGCAACGGTCTGCACCGGCTCCACGAGGCCGTTGGCGCGCACGACATACGGCGCGTCGCCGCGCGCCGCGACAGCCACGGTCACCGGGACGGGCGGTTTGGGCGGCACCGTGGGCTTGCCGCAGGCCGCACCGAACAGCGGAACCAACCAGAGGACTGCACGTGCGTTCTTCATCGAGGCTTCCCCGACGGTCCGGGTGTGAGAGTCAGGTTTGGTTCACCGTGCGTGCCGAGCACGCCCGCATCGCGCGAGAGCTGGGCGAGTGCCGCGTACCACGTCCAGCGGCTTTGGATGGCTTGCGCCCGCGCGTCGGCGAGCGCGCTCTGCGCGGTCAGCAGGTCGAGGATGTTCCCCACGCCCTCAGCGTACCGGCCACGCGCCACTTCCTCGGACTGCGTCGCGCTGGCCAGCAGCTCCCGCGTGGTCGCCACGCGTTGCGTCGAAGTCTGCAGGGCCCAGTACGAAGTCCACACCTGAGCGGCGGCGTTGAGTTGCGATTGGTCAGCGCGCGCCGCGGCCACGGCGGCGTTCTCGCGCGCTGCGGCGACGTCCGACGCGCGCGATAGCCCGTAGAACAGCGGCACCGACATGCCAAACGTCAACGCGAAAGTCGTGCCGTCGAGCGCGTTCGCGTTGGAAAACGCGTGCCCGCGGCTCGCGCCTACTGTGACGCTCGGCAACATCGCCGACTGCGCCACGCGCACCTGTTGCGCGCTCTGCCGCGCCGTTGCGCGCGCCGCCATGACGTCTGGCCGTTCCTGCACCGCGCGCGCGATCAGCGAGTCCACATTCTCCGCGAGTGCTGAGAGCGGCGTGGCTCCCGAGTCTACGGCAACGTCGAACGGCGTATTCGCGCTCAGGCCGAGCGCCAGCGCGAGCTGCGCGCGCGCGGCCTGCTGGTTGCCCTCGGCGGTCTGCGATGCGAGCCGCGACTGCGCCAGCGCGGTGCGCGCCTGCAGCACGTCGGCGATCGTCGCCAAGCCAACGTCGTGTCGGCGCTCTGCGGCCGCAAGATTCGCCTGCGCAGTCGCCACCGCCTGCTTCGACGCCTCGAACAGTCCGCGCGAGGCCTGATATCCGAAGTACGCACCCTCTGACTGCAGCACCACGGTTTGCACCGCGCTGTTGTGGCTGAGGTCGGCGGCCCATAGCGCTTCGCGCGCCGCAGACATCGCGCCCCCGCGCGCACCGAAGTCGAATAGCAGGTACTGCAGCGACAAGGTAGTCGTCACGGTCGTGCGATCGGCGGGCACGCGTGCCGGGTTCGATGAAATCGCCCGTGCCGGGCCGCCCGTTGCATCGGCCTGGAGCGACGGCAGCCAGCGGCCGCGGCTGCTCGCATAGGCCGCGGCGGCGGCGCGTGACTGCGCCCACGTGATGCGCGTTTGCGGATTGTTGCCGAGTGCGACGTCAATCACGTCCGCAAGGGCGAGGGCCTGCAAGCGAAGCGCCGCGCCCTCCGGCATTCTCGAGCCGCGCGTGGCAAACCGGGACGCCGCGGAATCGAAGGATGCGCCTGCTCTCTTCGATGCCGGCCACGTTTCGCGCGGGGCGGGAGCGGTCGCCACGTTCCCCGCGACGCGATGCGGTGGCGCACACGCCGGGAGGACGAGGAGCAGGCCGACGAATGCGGTGAGGGAACGTGACGAAATCATCGCTGCGAGTGGAGGGCCCGGGCGCCAATGGCGCCCACCAGCCGCGTGGGAGGGGTGAATCCAGTCTAATGATACGCGAGGCCCCCTGATTTCGTTCTCTCGGCCCTGCAGCGGCACTCCTAAACGGAACCGGGCGGCCTTTGCATCAGGCCGCGCGCCGCATCGCTCTTTCTGAAGGTCGCTACGTCACGGGCTTGCGTCTGCGACTCGACGCAAAGACCGCGCTTACCACCCATCCCACGAGTGCGACCGGCAGCACAACCACCAGAAGCAGCTTGACGACCGCGAAGCCGATGGCGAGCAAGACGCCGAGAACACCGAAGACCACGGCAAGCACGACAGCCGCGAGCACCACCACGAGGAAGACCGGGATCCCTACGATCGCGAGCACCGCCACCACCGGGATGGTGAGCACGCACAGCGCCACCATTACCGGGAGGCCGAGCGTGAGCAGGACGAGCCCGAGCGGAATGAGCACGACCAGCGAGACGAGTCCGAGGAGGATGAACTTCACGAAGTCGCGCACGCGAAAGTCCTGAAGTGGGACGCCCTCACTACGGATTCAGGGGCGCCGCTGATTCAGGGGGACGATTCGCACCGCGTCCCTCGTCCCCATACTCGTCCCCCTTCACCAAACCCCCGCACCCCTCCTCGTCCCTATTCAGCGAAACCTCGCCCTCCTCCCCGTCCCCTATCGTTCGAATGTTCCCATCCACTGTGCCGTCGACAGGATATGCCCCCTCATCGCCGCGTCGAGATCCTTGCGCGTGGCGCGCACGCCGAGGTCAGGAAGCATGGCGTCGAGTGCGTAGAGCGTGTGGAAGTAGCGATGCCGGCCGATGGGCGGGCACGGACCTTCGTAGCCGGGTTGGCCGCTGTCGTTGAGTCCCACCAGTGCGCCGCGTGGAACGGGCGACTGTTCGCCGCCCTCCGGTAGCTCGTGCACCGTCGGCGGAATGTTGTACAGCACCCAGTGCACCCAGATGCGCTTCGGCGCCTTCGGATCGGGCGCATCGGGATCGTCCACGATCAACGCGAGACTCTTCGTGTCGTCAGAAACGCCCGACCACGCGAGTGGCGGCGATGCGTCGGCACCGTCGCACGTGTGCCGCACCGGAATCGGCGCCCCATGCTCGAAACTCGAGGAATGAAGTTCCATGCTCGCAACATCCGACCGACGGGATGCCTGCGCAAGAGACGACGCGATGGCAGACGACACTGCCGACTGATCGCCATCCTCTGGCGGACGTTTCGGCCTCGACGCTACAATTAGTTTCATATCGAAGACGGGCGATGGAGTTCGCCCACACCAGAACCGCCACCCTGCGAGGGGTGGCTGATGACTCCTGCATGGCCAACCGGCCGGGCGGAGTCTTTTTCGTACCCGGCGCGACCTCTGCCGACGGAGACGCCCTGTGGAATCAAACATCTGGATCATCGCGAGCGCGTGGATGGGTCTTGCCCTCCTCGCCAGCCTACTCTCCATCCGACTCGGCATCTCAGTCGCACTCGTCGAGATTCTGATCGGCGTGGTCGCCGGAAACGCGTTTGGCATCCAGTCAGCGGCGTGGATTGACTTCCTCGCCATGTTCGGCTCGGTGCTGCTCACGTTTCTCGCAGGCGCGGAGATTGAGCCGGCCTCCCTGCGTCGTCACTGGAAACCGGCGATCGCAATCGGGTTTGCCAGTTTTCTTGCGCCGTTTCTTCTCGCGTTCGCCTTCGCGCTGTGGGTCGCCCGCTGGGATCTGAACGCATCATACATTGCGGGCATCTCGCTTTCGACGACCTCAGTAGCCGTCGTCTACGCGACCATGATCGAGACGGGACTCAATCGCACAGAACTCGGCAAGCTGATTCTCGCCGCCTGTTTTGTGACGGACCTAGGTACCGTGCTTGCTCTTGGAGTGGTATTCGCCGCGTTCAATGGCTGGCTCGTGCTCTTCATCGTCGTGACAGCTTTGGCACTCTGGGGGATGCCGCCAATGATGCGTTTCGTCATCAAGGCGGTCGGCCGGCGAGTAAGCGAACCCGAGCTTAAGTTCGTGTTCCTCGTGCTGTTCGTGTTGGGCGCGCTCGCGAAGCTTGCCCAGAGTGAAGCGGTGCTCCCGGCGTACCTGCTCGGCCTCGTGGTTGCGGGCGTGTTTGTGCACGACAAGGCACCGCTTGACAGGATGCGAGCGATCGCCTTCACCGTTCTCACTCCCTTCTACTTCATCAAGGCGGGGTTGTTCATTGATGTCAGGGCGCTCGTCGCGGGCGCATTGTTGATCTTCGCGTTCTTCATCGTGAAGGTCGGAGCGAAGTTCGTAGGCGTTGCACCGCTCACGCGCCTCTTTGCGATTCGACCGCGTGAGGGGATGTACACCACGTTGCTCATGTCCACCGGGCTCACCTTCGGCACGATCTCAGCGCTGTTCGGCCTGACGAACCACCTCATTTCGCGCGAGCAGTACTCCGTGCTTGTCACCGTCGTGATCGGCAGCGCCGTCGTCCCGACGCTCATCGCTCAGCGCTGGTTTACGCCACACCCGACTGAGCCCGTGTTCGTGAGTGCGGAAGAGGCCGTTCCGGTGATTGAGGAGGCGTCCGAGATTCCGTGACCGATCCCCGAGTGCACCCTAACTACACGCCCACCAGCTCACCTTCCTGCTCGGAGACGGCCCGGAACGGCGAGAAGCGCAGCAAGACGCCAGCGCCCCCCGATTCCTCGAGCGTGCGGGCGGCGTCGCCCGACACAACTTCGACCGCGGCGTCTTGGGCCAGCGCCGAGCGTACGAACACTTCCGCGACCTCGGGCTGCAGCGCGACGAACGACGTGCTGAGGATCAGCGTGTGGACACAGCGGTCGTCGAGCGCGCGTCCCGTGGCGGCGGCTCCCGCGGCGGCCAGGTCGTCGTTCGCATTGCGCCGCAGCAGCTCGCCCACCAACTCCTGCTCCGCGGCGTGGCGCCGGTGTACGAGCCCCTCGTGCACGGCACGCGCAATCTCGCTCACGCGCGCACGAGCGCCCAGCGCGGGCGCGTCAATCACCGACGTGACACCCTCACGCGTCATGGCCTGCATTGCCTCGACGAGCAGCTGCGGCGTACCGCCGACGAATACCGGGAGATCGGGCGACAGCGCCCGCACGTGCGTGGCCAGCGTGCGCAGCATGCGCGACCGCGCCTCGCGGCGCTCGCGCTCGGCGGCTTCGCGACCCACACCGCCGCGCGGCCCTTGATGAAACGGCGCGTCGTGTGCGGCGCCCAGATCATCATCGTAGTCCGGATGCGTGATGGTGCGCACCGTGTCCACGCGTCGAACGATGTGGTCATCGCAGCGGAAGATGCGCGCGGCACGGCTGTCGGCCACGACCACCCATGCGCTTCCCGCACCGCCCTCGGAGCCGCAGAGGAACGGCGCCAGGGCAACGCCACGCCGCCAAGAACCGATCGTCGGCGTTACGGCGCGCAGCGATGCGTCAAGCCGCACGCACCCTTCGGCCACCACGCCGAGCCAGCCCGGCGCGTCAAAGGCCCCGCGGCGATGCGCCAGATGCCCTTCCAGGGCCTCGATGTTGCGTTCGAACGCCTCGCGCTCGTCGCGCGACGCGTCGGCCAGTTCAGCACGCAACCGATTCTCTTCCTGCTTCAGCGACCGCCGCCAAGCGGTGCGCCACGCCGGATTTTCGCTCCGGCCGTCAAGGTACAGGGTCAAGGCTGGCGTGTCGCACAGTTCGCCGTCCAAGCCCAAGAGTTCCGTGAATGTGACCATCGTGCGCTCCTCCTGATGCTGGCGGAACGCCCCGGGGGGCCCGCGCTGTGGCGCGGGCGTTACGCTGCCTACTATAGATGCCGCGAGACGCGGGTAGGCGCAGTAAGGTCTACGCTGGAAGATCGTAGGGCTTCATCGCACGTATCCCTGACAGGGATCGGCTGACGAAGAGCGCTAGGGCGAAGCCGAGACGCCGCGCTCGGCAGTGCGATATACCTCGGCGTATCCCGTCATCGAGTGATCCCATCCAAAATCGCGTGCCATGCCGCGGCGCATCATCGCCTCCCACGCCTCGCGGTCGCGGAAGTGCGTCAGCGCGCGATCGAGCGCGGCCTCCATCGCGTGGACGTCGAACGTGCTGAACAGGAACCCCGTCTCATTGTCCACCACCGTGTCGCCGATGCCGCCGACGCGGCGCCCGATCACCGGCGCGCCATAGCGCATCGCGTGCATCTGCGTGAGACCGCACGGCTCGTAGAGCGATGGCATGAGCACCATGTCGGCGCCGGCCATCAGTTGGTGCTCCAGCCGGTCGGTGAACGTGAAGCTGCACGCCATGCGGTCTCGCGACGCGGCGGCGAGTGCGGCGACCGCGTCGCGGATACGTGTTTCTCCCTCGCCGATAACGATCAGCTGCGTGTCGCCGGCGCGCAGTCGCTCGCTGCGCAGCACAAGGTCGAATCCCTTCTGCGCTGCGAGACGCGACGACATACCGATGACGGGCACGTCCGCACGGCGCGGCAGCGCGAACGCACGCTGCAGCGCGTCCTTGCAGGCTGTCTTCCCCGTCAGGTCGTCCGCCGTGTAGTTCGCGACGATCTGGTCGTCAGCGGCCGGATCCCAGTTGTGCAGTTCGATGCCGTTGCAGATGCCGACGAGGCGTTCGCCCAGCTGGAGGAACGTGTCGTGCAGGCCGAACCCGCCCTCGGGAGTGCGCAGTTCGGCGGCGTGCGCCGGACTCACGGTGACGGCCGCGTCGCAAAAGACCAAGCCGCCCTTCAGCAGGTTGAGACGGCCGTACCATTCGAGCCGGTCCATATGCCACAGCTCCGGCGGCAGCGCGAGCTCGGCCATCACGTCGGCGCCGAAATGCCCCTGATAGCCCGCATTGTGCACCGACAGCACCGTCGGGGTGTCGGCGAAGTGCGGTGTGACATCCGGATGCGTGCGCATGTACACCGGGGCAAGCGCCGCATGCCAGTCGTGGGCGTGCAGCAGCAGCTGGCCGGGCACCAGTTTGGAGATGCCGTGCAGCGCTGCCCGCGCGAAGAGCGCGAAGCGAAGGTGGTTGTCGGGGTAGTCGCCGCGCAGATCGCCGTACAGCCCGGGGCGGTCAAAACACCCTGGCGCATCCACAAAGACGACGAGCGGCCCGCCGCCGCGCGACGCGTCTCGATAGAAACGCACCCGCTCCTTCATCGGCCCCATCGCGATGTTGTGCGGCGGCGCGAGCAACTGCAGCCGCTTCACGGCTTCGCGCACCGTGGCGTAGAGCGGCACGAACGCGAAGACGCGTTCGCCCGCGCGATGCTGTGAGTTCGCGAGTCCGGCCACTGCTTCGGCCAGTCCACCTGTGCGCGCGTAGCCGTGATACTCCGCGCTCAGGTGCACGATCGCGCGGCGCTCCGGATGGCGCTCCTTCGATGGGCGGCGCGCTGACGCGCGCCGCGCGCCGTCGGGCGCGTGCGCCACGGGGATCACGTCCCCCGGCTGCCCCACCGACTGGTCCCGCGAGACCATGGAGCCGCTCCTTCCCTGGGCAATCCGCTCGTTCGAACCACGGGCGGGGGCCGAGCCGGCCGCGCAGCAAGTTGGCTCGCCACCACTCTGCATCTTACGACTGAAATGGCAAATCGCATATCGGCGGAATGCCCACGAGCCCTGCGAGGAAGCCGTAGGGCGCCGGCTCCCGTGTCTGCGAGCAAGGGCGACTAGCCCGTGGGCGCCTCATCGGGCGTCGTCTCGCCGCGAATGGACGGCACGTAATAGTCCTGCACGTACTCCATCATCATCCGCCGAGAGGTGAAGCGTAGGCCGGCGGCGCGCAGCGCGTGGCGCATCATGTGGATCCAGCGTTGCGGCAGTCCGTTCGCGTCGCGCGTGTAGAACATCGGCACCACTTCGGTCTCGAGCAGTTCGTAGAGTTGGTCAGCGGCCGCGGCGTCTTCTTCCGTGGTGTTGTCGCCGGGCTGTGGCGCAATCGCCCAGCCGTTGTGCCCGTTGAAGCCCTCTTCCCACCAGCCGTCCACGGTACTCAACTGGGGCACGCCGTTGAGCGCCGCCTTCATGCCGCTCGTGCCTGACGCCTCCATTGGGATGCGCGGCAGGTTGAGCCAGACGTCGCCGCCCTGCACCAGGACGTGCGCGAGGTGCATGTCGTAGTCTTCGACGAACGCGATGCGACCCTCGAAGCGTGGATCGCGCGTGGTCTGGTAAATCTCCTGCAGGATCTGCTTGCCTGGATTGTCGGCGGGGTGCGCCTTGCCCGCGAAGATGACCTGCACAGGGCGCGACGGGTTGCCGACGATCTTCAGCAGCCGCTCGACGTCGCGGAAGATCAGGTTGGCGCGTTTGTACGTGGCGAAACGGCGCGCGAAGCAGAGCGTGAGCGCCTCGGGGTCGAGCAGGACGCCGGTGCCGGCGAGCCGCCCGGCCTCGCGCGCGTGCTGCGAGAAGAGGTGCCGCGCCTGTTCGCGCATGTGCACCAACAGATTGCGCTTGAGCTTGAGGTGCGCGTCCCACAGCGCCTGTGGGTCGAGCGCGAGCACGTCGTCCCATAGTGATGGATCGTCTACGCGGTTGCCCCATCCCGCGCCGAGATGCGCGTCGAGCAGCCGCATGAGTGCGTTCGCCATCCACGTCGCGAGATGCACGCCATTGGTGACGTACGTGATGGGCAGGTCCACTTCGCGCCGACCCGGCCAGAGCGACGCCCACAACTTGCGCGTCACCCCGCCATGAACCCGCGACACCGCGTTGAATCGCCGGCTTAGGCGCACGGCGGCAGCCGTCATGTGAAACGCGCCCGAGGAGTCAGCAGGATGGCGACCGACACGCATGAACGTGTCACGGTCAATTCCGAGCTCCTCCCAGACCGGCCCTGTGCACGAGGCCACGTCGTCGGCGGGGAACGTGTCGTGCCCGGCGGGCACCGGCGTGTGCGTCGTAAACGTGCTCGATGCGCGCACCGCTTGCACGGCTTCGGCGAATCGCTCACCCGCTGCGACGCGCTCGCGCGCGCGTTCCACGAACATGAAGGCCGCGTGCCCCTCGTTGGCGTGCCAGGCCGCCGGCTGGATGCCGAGTGCGCGCAGTACGCGCACGCCGCCGACGCCGAGGAGCCACTCCTGCTTCAGACGGAGCCCCGGGCCGCCCGCATACAGCCGGCTCAGCAGCGGCCGGTCGTCGCGGTGATTCTGTTCGAGATCGGTATCAAGCAGGTAGATGGTGACGCGCCCGACCTGCAGCCGCCACGCCTTGATGAAGACGTCGCGCCCAGCCGTACGCACCATCGCGAGGTGCGGTGCGCCGCGTGGACCCTCGAGGGGTTCGATCACCGTGCGCGCGAGATCGAACGGCATGTCGGTGTCTTCCTGCCAACCGTCCGCGCGCACTTCCTGGTCGAAGTACCCCGCGCGATAGAGAATGCCGACGCCGATGAGGGGCACGCCAAGGTCGGAGGCTGTCTTGCAGTGGTCGCCCGCCAGCACGCCGAGGCCGCCCGAGTAGATGGGCACCGTGTGGTGCAGGCCAAACTCCGCGCAGAAGTACGCGATGCTGTCGCGCGACTGCTGCGGATACTGCTGCGCGAACCAGGTGTTCGACGCCGAGCGTTCCGCGGCCGACCACCGCATCACCGCATCGTACTGCGCGAGGAAGTTCTTGTCCGCCGCGCATTGCGCGAGGCGTTCGGGGCCGACCTGTTGCAGCAACTCGAACGGGTCGTGGCGTACGCGCGTCCAGAGCTGGTGGTCGATCGCGGCGAAGAGGCGGCGCGCCTCGCGGTTCCACGTCCAGTTCAGGTTGCACGCGATGTCCACCAACCCATCGAGGCGCTGCGGCAGAAACGGAAAGACTGGAGGCATGACGGGTTCGCGCTCCGCGCTTGGACGCCGCGACCGCAGGGCCGGCACACGAGCACCCGGCACGGTGTCGCAACGTTGTCCCCTGCCAAGCTACGAGGGACTAGCTCAAAGTGTCAGTCCGAGAATGGCGTCTGGAGTGTCGCCCCTCGGCTGGAGGCTCGGTCAGCCGAACCCTGACGGCGTGAGAGTCGTTTGCACCTTTTCGAATTTCACGCTTCTTGTATGGTAGAAGGACACGCATAGACCGGTCGTGTGGGGCCGGTGCAGTCAGGAGGAACCGTGAAGGCGCGTGACGTCATGACGGCGCACCCGTCGGTGATCACTCCCGATGATAGCATCCACCGGGCCGCCCAGTTGATGCGGGACCGGCACGTCGGCATGCTCCCTGTGATTGACAACCTCAACGACCGGCGCCTGAGGGGCGTGCTGACCGACCGCGACATCGTGGTGCGTTGCATGGCCGCCGGGCACGATCTCACCTGCGCGGTGCGCGAACACATGACCGCGCGACATCTCACCACGGTGCACGTGGACGAAGAGGTGAGCGCGGTGGCGCACAAGATGCGACGCGACCACATCCGCCGCATTCCCGTGGTCGGTGATGATGAGCAGGTGGCCGGCGTCGTGGCAGTGGTGGACATCGCCACGCGGTTGCGACCGGCGGATCCCCTGCTCGTGGAGGGGATTGAGCGCGACGTGTCGATGCCGGCGGAGGCGGGCGGATAGCGTTCCGCCGCACGGTCGCATCGTGCATGACGTCGGCGGTGAACGCGGGCGAATCGCGATACCTGCCGGTACGTCAACGGGCCCTGCTCCGAGAGGAACAGGGCCCGCTGCATCGAAAGAGCGGGCGATGGGACTCGAACCCACGACGTCCAGCTTGGGAAGCTGGCATTCTACCAACTGAATTACGCCCGCGTGGTATGGGATTATACCTGACCAAAACAGTCGGGACAAGCCGCGATCATCGCAGGCCTTTCCCCCCTCGGTAGACGGGGGGCGCGTAACGTATTTTTCGGTGTCCCCCGCATCCCTCCTTCGCACGATGGTTCCCGTGACTCCATACCCCGCTGACTGGCGCAATCGCGCCGTATCGCCTGCCGATGCGCTGGCCCTCGTGACGAGCGGCATGAGGATCTTCGTGCAGGGCGCGTGTGCCACACCCACTCCGCTGCTCGAGGCTCTCGCCGTGCGCGACGACCTCGAGAACATCCGGCTCTACCACCTCCACCTCGCCGGCGCGGCGCCGTGGCTCGACGGCGACCGTTGGCAGCGCTTCCACTCCATCTCGCTGTTCACGGGTCCGGGCCTGCGCGGCCCCATCGAAAACGGCCACGCCGACTTCGTCCCGATCTTCCTCTCCGACGTGCCGTCGCTCTTCGAGTCGCACCGCGTCGCGCTCGACGTCGCGTTCGTGCAGCTCTCCCCACCAGACACGCACGGCAGCTGCTCGCTCGGCACGTCGGTGGACGCGGCCCGCGCCGCGGTGGACAGCGCGCGATTTATCGTCGCCGAGATCAACGAGCAGATGCCTCGCACGCACGGCAACACGGCGGTGCCGTTCGACCGCATTGACGCGTTCATCCACACCAACCGGCCGTTGCACGAACACCCTGGCACGCAGGAGAATGAGGTCGAGGCGCGCATCGGCGAGATCATCGCGAACCTCGTCGAGGACCGTTCCACCCTCCAAATGGGCATCGGCGCGATTCCCGACGCGGTGCTCTCGCGGCTCGGCGACAAGCACGACCTCGGCGTGCACACCGAAATGTTCTCGGATCGGCTGATTGACTTGGTCGAAACTGGCGTCATCACCAACAAGTTCAAGCAGGTGCACCCCGGGCGCACGGTCACGAGCTTCATCATGGGCTCCCGCCGGCTCTTCGACTTCGTGCACGATAATCTCGCCATCGAGTTCCATCCGTGCGACCGCACCAACGACACGGCAATCATCCGGCGCAACCCGCGCGTGGTGGCAATCAACAGCGCCATTCAGGTGGACCTGACGGGCCAAGTGGCGGCCGATTCCTTCGGGCATCGCATCTACTCCGGCATTGGCGGGCAGATGGACTTCATCCGCGGCGCGGCGCTCTCGCGCGGCGGTAGGGCGATCATCGCGCTGCCGAGCACCGGGAAGAGCGGCAGCGTGTCGCGCATCTGCACCGAGATCACGCCGGGCGCCGGCGTGGTCACCACGCGCGGCCACGTGCACTGGGTAGTCACCGAGTACGGCGCCGTAAACCTGCACGGCTGCACGCTGCGCGAGCGCGGCGAGGCGCTGATCTCGATTGCGCACCCCGATTACCGTGCGGAGCTGACCAAGGACCTGAGGCGGCTGAGGCACTAGGCGCGTTCGGTGCGCGCGCGAGGGGGCGCGGCCGCAACCGGCCGCGCCCCCTTGCGCGTGCGGTGACGCCGCCGGACGGTTCAGCGATACACCACGCGCATCACGAGCGACGTCAGCGCGTCGCAGAGCGCCTCTTCGAGGGCGTGCTCCAGTCCGTTGCGTAGGCCGCTGTCCTCGAGGCCGACGTGCATCAGTTCATGCCAGAGGACGCGCCAGCGGGCCTCGCCGTGGACCGTGCTGCGCAAGAAGATCGTGCGCTGCTCCTGCACGAAGCAGCCGAACAGCTCTTCGCCGGGATCGGCATACTTCGCGATCTCGGCGGGGCTCACGACGCGCACGGCGACGTCCCCGCCGGGGCAGGGCAAGGTGTCTGGAATCTTCGGCCAACGCTGCCTGGGCATGAGTCGTGCTCCTGGAATGCAAATCGCGTCTACTGGTAGACGTGTCGGTCGGGGCACCAGTCACCTCCGGTTCTTGGACATTCGTCCACCCCCCCCTTGACGGGCGGTACTGATCGGCTTACTGTATCGGTACACTAGCACACCCTAACGTGTTCGAACGCATAGACCCCCGAAGTTCAAACCCGATCTACGCCCAGATCGCGGCCCGCGTGCGCGTGGCGGTCGCCGCCGGAGAACTCCAGGCGGGCGACAGCCTCCCGTCGGTCAGGCAGCTTTCAGGGTCGTTGCGGATCAATCCGGCGACCGTCGTGCAGGCGTACCGTGAACTCGAGGCCGAAGGCATGATCGAGATGCGGCAGGGATCGGGGACGTTTGTGCGCAATGTCGCCCCGGAACGGCGCGCCACTGAACGCCGGCACGAATCGCGGCGTCTGGTGCGTGAACTTCTCGGGCGCGCCGCCGCGGCCGGGCTTTCCGCAGCCGATCTTCGCGTGGCCTTCGACGATGAGTTCCGCGGGGAGGGCAGATGAGCGGCGCCATCGAAGTGCGCGGCCTGCATTATCGCGCCGGCAAGAATTTTGAGATTCGCGACCTCAACCTGACGGTGCCCGTCGGCGCAATCTATGGTTTCCTTGGCGCGAATGGTGCGGGCAAGACCACGACGATCCGGCTCATCATGGGCTTGCTGCGTCCGCTGGCGGGCACGATCACCGTGCTCGGCCGCGACGTGCCTCGCGAGTCGCCGGCGATGCTCGCGCAGGTCGGTTTCGTGCCCGAACGGCCGCACCTCTACAAGCACCTGACGGTGGAGGAGGCCATGCGCTTCCACGCCGCGTTCCACGCGCGCTGGGACGCTGACATGGCGCGCGAGTTGCGCGAGGACTTCCTACTCGATCCGTCGCGTCCCATCGCGCGCCTCTCGAAGGGCGAGACAGGCAAGCTGCTCATGCTGCTCGCGCTCGCCCAGCGCCCCGATGTGCTGGTGCTCGATGAACCGACCGACGGCCTCGACCCCGTGGTGCGCCGCGACGTGCTGACGGCGCTCCTCGACTTCGTGGCGCGGGACGGGGCGAGCGTGCTCGTCTCAAGCCACCTCGTGCACGAACTGGAACGGATGTGCGACTGGGTGGGCGTGATGGACCGCGGCAGCCTGCTCGCCGAGATGCCGATGCACTCGTTCAAGAGCGGCATCAAGCGCATCCGGCTGGAGAATGCGCCGGCGATGCTCCCGGAAATGCCGTTTGTGCTCGTGGAGCGCGATACGTCACACCGTGACGAACGGTGGCTCGTGCGCGGCTGGCAGGCTCCGATGTCGCAGTACTTCGACGGCATCGGCGCCATCGTGCATGAGGTGCTCGACCTCGATCTGGAGGAAGGATTCGTGGAACTCTTGCGGGCGGGGCGCGTTACGCGCGCGCGGGGAGGGGTTCGCTGATGCTGAACGTCATCGTACGCGAGCACCTGCGGCGCGTCGGGCCGTTGCTGATTGCGCTCGCCGCCATCGCGGCCGCGTTGCCGGTGCTCTCGGTACGCGCGGTCTTTGGACACGGGCTCGCGGTGGATTCCATGCGCGTGTTGAGCACGGCGGCCGGCATGTCCCCGTACTTCCCGTTGCTGGCATTCATCATCGGACTCGCCATCGCGATGACCGCCTGGAACGCCGACCACGACGGCGGACACGTCTACGCGCTGTCGCTGCCGATTCCGCGCTGGCATTACGCCCTGCTCCGGCTGGGCGCCGGACTCCTCCTGCTGGTTCCGGCCTTCACCGCGCTCGCACTCTCGGCGACGATCGTGACGGCCGCGGTCGAGCTGCCCCCGAGCATACACGCCTATCCACTCGCGCTGACCATCCGCTTCTGTGCGACGACGCTCGTCACGTTCTCGCTTTTCTTCTCCATTGCGGCCGGGAGCAAGAAGTCAGCGGCGTGGGGACTGCTCGCCATCTTCATCGTCCTCATCGCCGATAGCCTCTACCAGGCGTCGACGGGCAGTAGCTATTCGCCGCTGTTTGACGTGCTGCTCGCGTCCCGGTCGCCGTTCAGTTTCTTCTTCGGGCAGTGGTCGCTCGTTGATGTCTGAAGCACCGCGCTTCCTGACACGCGCGCTGCTGATGGCAGCCGCTGTGGTCGTGCTGCTCACGCCTGACCTCGGCGCGCAGGCCGCTACGCAGTATGACGCCTTGCGGGACTACTGGGGCGCACGGAACCGCGCCCAAAGCGCGAAGCTGAACCAGCTGCGTTTCGCCGCGGATTCGGCGATCACCGATACGACGCGCGCGCTGCGCTTCGAAGTCCTTTCCTCGTCGAGTGACGTTCCGATCGCCGCCGAACTCGCGCACGTCGCCGATTCGCTCGTGCGCACAACGTGGATGCCACCGCTGCCGGGAGTGCGGCCGCGATTCAGCGTGCACAGGCCGGCTGGCGATCTCGCGCTGGACGAGTCACCATTGCAGCAGCCGAGTTCCGTTCGCCTGGTCCTCAGCGTCTACGAACCCGACGGCGGCCGCACGGAGCTGATGCTCCTCGACTCGCGAAATCCAGCGATCGGCGCGGCGCGCACCGCTGTGCGGCGCAGCGTAATCGAGGCCCTCGTTGACTCGCTCGATCCAGCCTTTCGTGCCTGGCTTGCCGACCGACCCGTGGCAGAATTGCCATCGCCGGGGCAGTGGCGCGATGGCTGGCTGGAACTTGCGACGTATCCGTCGCTTCCAGCGCGCGGATGCCTCGTGGGCGAGTTCCGTGCGTGTGAAGCTGCGCTCGCACTCGTCAGTGAACCGAACCCGCTGAAGGCGTGGTACGACCCGGCGTTGCGCCAAGTGCTCGGCGCACGCGGCGTGCAAGGCTGGCGCGGGGAGCGCCTGACCGAACCACAGCGTCTCACGGTCGAGGCGTGTGCCGGCGGTCACGATGACGGGGCGTGCCTGCGCTTCCTCAGCGACACAGCGCTCGGCGCCAACTCGGTTGAGCCGGGACCACACGCCCTGCGGTCGCTGCTTGTTCGCTTCGCGTTTTCGTTTCCTGCCGACAGCGCCGCGCGTGCGAGAGCGGCTTACGCGCCAGGCCTGACGGTGCAGGATCGGCTCTCGCGAGCCAGCGGGCTTCCGTTCGATGAACTCCTGCGCCGATTCCACCAGCAGCTGTCTGCCCGCCGTCCGCCGCCCAGTGCGCCCAGTGGCGCGCTGTTGTGGACGTCGAGCATTTGGTGCCT
Organism: Gemmatimonadota bacterium; assembly: GCA_023249305.1. Lineage (GTDB taxonomy): Bacteria > Gemmatimonadota > Gemmatimonadetes > Gemmatimonadales > Gemmatimonadaceae > PNKL01. The sequence goes on from JAHFCU010000033.1 coordinate 24,398, forward strand.
GGCGTTCGGCGCCCTGAGTCTCAGGAGCACGCGATGGCGCGGATGACATCGTGGCGCGAGTGGACGAGTAGTCCGAGTGGGGCGGCTCTATCGGCGGTGCTCGCGGCCGTGGCCGCCGTCACGTTGGCGATGCTCGCCGCGCCGGGGATGGACCGGCCACGTGAGAACGACTCGGCATCGCTGGTGGAGCAGGAAGGGTTCAAGTCGCGGGCATATTATGCGATGGCGTGGCGCGGCGCGCGTGCGGTCCGGATGCGTGATTCGCTTCGCGCATTCGCAGGGCGCGGAGTCTCGTTCAAGTTCGACGCGCGCATTCCGAGCGACTCGCTACGCCTGGCCGAGTCGCGGCTGCGCGCCGCTTGGGCTTCATTTCAAGTGGACACTCCCCGCGTCCCGGTGGTCCTCGTGCTCACGGCCGCCGCCAAGCGATCGGCCGCACATCCCATCGATGATCCAGCGTTTGTGGCCCTGCCGCTGTCGCGGGGTGAGCCGTGCGTCGTGGCGCTGCGCATACTCTATTCATGGCGATCTGTGGCGCGCGACGCGCGGTTCCTGCGCCGGGACATGTTCGGCTGCGCGCTGATGGCGCAGTATGGATACCCCGGTGCCGGCGTACGCGGTGAGTTGCGTCGCATCGGATGGAACCCGACGCAACTGTCGTTCAATCGCCGCTACTTTCAGTTCTCCAGCACAGGGAACACCCTCGGGGCGATGGGTCCGTGGTTCCCCGAGGCGGGCATTGCGTACGTCGCCTGCAGTGCCGGCGTGCGCGAGTCGTGCGCCAAGGTCGCGGGGCAAACCAGCAACCGAATCCGCGAAAACGCCCCCGGCATCAGCCGGACGGCGCGTTTCCTCAGCGATCTCTCGCTCCTCGCGTTTCTCAGGGCGTCGCTGCCAGCGCGTGACTTCGAGCGGCTCTGGCGCGATGACCGGCCGTTCCCCGCAGCCGTGGCGAGCATCACCGGCCAGCCGATTGAGGAGTGGACGCATACGGCCATACTGCGCACCGGCCCGCCACTCGAGTCGAGCTTCGCTCCGACGCTACCGATCTTCGGCCGCGCGCTTCTCTTTCTGACGCTCGCGATCGTCGTGGGCATCGCGGTGCAGACGCGGCGCCGGGTTTCCTGAGTTCAACGCACGCGTCGTGAGGGACACGGCTTCTCGAGCGCCACGGCGCGCCGCGGCTACACCGCCGGCCCGCCCGCTAGCGTCGCACCGCGCGCTTGTACCATTGCCTCGAGTTCCCGGCGGCCACGCTCCGGATCGTCGCCGCCGGCGGCCCGCTGCACGGCCGCGTAGAGCGCCTCCAGTTCCGCCACCGCGCCCAGCAGGCGCGCCTCGTGCAGGGCGCGTGCTTCCGTCGCGGCGCCGCTACCGATCACTGACAGTTGCTCCTCCGCGGCCGACGCCTCAAAGGCCAGCATGCTCGACAACGACTCTACGCGCGACGTGAGAGTACGCCATGCGTGCGGGAGGCGCGTGAGCTTCGAAGCGGCTGATGTCCGCAGCGACTGCGCCCGCCGTGACATCTTCTGCGCCTTGCGCGGTAGCTGCGCCATCAGCCGCTGACGGCGCTGCGCCGCCAGCGCAAGTGCGCCGATCAGTCCCGCCGCCAACACACCAAACGGCGCAACAAGCGTCTCGCCGCGCACCGCATCCACGGCGATCGTGATCAGCGCCAGTGCTACCGCGAGCGGAATTCCCAATGGGCGCGATGCCGCCTGCTCGGCGACGACGGTGCCGTCAATCAACGAGGTGCGACGCACCCGCACCGACGGGTCCAGCGAGCGCGCATGCATCGCTACGTCGGCGTCGCGCAGAGCGACTCCCACCTCTGCCGCGGTCTGCCATCGAGCTTCGGGCGCTTTCTCCAGGCAGCGTTCGATCACCTGCACGACGTGCGGCGGCACGCCGGGCACGCGTTCGCCCAGCGGCGGCGGCGCCTGGGTCAACTGCTGGACCATCAGCCCCGCCAGGTTCGGACCGAGGAACGGCGGCTCGCCGGCCAGCAGTTCGTATCCCGTCAGTCCCAGCGAGTAGATGTCACTCCGTGCGTCCACGCCGCCACCGGGCGACAGTTGCTCCGGACTCATGTAGCGCGGCGTTCCCACCAGCAGCCCACCCGACGTGAGCCGGTCCGACGCTGTCGTCGCTACGGCGGCGATCCCGAAATCCACGAGGAAGACACGCCCCGAGTCAGTCTCAACGAGGACGTTGTCCGGCTTCACATCGCGATGGACCACGCCCGCGGCGTGTGCCGCCGAGAGCGCATCGCTGGCGATGCCGAGCACGCGCACGGCCTCGGCCGCCGGCAATCTCCCCGAACGATCGAGCCGTGCGCGCAGCGACTCGCCGTCAACGAACGGCATGGAATACCAGACGACGGCCTCGTGCTCCCCGATCTCAAACACGCTGATGACGGCCGGGTGCTGGATGCCCGCCACGGCGCGTGCCTCGCGTAGGAACCGGTCGCGCGCCTGTGCGCCGAGGTCCGGGCGCAGGACCTTGACGGCGACGACGCGCTGCAGCTGGCGGTCTCGCGCACGCCAGACGGTGGCGAAGCCCCCCTCGCCCACGAGCCCCTCAACCGCGTAACGCTCGCCAAGGGCGGCCTGGACGAACCGGAGGTCCACCATGGACCCCAAGTTGGGCGCCGATCGCGGGGGCGTCAAACTGCCAAGTGCGGGCGGTGGCGCTTCTAGCAGCCGACCGCTTCGAGAGGCCGCCTCCCAGCCTCGCGAAAGCGGATATGGCGTCGCCGGGGGCATCGCACTATCGTTTCGGGGTTCGCCAACACCTTTCAGGAGTCTCAATGCCCCCCAGCACAGAGCTCTCGCATCGCCGTTCGTTCCTTGGCCGGCTCGCCGCCGGCACCGCCGCGTTCGGAGCAGCACTCGCCACGGGCAGCAGTCCGCTCCACGCGATGAGCGCGCGCGAGAACTACAAGCCCACGCGTCATCCGCAGGACGACTGGTTCGACGCAATTCCCGGTAATCACCGCATCTTTTTCGATGCCGTGTCCGCTGCGGGCGCCGGCAGCGCGCTGGGATTCGCGAACAACTTCGCGCTCGCGAACAAGAGCGGGTACGCGGTCGACGCGGGCAACCTTGCCCGCGTGATCTGCTATCGGCATTTCGCGACGTTCTTCGCGTTCAACGACGCAACGTGGGCGAAGTACAGCGCCATCTGGGGCGCCCTGCTCGACTTCAAGGATCCGGGCACGAGCGCGCTTCCGGTGCGCAATGTCTGGAACGCGAGCGGCCTGCCCGGCATGCAGCCGAACCTCGGCAGCACGCTGTCGGACGCGGTGAAGGGCGGCGTGCATTTCGCGGTCTGCGACATGGCCACGCATTTCATCGCCGGCGCCACGGCGGAGAAGGCCGGAACCACGGCCGATGCGATCTACGCCGAGTTGAAGGCCAGCGTCATCGGGAATTCCCACTTCGTCCCGGCCGGCATTGTAGCGGTCAACCGGGCGCAGGAACGAGGGTACACTTTCAGCTACGTGGGCTAGATCAACGACGATTGAGGATTTGGACTCAGGATTGCGATTCAGGATCTTGATTGAGGATTTCGATCGCGATTGCCCCGCGCTATCGTCAATCGAAGTCATGCATCGCTATCCTTATTCGCTATCCTAGGTCCAAGTCCTGAATCAGGGGTCGTTATGCGCCGTCGTACCTTCGTCTCCGCCTCCTCGCTGTCCGCGGTCGGCCTCGTCGCGCCCGCAGCCGTGAGTGCCCAAGTCACGGCGCCGTCGCGTACCACCGGCGATCGTGACGTGCCGCGCCACCCGCAGGACGCGTGGTACGACACGCTCGTCGGGAAACACCGGCTCTTCCTCGACGCCACCACGTCGGACGAGGCGGGTGAGGCGCTTGGCTACGCGTGGAACTTCCTGCGCGCGAGCCAGACGGGATACAACCTGAAGGACGCGGACCAGGCGGTGATCGTGTGCCTGCGCCATGACGCGACGCAGTTTGCCTTCTCGAATGATATCTGGGCTAGATACGACGTCCTGAAGAAGGAAAAGTACAGGCACCCCGACAGCGGCAAGAAGGTGAAGGGCGGTAACATCTACCGGCCGGGCTCGACGAGCCCCGAATCGCTACCCGAGGGTTTCACGTGGGATGGCCTCGCGAAGCGCGGGGTGCATTTCGCCATCTGCGGCGTGGCGACGCGCGGCCTCGCGAGCATGATCGCCGGCAAGGGTGCGAGCCGCGAGGCCGTGGAGCAGGTCATGGATGAGCTGGTCGCCGCCCTGCCCGCCAACGCGCACTTGATGGCGTCGGGCATTCTCGCCACGCAGCGCGCGGCGGAGTACGGATACACAGTCGTCAAGGCATGATTGAGGATATGGAACTCGGGTTCTGATCGAGGATATGGACTCAGGATTGCGATTGAAGATTGGGATTGAGGACCACGATGGGCGATTACTTCGGGGCCCCGGCGATACTCCGCCGGGGCCTCATTGTTGTCGTCAATCGTGATCCGCGATCGTGGTCCTCAATCGCAATCCTGAGTCCACGTCCTGAATCGCTACGGCACTACTCTCGGCGCCTGCGGCGTGATCACGTGCTGCGTCCCCTTGAGCATCTCGTTGATCTTGCCCACGCGATCCTTGACGATGCCGTCCAACCGTGCCTGCACACCATCGGCCTCGGTGCGCAGTTCACCCGAGCGCAGCTTCTCGCCGTCGGTCATCGGCCACTGCGGCCGTGACACCATGCCGCTCACCGTCTGCGCCTCCTCCCGCAGTCTCGGGTACTGGCGATAGCCGAGCCCGGCGATGGGGCGCGCCAGCACGGAGTCGCGGAAGTGGCGCAGGTCCTTGATCGTGCCGTCGATCTCGGTGAGTACCGGCGCGTTCTCACGTGCGCTGCGCCGCAGCGTGGTCTGCGTGGTCGTGAGCTGGGTAATCATGTCATCCACGCTCGAAATCACGCGCGTCACACGTTGCGTCAGCGCCTGCAGCTGCAACGATGCGTCGTGCTGCGCCGTCACCTGCGCCGGCGTCATCTCGACGCGCGGGTCGTTCTGCACCGTGACCGGCTTGGTGAACTTCTTGCCGCCGACGAGCACCGACACCTGATACGTGCCGGGGAGCACAGCGACACCACCACCGCCGCCGAAGAAGCCGCCACCCTCATCCGCCGCACCGCCTTCGCGCCCCGCGGCCGCGCGCCGCCGCTCGCGCAGTGCCGCGAGCGACGTGTCGGGCGGTGGGCCGCCGGCTCCCGCCGCGCCACCCGGGCCACCTGCACCGCCGGCGCCTCGGCTGCCACCGCCGCCTCGTCCGCCCGCGCCACCGGCTGCGTTGTCATATCGGCCATCCCACGTGATGCGGCTCACCCCCGCCTCGTCCATCACGCGACTGAAGCGACGCACCACACGTCCGCTCGCATCGGCGATCTCGACGTTCACTTCGCCCGGCGGCTGCGTCTTGAGGTAATACGAGATGACCGCGCCATTCGGCGGATTGTCGCCGGCCCACTTCCGCTGGCCGAGGTTGCCGTCCTTGCTCCACATGTTCCATCGCACCGCAGCCCGCATGTCGAACAAAGTTGCGTTCTCCGCACTCTCCCCCGTCGCCACGGTGAGCTGCTGCAGCGGCGTGATGTCGTCCATGATGTAGAGGCCGCGTCCATGCGTGGCGAGCAGCAGGTCGTTGTCGCGCGTGTGCACCTGAATGTCGCGCACCGGCGTGATTGGGATGTCGCCGCGAATGGACGACCAGTGGGTGCCACGATCCCACGAGGCCCAAACGCCGGCTTCGGTTCCGACGTACAGCAGGTTCCTGTTTTTCGGGTCTTCGCGCACAACGTGCGTCCACCACGCCTTGTAGGGCAGGTCGCCGCGGATGCTCTTCCACGTCTTGCCGAAGTCGGTCGTCATGTAGACGTATGGCGCGTAGTCGTCGTCCTGATGATGATCGGCCGTGACGTACGCGGTGCCGGCGTCAAAATGCGACGCCTCCACCGTGGGAATCCACGCGTTGGGCTTGAGCCCCGGTACATTCACAAAGACGTTGCTCCACGTCTTCCCGCTGTCGCGCGTCACCTGCACGTTGCCGTCATCCGAGCCCGTCCAGATCACGTTGCTGTCGAGCGGGCTCGGCGCGATGGTCAGCAGCGTCGAGTGAAACTCGGCGGCGGTGTTGTCCATCACGATCTCGCCGCCGCTGTTCCCCTGCTTCTTGGGATCGTTGGTCGTGAGGTCGGGGGAGATGACGTCCCAGGCCAACCCGTAGTTTGTGGACTTGAACAGCACGTTGCCGCCGAAATACACGACCTTCGGGTTGATCGGCGAGAGCGCGATCGGCGAGTTCCAGTTGAAGCGGTACTTGTGCGCAATCATCGCGTCGCCCACCGAGCCCACGCGGTTCGGGTACGGATAGATGGTCTTTTGCACACCGCTGCGCGTGTCGGTGATGTTGAGCATCCCGCCCTGCGCGTCGCTGAACACCAGCCATGGCTTGTCCATCACGGGCACCGTGAAAAACCCGTCGCCGCCTGACACGGTGTACCAGTCGTCGGTGCGAATGCCCTGCCCGCTGAGCGAGTTGCTCGCCCCGCACCAGTTGCCGTTGTCCTGCAGGCCGCCGCAGACGCGATACGGCGTTTGCATGTCGTAGTTGATGTGGTAGAACTGCGTGAACGGGAACGTGTTCACGACGTCGAAGTTCCTGCCGCCGTCGCGGCTCACCTGCCAGCCGCCGTCGCTGCCGCTCAGGATGTAGTTCGGGTCCACCGGGTCAATCCACATCGCCTGGTGGTCGCCGTGCACGTCGCGGGCAACCGTGCGGAAGGTCGCGCCGCCGTCCTCGCTCAGGTACAGCGACCCCGAGAGCGCGAACAGTCGGTTGGCGTTTTTCGGGTCAACGCGGATGTCGGCGTAGTAGAACGGGCGGAAGTTGATGTTCGGGTCGCGATTCACCGTGCGCCACGTCTGCCCCGCATCGTCGGTGCGCCACAGTTCGCCCTCGTCCTTCGTTTCGCTGATCACGTAGACGATGCCCGGATCGCTCGGCGCGACGGCCACACCGATGCGGTCCATCGCCTTGCGCGGCAGGCCACGCAACTTGTCGGGGCCTGAGAGCTTTTCCCACGATGCACCGCCATTGACCGACTTGTACACGGCCGTGTTGCCGGCCCCCGACTCGAGGTGCCA
>JAHFCU010000034.1 GCA_023249305.1 Gemmatimonadota bacterium
CACGATCTTCACGCGCTTCGCCATCTCGAGTGCGGTCGGAAGCCGCCCGGCATTGTGCAGGGTGATCTTGATTTCGTGTGTCGCCGAGTCGGCGACCACTTTCGCCCCCTTCGCGGGCTTCACGGGCTTCACGGGTGCAGATGTGACGCTGACGATCTCCACCAGCGGGAGCGACTGCGCGAGATACAGATTGAACATCGCCTCGTTGCGCGCCCACTTCTCGAGCCACTCGGCCGGCGGGTTCTGCGACCAGAACTTCGGGTTCATGCCGCCGATCTCGACCTCGCCGAGCGTGCCGCCGGCGTTGAACTTCGTCCACGGCTTGAAGCACTTGCCGCCGTACGCTTCGTCGCAGAAGCGCAGCACTTCCCACTCCTCGATGCGTCCGTTCTTGTCGTAGTCCTTCTCGCGACCGCCATTCCAGAGTTCGTCGCCGTACCAGATGGCGCCGTACTGGAAGTATCCGAAGTCGGGGCCGTGGCCGAAGAGCGGCTCCGGGCGTGCCGAGTCGCCGGTGATCGGGTTGATGCCGCTGCGCGTTGCGTACACGCGATAGACGTCACCCGCCCACGGGTAGCCAGTCTTGGCAACGCCCACCGAATCGAAGTGCTGGTAGAACTTCAGGTCGGTGGGATACATGCACTCCTTCTCTTCGCACGTGGACGGCGCGCGCAGCATCATCGGCACCGCGGTGTCCATCGAGTTGGCAACGCCGACGTTCGGGTGCGTGAGGAGGAAGAGCACGACCGCGCGCGTTTCCGTCTCTGAGAGCGGGAACTCACCGGCGCCGTTCTGCGTCCAGCCGCGCCCGGTGGCTTCGCGCATCGGACGCCAGTTTTCCGGGTAGTTGCGGTGCAAGTCGAGGCCGCCGACGCCGTCTTCGTTGAACCGTCCGTCGCCGTCGTTGTCGATCCCTTCCTGCATCAGCATCCAGTCGCCCTTCCCCGCGCCGACGCGGCGCATCAGGCGTCCGGTCTTGTCGTTGGTCGTGTCGATGACCGCATCGCCCTTGCCAGCACCGACGAACTTGCGCATCTGCGTGATATAGCCATCGCCGTTCAGATCCTCGGGCGGGTCCTCGTCGAGCAGGCCGTCGCCGTCGTCGTCGTACGGGCGCACGGTGCTACGCAGCGACTGCGCGGTCAGCCGGTACACGTCGGAGCCGTCGGGGTTGTTCATCGGCTTGATGTACACCGCGCGCGTGTCGAGCAGCTTGGTGATGTCGGCATCCTTGCCATAGTTCTCGATCAGGTGCCACGCGAGATAGAGCGCGCTCTCCGTGCCGGTGATCTCGCCCGCGTGCCGCCCGCCCTCGAAGAACGCCGCCGGCTTGTCGGTGTCCTTGCCCGTCTTCTTGTTCGTCAACGTCAGCTGCCAGATGTCGCGGCCGCCGAAGCTCTTGCCCACCGACGTGAGCTCGACGAAGTCCGGATGATCCTTCGCCCACTTTCGCATCCACTCTTCGATCTCGACGCTGGTGTGGTAGTGCTTGAAGTCCATTTCGCCGGCGACCAGCGGCTTGGTCTCCGGGTAGTTCGCCAGGAGGAACTCGCTCGTCCCTGTGCGAACGCCCGGAACAACGAGCACCTTGGGCGGGCCTGATGGGCCTTCGGTGCGAGGGAAGCCGCGTTGGGCTACTAGGGGAGAAGCGATGGCGAAGAGCGTCGCCAGAAGAAAGGCGCGAGTGCGAAGTGTCATGGCAGGAATTCGGTTCGGGTTGTCGGGGGGCCGACATATCGCGCCAGAACGGCTTCTGATTCTACGGTTTTTCAGCTCGACTTGCTCACAGAGGGCGTCACGATTTGAACGCCGAACGTAACATTCTGTGGACCAAGCACCCAGATTCGAGAGACGAGGTGCTCCGTAAGCGCGCGGAGCATAACAGCTTGCTGTCCACGCGCGCGTGGCACGCCCCTTGAGTTCTGCTCGGGCATCATCCACGACCCGAGGTTCACCCGTATGCGATATCTCGCGCTGACCACTACCGCTGTGCTCGCTGCTCAGATCCTCGCGGCGCAGGGTGTTACTGCGACCGCACCGACGACTGCCACGCCAATGCCGATCGTTCAGGTGGCCGATACGATTGTCGATGCGACGGCTTCGCCTGGTGGACGGCTCATCGTCTACGCAACGAAGAGCAACGAGATTCGCGTCTATGATCGTGACGCGAAGACGACGAAACTGGTGATGAAGACACCGGCAACCGTCGTCGTGCTGTCGCCCATGGGCAATCTCCTTGCCATCACGCGCCCAGCCGAAGGCTCCAAGGACGTGTATCTCTGGACACTTCCGGTCGATCCCAAGACAGCGCTGCCAACGGGAGAACCGCGTCGCGTGAGCCTCTCGGTCGCCGACAATCCGCGTTTTTCGCCTGACGGCAAGTCGATCGCGTTTACGACGGGATCAAAGCCGACCAGGCTCATGGTCATCCCGGCGACAGGTGGCACGGAGCGCGAGTTGGCGCAAGAGGCCGACAGTCCTGTCCGATGGCCGGCGGATGGCAAGTGGATCTACTTCTCGCAGTGGGCGCCAGACGACAAGTCCTGTACAACCGCCAGGGTACCGGCGTCCGGTGGGAAGGTCGAGGACATCGGCATCCGATCGCAGTACGATTGCTACCCGGGGATCTCACCTGATGGTCGGTTCTTCGCTGTCGAAAGCGGCTGGGGTGGCGGCTTGACGACTGCGGCCATTTACGACAGCAACAAGCGGCCCGTTGGTGCGGTCCGGCTTACGATGCCGATAGATCCGATCGCGTGGCTGAACGACGGCCTGCACCTGCTGGCTACTCGCGAAGACGCACCCAGTGCACTGCATTCCGTGCCGATGGCGGGAGGCCCTGACCGCATCCTCCTGACTGGAAAGGAGCCTCCGGTCGGGTTCTCCATGTCCCCCGATGGCAATCACGTGTTCGCGAGCGTTCCGAACGGCTGGGGTCATCGGCGCGTCATGATGAACGCCGATGGCAGCAATCAACGCACCGTGTTCACCGGCGGGTACTCCACGTTCAGGGCGAACACACAACACTGGTCGCCCGACGGCCGATATATCGCGTTCTCCGACAACGATCAAACGGTCCGTTCGGTGCAACTCTTCGAGTTGGCGACCGGGAAGACGCGCGCTATCACCCAACCAAAGGTCGCGGCGTTGCAACTGAGGTGGCGGGCCGACTCGCGCGCCATCATCTCGTGCCAAGCAACGGGCGGCGACTTCCAACACCCACAGACCACCATCCACGAGGTGATGCTTGACGGTACCGATCGCACGCTGTTTGACCTGGACGGCAAGGTGGGAACGGGGACCGGCTGCTGGTTTGTCGGTGACAGCGGCGTCTTCGTGCCCGCATCAGGATCGTACGGCACCTTCCGCTCGGGTGAGTTGAAGCCGTTCGTAGACACGGTGCCGTCCGCACGGCGGTCAGGCGGCGGCGAGTGGGTCCATGCGATTTCGGACGACGGTCGCTGGTTCGCCCGCCAGTCACTCACCGACCCAACCCAGCAGACGATCGACATTCTCGCCTTTGACGGTAAGACTCGCTTTACGGTCAAGCAGCCATTCCCGCACGGTCGCGGGACGGAGCGACTGTTCGATCACAACGGCCGTAACATCATCGCGGTCAGTGGCGCCACGGCGGCCAGTGCGTCCACCATCTATGCGATCCCAGTGGACGGGAGTGCCCCACGCACGATCGTCACGCTTGCGCCAGGTAGCCACGTAGGCGAAATCTCGATCTCACCCGACGGCAAGACGCTGCTTTATTCCACTAGCGGGGCTATCACCACCACGTTGCTCGACGTTGACCTCGGCGTGGGCCTGTCGAAGAAATCGAATCCGAAGGAGTAGTCCGGCTTCCCCTCCCGTCACCCCGGAGCGGCATGACGCGACGCATCCTCATCGTCGATGACGATCCCGCCATTCGTGACTCGCTCGCCGAAGCCCTGCGCGCAGACAGGTTCACCGTGGCGGTGGCGGCGAGTGGTGCCGAAGCGCTCGCTCTCGCGCAGCAGTCGCCGCCGGAGGTGATGCTCACGGATGTTCGCATGGACGGCATGGATGGGCTCGCGCTCCTCCGCGCCGTCCGCGAACGCCTGCCATCCGTCGCCGTGGTCTTGATGACGGCGTTCGACGACATGCCGACGGTGGTGCAGGCCATGCGCGACGGCGCCGTGGAGTTCCTTACTAAACCCCTCGATCTGCACGACGTGCGCGCCGTGCTGAAGCGCGTCTTCGAGGACCGACGCGTGCGACGTCGCGCGTCCTCGGAAACGGCGGGGCCCGCACTCGCGCTCGACAATCTGGTTGGCCGTACCCCGGAGATGATCGCCATCTACAAGCTCATCGGACAGTCGGCGAACACACGGGCTACGGTGTTGATCCGGGGAGAAAGCGGCACCGGCAAGGAACTCGTCGCACGCGCAATCCACGCCAATGGCGCCGAGTCGCACGAACCCTTCGTGGCGGTGAACTGCGCCTCACTACCGCCGACGCTGCTCGAATCGGAACTCTTCGGACACGTGCGCGGCGCGTTCACCGGTGCCGTGAGCGCACGCCGCGGGCGCTTCGCGCAGGCGGGATGCGGCACGCTCTTCCTCGATGAGATCGGCGACACCTCGCTCGAGTTCCAGTCGAAGCTCCTGCGCGTTCTGCAGGACCGGGAGTTTCAGCCGGTGGGCGCCGAACGTGCCGAACGGACCGAGGCCCGCGTGATTGCTGCCACGCATCAGGATCTCGAGCAGATGGTCGTCGAGCGGCGCTTTCGCGAGGATCTCTACTATCGCCTCCGCGTTGTCGAGATCGTCATCCCGCCACTTCGCGACCGCAAAGGCGACATTCCGCTGCTCACGGAGCACATGGTTCGGCGCGCCAGCCACGCCATGAATGCTGCGCTGCCCGTCGTTTCTTCGGAGGCGCTTGAGAAACTGATGAGCCACACGTGGCCGGGTAACGTGCGCGAGCTGGAGCATTGCGTCATGCGCGCGGTCGTCCTTGCCTCAGGGAATGTGGTCCGCCCCGAGCACCTGTCGCTGTCGTCACCCGACGTCACGGAATCGGGCCCGGTCGCCACACTCGACACCATCGAGCGCAGCCACATTGCGCGCGCACTGGCTTCGACCGGCGGCCACAAGGCGCGCGCCGCCGAGTTGCTCGGGATCTCGCGCCCACGCCTGAATCGCCTCATCGCCAAGTACGGACTCTCGTAGCTCGCCGATGCGCACCTGGCATGTTGGCTCTCTGCGGCGGCGCTTCCTCGCCATCGTGCTGTTCGGCGCCATCGCGCCTTTGGCGATGACTGGATGGTGGCTCTCGCGTACCGCGGTGCGCTCGGCTGAACAGCTGTTGCGTGCCCAACTCGACACGTCGGCGAGCGCGGTGGCCACGGCTATCGAACGCCGGTGGGTCGAACGCCGTGGCGACTTGCTCTTCCTCGCCGAAAACGAGGTCGCCGCGCGCACCGTTGGCTCGCCTGCGGCAATTGCGACAGCAGAGGACAATGCGTTCATGTCGCGGCTATTCGCGCAAGTGCGCGCGACGATCCCGCGTGTTGCGCTGCGCTCATCCTCGGGACAACTGCGCTGGAGCTTTGGCGACAGCACACCGGAACTGTTCGATGCTGGTTTCGCACCCAGCCGGCCGCCGGCGAACACCGCATCGGACCGCCGCCTGTCGGTGCATCTACCAGTGCGCGACGCCGTCGGCCGTGAAGTGGGCCGGCTGGATGCGGAGATTCGGATTCGTGCCCTGCTCCCCGAGGATTCGATTCCCGTGCTCGTCAACGGCGCGCAACTCGCGGTCGTTGATCGTCACAGCGGCCAAGCGCTGACGTCGCCTGACGCGCCCGTACTGCCGCGCGACCGGGCCTCGTTCACGCTTGGCGGTGTGCCGTGGATCGCAGCACAGCGCGTGATGTCCGGTGCGTCACTCGATGTGGTGATTGCCGCACCGGCCCTGAGGTACGTCGGGCCGTTCCAGAAGGCGGCTCGCTTTGGCATGCTCATGCTCGTTCTCGTCGCGCTGCTGACCGCGGGGCTGAGCGTCTATTTCACGACGCGGGTGACTCGTTCGCTCGAGCTGCTGGTTGATGCAGCTGACGCCGTGGCAGCGGGCAACTTCGAGCGAAAGGTGGACACGGGGGGCGCCGATGAAGTCGGCCGGCTGGCTCGTTCGTTCGACACGATGGTGCAGAGCTTGCGCCGCACGCTCGCCGAGCTCTCGCATCAGCAGGCGCTTGCGGCGGTCGGAGCATTCGCTGCGTCGCTCTCTCACGAAGTTCGTAATGCGCTCACCGCCGTGCGGCTCGACCTTCAGCGCGCCGAGGAGTCCGCGTCGCCCGACGGGGCGACGAGCACGTTGATTAGCCGCGCGCTGTCAAGCGTCGAGCGACTCAACACGACAGTCACGGGCTCGCTGGCCGTGGCGCGCGGAGGCAAGGCGGAGATGTGCCCGGTGGACTTGCACGTTGTGGTGGCGGCTGCGTCAGTCGCCGCCGAAGACGCGTTCACGAAGGCACGATCGCGGCTCGACGTGCAGTCGCCCCCGGACGGCGCGTACGTGGTCCGCGGCAATGCGGCAGCCTTGCAGCAGCTGTTTCTCAACCTGCTGCTCAATGCAGCGCAGGCGCTCTCGCCAAGAGGCGTCGCCTCGATCGAATTCTTCTCGGACGACTCCACGGTGACTGTGGCGATCCGCGACAGCGGCAGCGGCATGCCTGACGAGCACCTGTCCCATGGCGGCGAACCGTTCTACTCTTCCAAGCCGGGCGGTACCGGGCTTGGCCTGTCCATCGCCCGACGCATCGCCGAAGCGCACAGCGGCACGCTTACGATAGAGAGCGCCGGTAGGGCGGGCACCGTCGTACAGGTGAGCCTACCGCGAGTCCACAATGCTAAGATGCGTAGTGAGGATGTGCATGCGTGATGACACCGCATGTCGTCATGTAGCCGCCGCGAACAACCGCACGTTCACGGTTGGCACGTCATCCACGATCTCTTCAATGATCACGCGCAGGCGGCTCACCGCCACCGGCGAGTCGAAGCGGTCGAGCTTGCAGTAGCCGATCGTCTGGCCACTTGCCAGTACGCGCCATGCGCTGCCGGCGGTCTCGCCCTCCACGCGATACCGCGCCACCTGCTGCCCGTTCTCGATCGCCTCGCCGAGCCTGATCACGTCGATGGGCGTCGGGCGCGGGAGGATTGCCGCGCCCTCGAGCCGTGGTCCAGACATCTCGCGCCAGGCCCAGTCGAGTGATGGCACCTCGCCCGCGAACAACGCGTCGCGCGCCGTCCGGAACTCGCGCAGCCGCTGCACGTCGGGCGCACTCAGCAGTCCGTCACGATTCGGCGGCACGTTGAGCAGCAGCTTGCTGTTGCGACCGACCGACGAAAACCAGATGCGCACGAGCTCGTCAACCGACTTCACCTTCGTGTCTTCGGCCGGGTGATAGAACCAGCCGGGACGGATCGACACGTCGGTCTCCCCCGGACGCCAGACCGTCCCATCGCGATCGCCGTGCTGCAGCGAACGGATGATCTCGGGCCCGTCCACGCCGGGCACCGTGACGATGGATGGATCTACCGTGGACCAGTTCGGATCGCCCGCCGAACCGCGTTCGTTGCCAATCCAGCGGATATCGGGGCCCGCATCGGAGAACATCACCGCGTTCGGCTGCAGGCGTCGCACCGTGCCCCAGATGTGTAGCCAGTCGTAGACTTGCTTGCGACCGTTGGGCCCTTCGCCGTTTGCGCCGTCGAACCAGACCTCGGCGATCTCGCCGTACTGCGTGAGCAGCTCCGTGAGTTGCGCGATGTAGAAGTCGTTGTATTTCGGCGACTCGCCATACACCGCCGCGTTGCGGTCCCACGGCGAGCAGTAGAGCCCAACGCGCAGCTGCTCCTCGCGCACGGCGTCGCAGAACTCACGCACGACATCGCCGCGGCCGCCGCGCCACGGACTGCTCGCCACCGAGTGCGCCGTGGTCTTTGTGGGCCACAGGCAGAAGCCGTCGTGATGCTTCGCTGTGAGGATGACACAGCGTGCGCCCGCCTCGCGTGCGGTCCGCGCCCACTGCCGTGCGTCGAGTGATGCCGGGTTGAAGATCTGTGGATCTTCCTTGCCGTCGCCCCATTCGCAGTCGGTGAAGGTGTTGACACCGAAGTGCAGGAAGAGTGCGAACTCGTCGCGCTGCCAGGCGAGCTGCGCGGCGCTCGGCCGCGGCCGCGCGAACGACACGGAGCGCGAATGAAGGTCGGGCGCGGCAGGCCACATGGCAGCACGAACGAACGTCGGTTGAACACCGACTGCGGCCGTGGCTGTCCCCGCGAGCAGCGCCGCGAAGTCACGACGAGTCAACGCGTCGCGCGCACTGTGAACACTCATCGTTTGGATCCTTGCGTCTTCAGCATCGCACGCAGGCGGATGTCGCGCGACGACGCGCCGACGTACAGCGTGACATCACCATCAACGACGGCACGGCGCCCGTTCATGTCGCGCACAGCGAACGCGCTGCCGGGGAGAGCGAACGCGACGGCTCGCTCCTCGCCGGCAAGCAGCCAGAGGCGCGCGAAGTCGCGCAGGGCAAGCACGGGCTGCGCCGTGGGCGCGGTGACATGGCGCACGTACAGTTGCAGGACCTCATGTCCTGCGCGAGCGCCGCTGTTCTTGACGAACAACCGCACGCGCACTGTGTCGGCGACCGAGACGACCGCGCGCGCGAGCGTCAGGTCACGGTACGTGAAGTCCGTGTACGACAATCCGTAGCCGAACGGAAAGAGTGGTTGGCCGGTGAGATCCACATAGTCGTCGCCGCGGCCTGTGGGGAGATGGTCGTACACGAGCGGCAGCTGTCCCTCGCTTCGCGGTACCGTGTACGGCAGCCGCCCAGATGGGTTCGCGTCGCCGAAGAGCACGTTCACAATAGCTTCAGCGCCCGCTTCACCCGGATAGAACGCCTGCAGCACGGCCCCCACCCGCTCCATCCAGGGTGAGGTGATCACCGCGCCACCGGCGAAAATCACGACCACGACTGGTGTGCCCGTAGCGGCCACGCGCTCGATCAGCTCCTGCTGCCGACCAGGCAGACGCAACGACGCGCGGTCGCGGAACTCGCCTTCATCAACACCCACGGTCACGAGCGCCACGTCGGCGCGGCGCGCTACCGCCACTGCCTCGCCTAGTTGGGCGTCTTCGGCGCGAGTGACTTCGGCGGCGTGCTTATCCCAGAGAAGACGAATGCGTCCCGTGCCTGTGGTCTGGCGATACTCGAGCCTCAATGCGTGCGCGCCCGGTGCGAGCCGTCCGCTCGCCACTCGCACGCCGTACGACACCTTGCGATCGGCGTCTACGACGAGCGTGTCGTCAATCCACAGCCGATAGCCATCGTCACCCTCGATCGCCACACGCACGTTGTCTCCCGCGGGCACCTGCAGCACTCCCGTCCACCGCACCGAGTACCAGTCGGTGCCGAGCCCTCGTGTGGGACGCATGAACGTCCAGTTGAAGTCAACGCTCCCGTCAACGCGCACCGCCGCCGGAGTACCTTCCACTGCGGCCTTCGCGAAGTACTCGGCGCGCAATCCAGGCACGGCGACGCCGAGCGAATCGTGCAGTAGAGCACTGCGATCCACGGGAGTCAGCGCGGGCGCGCCGAGTCCGGGGCCTTGTGCGTGCAGCACGCTGTCCCGGCCGGGCCGTCGTCCATTCAGCACCTCAATGAGCGAGCGCATATGCGGCGGGCGCACGCTGTAGTCGCCGAGCGGTATGGAATCGGCGCCAGTGCCAATTACTGCGATGCGTCCGACATCCGCGCGCCACGGCAGGGTGGAGCGCGCATTACGCAGCAGCACCATGGATGCCTCGGCCGCTATGCGGGCGAGGTCCGATTGGTAGGCGCGGCGCTCGGGTTCGGCGCGCTGCGGATCACGCGACGGATCGTGCGCATAGGGATGGTCGAAAAGGCCGAGTGCGAATTTCAGGCGTAGTACGCGCAAGACTGCCGTGTCCACCACGGCGCGCGGCACCTTGCCATCGCGGAAGGCTGGCCAGAAGAGGCGGGCGTCGGCGGCGTTCGACTGGAAGATCACATCGAGCCCGACACGCATGGCGCCTGCGGTGGCGTCGGCATAGTCCGCCGCCGTGTGGTGCAGTACGTTCGCACCGCCCACACCACCCTGATCGGCGATGACAACGCCACCGAACTTCCACGCGTCGCGCAGAGTGCGGGTCAGCAAATCGGCATTTGCGGTGGCGGGCAAGCCGTTCACGCTGTTGTACGACGCCATGATTGATCGCGCACCACCTGCGGAGATCGCCGCATGGAAGGGCGGGAAGTACAGATCTTCGAGTGTGGCGCGGTCGAGCGCCACGGGATACGAGTCGCGTCCGCCATCGCCGTAATTGGCGACGAAGTGCTTGGGCGTTGCGACCACGCCAGCCTGCTCGAGTGCGCGCACGAAGGCGACGCCCATGGCGCTGCTGAGCAGCACGTCCTCGCCGTAGGTCTCCTCCACACGCCCCCAGCGGGGATCGCGCGCCAGGTTGATCACGGGCGACAGCAGTTGCCTCACGCCGCGCTCACGCGATTGACGCGCGATCTCGCGCGCGACGCGTCCTACAAGCGCGGTGTCCCACGTTGCCGCCAGGGCGATGGCCTGCGGAAATGCGGTCGCTCCCTGCTGCATGAGCCCGTGCACGCCTTCTTCAAAGAGGATCGCGGGGATGCCGAGCCGCGTGCGCTCAACGAAGAACCGTTGCACGGAATCGGCGTGCGCTACGGCAGTCCAGCGGCTTTCCGCCTCGCGCGATTCACCGCGCAGGTCGAGCAGTTGCACGCCGTACGCGCCGTGGACAAAGCCGATGGTGTCGCGCAGCGGATCGCCGGGCGCCATGTACAGCTGCCAGAACTTCTCCTCGAGCGTCATGCAGGCAAGCAGCGCCCGCGCGCGCACGTCAACTGGCCGCCGTGCATCCATCCACGGAGCGGACGTCCGCGGCGACTGCGCCGCGAGCCGTGGCGCAACCGCAATGCCCGCCACGAGCACCCACGGCGCGAGAGAGCGCGCGCGACAACCGACGCGCATGGCGCTCAGCCGCGCGCGAGTGCGGTGATCACCTTCCACTCCGCACTCGTCACCGGCGTCACCGACAGCCGGCCGACGCGCAGCAGCGCCATCTGGGCCAGCGCCTTCGTGCGCTTGATCATCGCGAGCGTGACGGGGCGCGGCAGCGCTTCGACGGCGCGCAGGTCCACGACGAACCATGTCGGCGTCGCCGGCGTCGAATCCGGATCGTAGCCGTCGTGCGCGGGATCGAACGCCGTCAGGTCAGGATATGCCTCGTGCGCCACTTCGCACACACCGACGATGGCTGAGGGATCGGCGTCCGAGTGGTAGAAGAAGACCAGGTCTCCGAGCTTCATTCCGTCGCGCAGGAAGTTCCGCGCCGCATGATTCCGCACGCCGTCCCAGCGCGTCGTCTGCCCAGGGGACGCGAGCAGATCATCCCACGAGAACTCGAGGGGTTCGGATTTCACGAGCCAGAAGCGGCGCGCGCCCTTGGCGCGCGGCAGGAAGCACTTGCCCCATGGCCCGCCCTTCGAGGTGAAGAACTGCGACACGGTCGCCGTGCGCGGTGCAGCCGCTGCGCGCCGCAACGTCGCGGCAGGTTTCTTCGCTGGGCGCGATGCCGGTTTCTTGTTGGCCATACGCGCTTACGCGATGCCTTTCGCGATCGCCTTGAGCACCGCGTCGCCAAACGTGTCAATCTCGTCCACGCTCGTATACACGCTCGGCGTGATGCGAATGCCGCTGAACTCCGGATGCCCGATGGGCGTCGTCACGATCTTGTGCTTGTCGAGCAGCCAGCCGCCCAGCTTGCCCGGATCAATGCCGTCCACGCTGAACAGGCAGATGGCGCCCGCCCGGTCGTTGTCGAGCGGCGTCAACACTTTCACGCGGTCGCTCGACGCGAGCAGGCGCTTCGCCCAGCGGTCACGCAGGTAGCGCAGGCGCGCAATCTTGCGCTCGATGCCGATGCCGCGGTTGAATGCGAGCGCCGCCGAGACGGCGTTGAAGTTCGCCTGCGGGTGCGTGCCGATCTCCTCGTATTTGCGGATGTTGGCGCGGTTCCCCTCGGTGGAGCCCATGAGCGACCAGAGTTGCGGGATCTTCGCCTTGCGCACGTAGAGGAAGCCCGTGCCGATGGGCGCGTGCGTCCACTTGTGCAGCGACGTGCCGTAGTAGTCGCAGTCGAGGTGGTCGCGCGTGAACGGAAAGTGATTGAACGCGTGCGCACCATCCACGAAAACCTCGATCCCCAGCGGGCGCGCCATCTGCACGATGGCGCGTACCGGGAGGATCTGCCCGGTGAGGTTGGTGATGTGCGTGATCTCGAT
The DNA here is from genome assembly GCA_023249305.1 of Gemmatimonadota bacterium. Taxonomy (GTDB): domain Bacteria; phylum Gemmatimonadota; class Gemmatimonadetes; order Gemmatimonadales; family Gemmatimonadaceae; genus PNKL01. Next base: position 12,386 of record JAHFCU010000034.1, read on the forward strand.
GACCTTCGTGCGCGGCGTGATCGCCGCCTTGAATTGGTCCACGATGTACTGGTCGCTCGGCGGCGGCACCTTGAAGGAGATCTGCTTCATGACGATCCCCTCGCGGTTCACGCGTTGCTGCCACGACGTGATCATCCGCGGGTAGTTCTGGTTGGTGAGCAGGACCTCGTCGCCCCGCTTGAGGTCGAGGCCGAAGATCATGATCTCGTTCGCCTCGGAGGCGTTGCGCACGACGGCCATTTCCTCGGGCTCGCAGCCGAAGTCGCGCGCGAGGTCGCGTCGCGTGCTCTCCATGCGTGGCTCGAGCACGCGCCACATGTGCTCGACGGGCAGTTCGTTGGTGAATTTCAGGTCGCGAATCATCTGCTCCAGCACGTGCGACGGTGTCGGCGAGATTCCCCCGTTGTTCAGGTTGATCATCGTCCGGTCGGCGTCGAACGCGCGCTGGATCTGTGCCCAGTACAGTTCATCGTCGGCGAGGGCGGCGGGAGCGCGGTTGCCGGCGATGACGTTGGCCTTAAGGAGCCGCTCGAACGCGTTCGCGCGGAACGCGGGAAGCGTAACACCGGCGGCGGCAAGTGCGCCGAGGAAGTGGCGGCGTTCCATAGTGGCGGACGGTAGATGGGGGATGGGAGACGGGCGATGACAGCGGACCGCCATCGCGCCTTCGCAGGTGGAGCAAATATGCGGTCGCAGTGGGCAAGCGCCAGCGGAGCGAGGGTCACCTGCGTCTCCCATCACCTGTCTCCCCTCTCCCATCCGTCCCTACGGCACGACCACCAGCCCCGCCTCGCCGCCGAACTCGTCCGTGACCTTCGTCAGGTTCGCCGGCGCGCGCCATTGGCTGCCGTTGATGCGCACCGCCACGCGCTGCGGACCGGGCGGGACGTGCACTTGGAGCTCCCATGCGTCGAGCACCCATTCCATGCGCACGGGCTGCCATCCACTGAAGGTGCCGTACGCCTCCACACGCGCCGACGCGTTGGCCAGCACCCGAATGGTGAGCGTCGCGCCGCCGTCGGGATCGGCTTTCATCAGGGTGATGGCCCCGTACTTGTCAATCTGCAGCACCGTCGGATCGCGGCGCAGGAACAGCACGCGCACAGACGCCGCGAGGAACTTCGCGTCGGGGAGCGCGCGCAGCGGGTCGGCTAGTTGGCGGCCGCCCGATACCGTGAGTGCGACCACGGGAGAGAGATAGAGCGCAGCCGCCAGCATCAGCGCGCGATCATTCACTTTCGTGGTCACGCCTTCCCCACGGCGAAGCGTTGCAATGGCCGCGAGATCGACGGCGGAAAGCGTCTGCTGCACCGTGAGCGTCGCGTCACGGACGACGTAGAGGCCGAATGGGCGCCGAGAGGGCCGGCTGCTGGCCGCGAGTAGGTCGGTGTCGAAGGACCGGGTCACCACCCCGGCGAGCGTGCCTGAGGTGCGACTGAACTCGCCCCACACCCCGAAGTCATAGGCGCTCGACCGCAGGCCGTTTCCGTCGCGCTCGGTCACGCCCGTGGCGGCGCCTGCCCAGACGCCGCGTGCTCCATGCACGTGCTGCACGCGAGTGAATGCGGCGCCGTTGCCGCCGGTCGCGATGGCATTGAGTCCGAAGCGCGCGCCCGCGATGCCTGACTCCACGCGCCAATGCGGCCACTTGGCGAACTGGTAGCGCAGGGCGAGCAACCCCTGGGCGGTGTCAATTGAATCGCGGGCCGCAGTCACCGAGCCGCTGGCCGTCGTCACGATTCGTTCCCGCGTACGGCGCCAGGTGAGTCCCATCAAGCCGGCAAGACGCGAGCGCGTGCCGGCCTGGCGCACCTCGGCGATGCCCGACTCCACGCGAATCTCATCAGGGGCCTGCGCCGCCGCTGTGTGTATCGCGGCGAACAGCAAGCAAGCGGCGGCGGGGCCCCTCATCGCATGGACGTCACGGCCTCCGCGGATTCGTGAACGCGGACGCGGCGGGGGCAGGTGGCAGGAGCGACATCACCCCGCGGGCGCGAAGATCCAGTGCGGCTTCCGGCGCCCAGCCGGCGGCGACGTCGCCTTGGACCGACTGCGCGAGCGCGAACAGCTGCACATTGTTGGCCCCGCGCGCCATCAGGTCGGTGACCGTCTGGGCGGCGCGTTGCGCCGGCAGTCCCTTCGCGACGAGCTCAGTGAGCACGCCGAGGGGGAACGCCAGCGATCGGTTGGGCCAGGCCGCGCGCATCTTCTTCAAGATGGGCGCGGGAACACCGACGTAGAGCGCGTCGGCGCCCGCAGCGATTTCGTCCTCGCTAGGGTTGGGCGCGAGCTGTTCGCGCGCAACCTGCAGCCGCTTTCCAAGGGCGGCGACGGCGTCCGTGATGCGCCTCGGTGTTGCGCGCTTGGCAATGCCTTCGTTGGCCTTGGCAATCAGCAGGCCTTCGGGAAGCCCGATGGCGCGCGCGGCCACGAGCTCACGCTCGACGGCGCGGCGGAGCCCAAGCTCCGCGGATGCGTCGAGGCGGGCCACTTGCGCGCGCGACCCTGAAGCAGCGGCGAGCGACGCAAGCGAAATGAGGAACAAACGGCGGAGAGTCATCACGGTGCCTGCACGATAAGTACGGAGTTTTCACGCCCGAAGTCCAGATCACGCGCCTTCTGGGCGCGCGGATCGGTCATCCAGGTCCTGCCGTCCACCACGAACGCATAGACATGCCGGCCCGCCGACAGCGGGACCGTCAGGCTCCACGTGCCCAGCTCGGCGCCGGGTTCGAGGAACGTCGCCGTCTGCGACCAGCCATTGAAGTCGCCCACTAGCGCCACTTGCGAGGCCCGCACGTCGCGCAGCGTGAACTGCACCGGGACCGGCAAGGCCTCAGCCGGCGAACGAGTGGTCGGGAGCATCGGAATAGCCAGGGCGCCGGGCTGGGCCGCCGCGGCAACGTCGCGGACCGGAGACTGCGTAGCTTCACGTGTAATAAAGCCAAGCAACAACCCAGCCGCGGCGAGTGTCGCCGTGGCCGTCAGCGAGAACGGCGTGGACGGCCAAGTGGCCGAACGCCACCACCGGCGCGGTCGTCCCTCGACCGCCGCCAGGATCCGCATCACCAATCGCGGATTCAGCACGCGCCGGCTTCGCAAGCTAGCGGCCGCGCGTTCGATGAGTTCGTCGTGTTCAACGTCCATGTTCTACATCTCCTGTTGCAACCGGGTGCGCAGCGTGTCACACGCGCGCTTCACTCGCATACGGAGCGCCGAAAGCCGCACCCCGGTGATGACCGCCATGTCCTCGTACGACAAGTCCTCCACGTGCCGCAGCAGGAACGCTTCCCGCTGCTCGGTGGGGAGGGCCTCGAGCTCCGCCTCCACCTCTTCCATCAGGTCCCGCGATGCCTCGGGTGCGTCGGCAGCCACCGCTGGCAGCTCGCCCGTGATCACCAGCGACTCCCGGCGACGACGGCGCTCCCGCACCGTCCGGCACCGATTCGCCAGGATCCGGAAGAGCCACGGCTCAAATCGCGCATCGGGCCTGAACTGCCCGAGGTGATCGTAGACACGAACAAACGTGTCCTGAACCGCGTCCTCCGCATCCTCCTCATCAGCCAGCATGTACCGCGCATAGCGCAGGCAACGCACATGGAAGAACTCCACGAGCTCCGCGAACGCCTCCTCATCACCGCCTCGGGCGCGGAGCGGGACGGCAGGGTCTATGTCGGTACTCGGTCGCACGGGAGCGGGCTCAGCGGGTTGGATAGCCCACAATAATCCGGGCACCTCCTCCCTCGCTACCGCCGCCGCGCGTCGTGATCGACGTGTCATTGCGCTCCGCGCTGCGAAACCAGACCGACCCTCACCGAGCCCCGCCCGAGCAACCCGCTGCGGCACCCAACGAGCTTGCCAGACAACCTATTGCCAAATAACTACTTACAATCGTCATTTCGTTGCCGGTAGCATCCACACATTGCTACCGATCGCACTTCGACATACCCACCAGTCTTGCGCGGCGTCACTTTCATAGAAGACGCTGGCGGCCTCCTGACTCGCATCACATTCTCTTTGACACCCTTTGAAGGGGAATTGTTCGTGACCAGCGTCACATCCGATACGACTACCCCGCCCGCGACCACGTCGGGACGACTTCCGGAGTCGCGGAATCCAGCCACGGGCGAGGTCTGGAAGCGCTATCCGGTGGCCGATGAGCACGCCGTGCGCGCCGCCGTCGCTCGCGCTCGCGCCGCGCAACCCGCGTGGGCGGCCCTGCCGCCCGACGTGCGTGCCGGAACCGTCGAGGTCTTCGTGCAGAAGCTCCTGCATCGGCGCGATGAAGCCGCCTCGATCATTGCGCGGGAGAACGGCAAGCCCGAGGGCGAGGCGCTCGGCGGGGATGTAGGCGTCAGCCTAGCCCTCGGCGAGTATTTCGCCCGCGCAGTGCCGCGGTTCCTACGGCCGCGGTGGCGTAGGTCATCTATGATGATGGCGTGGCGCAAACGGCTGCTCTATGTGCGCGAGCCGCACGGCGTGGTCGGCATCATCTCACCGTGGAACTACCCGATGTTCCTGCCGCTGAGCTCCGCGCTCCCGTCGCTGCTCTGCGGCAACGCCGTGGTGAACAAGCCGAGCGAATGGACGCCGGGTATCGCAGAGCTGGTGAAGGAGTGCCTGCACGAATCCGGCGTGCCTGCGGACATCTATCAGGTTGTGCACGGCGCGGGAGCGACAGGCGCTGCGCTGTGTGAGGAAGTGGACAAGGTATTCTTCACGGGATCCGAGGCGACGGGACGTAAGGTGGCACAGACGTGCGCGCGTCGGCTCATACCGTGCGCACTCGAGTTGGGCGGCAGCGATCCCGCCATCGTGCTCGCCGACGCCGACGTGCAGCACGCGGCGAGCGGCATCGCCTGGTCGCGCTTCTCCAACGCCGGCCAGACCTGCGTCGCCGCCAAGCGCGTGTTCGTCGAGGAGAGCATCTACGACGCGTTTCTCGCGGCGCTGATCAAGGCCGTCAGTCAGCTGCGGGTGGGCGCGGGTACCGAGACGGACGTTGACGTCGGTCCGATGATCCGGCCCGAACAGCGCGCGCTGATCTCGGCGCAGCACGCGGACGCACTGGCACGCGGAGCACGTGAGGCGTTGCGGCTGCCGGCGCCCGACGGCGAATGCTTCTTCCCCCCGACGATCCTCACCGACGTACCGGCAGACAGCCGGCCGATGGCCGAAGAGACGTTCGGTCCGCTGCTGCCGGTTGTTAAGGTGCGCGACGCAGATGAGGCAATCGCGCGCGCGAACGATACGACGCAAGGACTCTCGGCTAGCGTCTGGACCGCCGACGTGACGCGCGGCCTCGCGGTCGCGCAGCGCTTGCAGGCGGGCTCGGTGGCGATCAACGACGCCACCGTGACTGCCGGGATCCCGGATGCGCCGCACGGCGGATTCAAGGCGAGCGGCCTCGGCAAGGTGCACGGAGAACTCGGCCTCGAAGAGTGCGTGCGCACTAAGGTCGTGATGACCGACTGGTTCCCGGCGTGGCGCCAGCCGTGGTGGTTCGGCTACTCCACGGCGCAGCGCGCCGGCGTGGACGCGTTCTTGCGCGTTGCGCACAGCAGCCGAGTGCTGGAGCGCCTGCGCGGCTTACCCGGCATGATGCGCATGGTCTTCGCGCCGCAACGCAAGATCTGACCGCGACTTGTTCGGCGCCGCGCGCTCACGCAAATTTTCTGCGTGAGCGCGCTGCTGTACGGCCTCAACTATCTCATTGCCGCACTGCGCGGAGGCTTCTTCGCCTTCGCATTGGCCGTCGCTCTCTTCTGCGCGCTTGACTGGATGGTGCGGACGCGCCGGCTCAATCCGTTCGGCGCGTTTGCCGGCTTCCTGCGCACGAACATCCGACCGTTCATTGCGCCGGTGGAACGCCGCATCGTGCGCGCAGGCGGCAATCCGGCGGCGGCGCCTTGGTGGACGCTCGTTGCCGTCATTCTCGCGGGCATCCTCCTGCTCAGCCTGCTCGACTTCGTGCGCGAGCAGGTTGCGATCGCCACCGCTCTGATGGCGGGCGGTCCGTCTGGAGCGTATCGGCTCGTGCTCGCGTGGACGTTTGGCCTGCTGCGCCTCGCCTTGGTCGTGCGCGTGCTGCTCTCGTGGGTGCGCCCGTCGCCATTCGCGTGGTACGTGCGCTGGTCGTACGCGCTCACCGAATGGATGCTGCATCCACTGCGCGGCTTCATCCCGCTCGTGATGATGGTGGACGTCACGCCGATCGTCGCATATCTCGTGCTCGGCCTTGGGCAGAGCTTCCTCATGCGGCTCGTGTGATGGCGTTCACCGTGACTCCACGCGACGCCGGTGTGCGTTTCGCCGTGCACGTACAGCCGCGCGCGAAGCGGCCGGGCATTGACGGCACGCATGGCGATGCGCTGCGGGTGCGCGTGCATGCGCCGCCTGTCGAGGGCGCGGCGAATGCCGCCGTCGTGGCGGTGATCGCAGACGCTCTCGGCTTGCCGACGCGCGCCGTGCGCATCGTGGCGGGCCAGAGCGGTCGCCAGAAGCTCGTGGATGTGGACGGCATCGACGCACCGGCCGCGCTCGCACGGCTGCTGATCCCGTGACCATGACACCCTGTCACCGCACCAACTGAACATGGCCTCCATCGTGCTTGTCGGCGCCGACACGGCGCTTCTCGAAGGCATCGCCCAGGCGCTCGCCGCCGCCGGCCATCACGTGCTGACGGCAGCATCCATCGCCGAGGCGTCGTTTACTGCGGCCGCGGCGCCACCGCTCCTCGCGGTCGTGGACCGTACGCTCCTCGTCAATGCAGCTGACGTGCGCGGCCTCGGGCTCGCGCCGGGCGGTGCGCTCGTGGCGTTCGGCGATCCAGCAACGCCGCTCACCGGTCCGGTGCGGCGCGGCGTCCTCGCCGAGCTTCGCCTCCCGCTCGAACGCTCGCGGCTTACGGCGCTGGTGATGCATGTCGAAGCGCGTGCCGCGCGCACGGGCCGCGGCTCGACGACGACGCCTCCCGAATCGCGCCCTGCGCCGTGAGCCCGCACGACCCGCGTGCTTGCCTTCCCCGCAGGACGCGATAATCATTAGAAGACAACCGCAACACGTGGCGATTTCGGGCAAATTGCGGCCACGCTAATCCTCCGCTAAAGCGCCAGCCCAGGGCGCTTCGTCGCCATGGGCATTTTTCGTTGGCCCCGTCCGCTCGCGTCCGTTCCTTCGCTCGTCCCTCCGCACCAAGCCTCCGCACTCCGCACCCGTGCCCCACACCCCGCCTGTCGTCAACTCCGCGTATCTCGCCGCCCTCGGCGAGCGCGTGCTCGTGTTCGACGGTGCGATGGGGACGAGCATCCAACGCTTCCACTTGAGCGCGGCGGACTTCGGAGGCGCGTCGCTCGAGGGATGCAACGACCATCTTGTGCTGACGCGGCCGGATGTCATCAGGTCCATCCACGAGTCGTTCCTTGCCGTCGGCTGCGATGTCGTCGAGACCTGCACGTTCCAGAGCACGCCGCGGCGGCTTGCGGAATGGGGCCTTGGCGAGAAGGCGCGCGCGATCAACGTCGCGGCGGCGCGCATCGCCCGTGAGGCGTGCGCTGCGCATGCGACCGCGAATTGCCCGCGTTTTGTCGCGGGCTCGATTGGCCCCACGGGGATGCTGCCGAGTTCGAGCGACCCGGCGCTTTCCGCGATCACGTTCGACGCGCTCGCCGAGCAGTACTACCTGCAGGCGAAGTACCTCGCTGAGAGCGGCGTGGACCTGCTGCTCGTCGAGACGTCGCAGGACATCCTCGAAGTGAAGGCCGCGATCGCCGGCTTTGAGAAGCTGTTCGCCGAACTGGGCCGCCGTCTGCCGGTGCAGGCGCAGGTGACGCTCGACACGAGCGGACGGATGCTGCTCGGCACCGACATCGCCAGCGCGATGACGACGCTCGAATCGCTCCCGGTGCACGTTATCGGCCTTAACTGCTCGACGGGTCCGGAGCACATGCGCGAGCCGGTGCGCTATCTCGCGGAGCACTCCACGCGTCCGGTGAGTTGCATTCCCAACGCGGGGCTGCCACTCAACACGGGAACCGGCGATGCAGTCTATCCGTTGGAACCGGCACCGATGGCTGAGGCACTCCGCGAGTTCGTGCAGCAGTTCGGCGTGCGCGTGGTGGGCGGCTGCTGCGGCACGACGCCGGCGCACCTCGGCGCCGTCGTGCGGGCAGTTCGTGCACCAGCTCCCCCGCACCCCGCACGTGTTGCGCGCGGCGTGCCCCGCGTGTCATCGGCCATGCGCGCCATCACCATGCACCAGGATCCTGCGCCACTGCTCGTCGGCGAACGCGTGAACGCGCAGGGCTCGCGCAAGGTGAAACGCCTACTCCTCGCGGAGGACTACGAAGGCATCCTCGAGGTGGCGCGCGAACAGGTGGAGGGCGGCGCGCACGTGCTTGACGTCTGCGTGGCGGTCACCGAGCGGAGCGACGAAGCCGACCAGATGCAGAAGGTCGTGCGCATGTTGTCGCAGTCGGTGGAAACACCGCTGATGATTGACAGCACCGAGCCCGAGGTCATCGCCCGCGCGCTCGAGCACGTGCCGGGGCGTGCACTCGTGAACTCCATCAACATGGAGAACGGCCGCAAGCGCATTGAGAGCGTAGTCCCGATTGCCAAGAGGCACGGTGCGGCGCTCGTGGCGCTCACCATCGATGAGCAGGGGATGGCGCGCACCGCCGCGCGCAAGCTCGACGTCGCACGCAAGATCCACGACATCGTCGTCGGCGAGTATGGCATGGCACCCGACGACCTTGTGTTCGACGCGCTCACCTTCACGCTTGCGACGGGCGATGCAGAGTGGATTGACTCGGCGCACGAGACCATCAAGGGGATCCGCGCCATCAAGGGCGCGTTGCCCGGCGTGCTCACAATCCTCGGCGTGAGCAATGTGTCGTTCGGCCTCGCTCCGGACGCGCGCGGAGTGCTCAACTCAGTCTTCTTGCACCATTGCGTGCAGGCCGGGCTCGACGCCGCGATCGTGAATCCGGCGCACATCACGCCCTATGCGGAGATTCCCGCGGCTGAACGCACGCTGGCGGACGACTTGATCTTCAATCGGCGGCCGGACGCGTTGCAGCGGCTCATTGAAACCTTCGCGTTGACGGCGGACGGTGGACGGCCGACGGTAGACAAGGCCGATCCGACCGAGGGCATGACGCCAGAACATCGCGTGCACTGGATGGTCGTGCACCGCAAGAAGGAAGGCATCGAGGAGGCGCTCGACGCTGCGAAGGTGCGCGAAGACCCTGTGCGCGTGCTCAACGAGGTGCTCCTGCCGGCGATGAAGGAGGTTGGCGACAAGTTCGGCGCCGGCGAGCTGATTCTGCCGTTCGTGCTGCAAAGCGCCGAGGTGATGAAGCGAGCGGTGAAGCACCTCGAACAGTTCCTCGAGCGGCAAGAGGGCTACACCAAGGGGACGGTGGTGCTCGCCACCGTGTACGGCGACGTGCACGACATCGGCAAGTCGCTTGTGAACACGATTCTCGCCAACAACGGCTACACCGTGCACGACCTCGGCAAGCAAGTCCCCGTCAACACGATTGTCGAGAAAGCGGTGGAGCTGAAAGCCGACGCCATCGGCCTAAGCGCATTGCTCGTGAGCACGTCCAAGCAAATGCCCCTCTGCGTGCAGGAACTCGACCGCCGCGGGTTGCAGATTCCCGTGCTCATCGGCGGCGCGGCGATCAACCGCCGCTTCGGACGACGCGCGATGTTCGTGGACGGCGAGCGGGCCTACGACTCCGGCGTGTTCTACTGCAAGGACGCGTTCGAGGGGCTCGAAACGATGGACCGTCTGCAGGATCCCGCCTTGCGCACCGGCTTCACGCGGCAACTGCTCGACGACGCGCGCAACGATGTCTTCCTGCACACCGCGGTGGGCAAGGATGTCCGCGCCGGTGAACGCGGCGGCGAACGCGGCGCCGTGCGCAGCGATGTCGTGATCCCGCGCGCACCGTTCTTCGGCGCGCGCGTCATGCGGGACATTCCGCTGCGCGAGGTGCTCGATCTGCTCGACCTCGATGAACTGTATCGTCTGCAGTGGGGCGGCCGCGGCTCGGGCGCGAACTTTGATGCGATCGTGCACGGCGAGTTTGAGCCGACGCGGCGCCGACTCGAAGCGCAAGCCGAGCGTGAAAGGTGGCTGCAGCCACAGGCGGTATACGGCTACTTCCCGGCACAGGCCGATGGCAACGCCATCGTGGTGTATGATCCCGCGGCCTACGAAAGCGACGGGAGCGCGCTCCGCGAGATCGCCCGGTTTGAGTTCCCGCGACAAGTGGGGCGCGAGCGGCTCTGCCTATCAGACTACGTTCGCCCGGTCGCCAGTGACGAGGTGGACGCCATCGCGCTGCAAGTGGTAACGGTGGGGCGGACGGCTTCGGAGCGCTTTGCGCAGCTTCAGGCAGCGGGCGAATACAGCGAGGCGTTCCTCGTACACGGCCTCGCCGTGGAAGCCGCCGAGGCGACGGCGCAGTGGATGCATGCACGCATTCGCCGTGAACTCGGCGTCGCCTCCGAGCAGGGCAAGCGCTACTCGTGGGGCTACGGCGCGTGCCCCGACCTCGACGATCACGCGAAGCTGTTCCGCGTGCTTCCCGTGGAGCAGGCGCTCGGCATGACGCTGACCGAGGCGTTCCAGCTCATCCCCGAGCAGAGCACCGCAGCCATCGTCTTGCATCACCCAGAGTGCAAGTACTACGCGGTGCGCACCGCGGCGGAGGCCACCCAATGAGTGCGACCCGTGAGGAACGGCGCCGGCGATTGCTCGATCCGGAGCAGGTCGTCATTGCCGACGGCGCGATGGGCACGATGCTCTACGCCAGGGGTGTCTTCATCAATCAGTGCTATGACGAGCTGAACGTCCGCCAGCCCGACCTCGTGCGCAACATCCACGACGAGTATGTGCGCGCGGGTGCCGAGCTGCTCGAGACGAACTCATTCGGGGCGAACCGGCCCAAGCTGCAGCACTACGGCCTCGAAGCGCACGTGCACGAACTCAACTTCGCGGCGGCATCGCTCGCGTGTGAAGCGGCAGGCGATCACGCGCTCGTAGCGGGTGCGGTGGGACCGCTCGGCGTGCGCATTGAGCCGTACGGTCCGACGTCGCGCGAAGAAGCAACGGAGTTCTTCGCCGAGCAGATGCGCGCTCTGCGTGACGGCGGTGTGGATTGCTTCATCCTCGAGACCTTCAGCGACCTCGACGAGATCGCCCAGGCGGTGAAGGCGGCGCGAGCGGTGGATGCGTCGCTGCCGGTGATCGCGCAGATGACCGTCGGCAACGATGGCCTCACCTCGTTTGGCGTGCCGCCCGAAGAGGTGGCCGAGGCGCTCGAGCAGACTGGCGCCGACATCATCGGGCTCAACTGCTCGGTGGGACCGCAAACGATTCTCGAGGCGATCGAGCGTATGGCGCCGGTGACGTCGAAGAAGATCTCGGCGATGCCCAACGCCGGCATGCCGCGCGACGTCGGCGGGCGCGTGATGTACATGGCGAACCCGGAGTACATGGCCAACTACGCGCGGCACTTGATCCAGGCCGGCGTGCGGCTCGTGGGCGGCTGCTGCGGTACGACACCGGACCACATTCGCGCGATGGTCGATGGCGTGCGCCCACTCGTCCCGCGCCACGCCACGGTCGAGCAGTCCGCTGGTAGAGGGCGGCTGTCGCGCGTCGCGGCGCATCACGAGTCACATGCGATCGCTGCGGTGCCGTTCGCCGAGCGTTCGGCGTGGGGACGCAAGATGGCCGCGCGGGAGTTTGTGACGAGCGTGGAGATCGTCCCGCCGCGCGGTGTGGATCCGGCGAAGATGCTCACCGAGGTGCGCAAGCTGAAGCAGGCGGGCGTGGATGCCGTGAACGTGCCCGACGGCCCGCGCGCGCAGAGCCGCATGAGCGCCATCGCCACCAGCGTGCTCATCCAGCAGGAATGCGGCATCGAGACCGTGACGCACTACGCGTGCCGCGATCGCAACTTGCTGGGCATGCTCTCCGACCTGCTCGGCGCGTCGGCACTCGGCCTGCACAACGTGTTGCTGGTGACCGGCGACCCTCCCAAGATGGGGCCGTATCCCGACGCGACCGCTGTGTTCGATATTGACGCGATCGGCCTCACCAACCTCGTCAACCGGCTCAATCACGGGGTGGATCCCGGCGGCAACAGCATCGGCGCACCGACGCGGTATGTGATCGGCGTCGGCGTGAACCCGGTGGCGATTGACCCGGAGCACGAACTCAAGCGCTTCGCGTGGAAGGTGGATGCCGGCGCCGAGTTTGCGGTGACACAGCCCGTCTTTGACACCGTACAACTCGAATCGTTTCTCACGCGCATCGAGGGGACGCGCATTCCTGTCGTGGCCGGCATCTGGCCGCTGGTCTCGGTGCGCAACGCGGAATTCCTCGCCAATGAAGTGCCGGGCGTGACCGTACCGTCCGCTATTGTCGAGCGCATGCGGCGCGCGAACGAGAAATCCAAGGATCACGCGGTGGCCGAAGGCATCGCGATCGCGCGCGAGATGCTGGATCGCGTGCGCGGCGCTGTGCAGGGGGTGCAGGTCTCGGCGCCGTTCGGGAAGGTAGAACTCGCGATCGAGGTGTTCCGCCGATGACCGAATCCGCTCGACAGGCGCTGGTGGGGCTGCGCGACCCGACCACCATGCAGTGGTACGTGGTTCCGCTGCTCGCGATCGTGTTCTTCATTTACGCCAGCGAAGTCCAGGCGGCACGCAGAACCGGCCAGTGGAACGCGGTGATCGCGGGCGCCACGCTCTTTATGGCCGACTTCGTGAACGAGACGATCAACGGCTGGATCTTTGCGCTCTCGGGCTACAGCGCGCTCTGGCTCGCACCCGGGCCGACCGCGTTTCGCACGATGGTGGGATGGAACATCGAGATCATGTTCATGTTCGCCATCCTCGGCGTCATCTACTACAAGACCATCACCGACGATCCGAAGGCGCGCATACTGGGCCTTCCCGACCGTTGGTTCTGGGCGCTGGCCTATTCGGCGGTCTGTGTCGTCGTGGAACTCTTCCTCAACCGCGGCCGGCTGCTCATCTGGGATTACGCGTGGTGGAACAAGCGCCCACTCGCCGTGCTCCCGATCTTCGTGTTCGGTTACCTCTGGTTCTTCCTTGCGGCCAAGTTCGCGATCGAGCGTCCCACGCTGCGCGCGCGCGTGATGGTGCCGGCCGTGCTCTTCGGCGTCGCGGTGGTGCTCAATATCGTGGGCTGGGGAGTGCTCGGCCTGAAGTACTGAGCGCGCGGCCCTCGTCGTCGAGCGGGCGGCAGTTGAATGTGGAGGCGGCGAAACCGAGATTCTCGGTATGGAAGTTCCGCGCCGATGCGCCTTCTGGTGGTCGTCCGGTGCGGCGTGCGCCGCCGCGGCCGTCGTCGCGTCCTGCAGCCTTGATCGTGTGCTGGAGGGCGCACCTGAATCGACCACTCAACTCGCCATGGCCGTCCAGCCGGCGAGCGTCGCGATTCTCCAGGGCGGTAGTGCGACCGTGACGGCGTCCATCACGCGACTCGGCGACTTCCACGGCGACGTCGAGTTTTCGGTCGCCGGAGTCCCCGCGAATGTCGCACTGACCATCGGGTCATCGACCACGTCGGGTCAGGTGTCAACCGCGGCCATCACGGTGGTCGTAGGTTCCGACGTGCCCGCGGGCAACTACATGGTCACCGTGCGTGGAACTGGAGGCGCGAACGGTGTAGCGAGCGCGTCGCTTACGCTTCAGGTGACGGCCGTGCCCGCAATTGCACTGACGCTCTCGCGGCAATCGTTGACGATCATTCGGGGCGGGATCGCGCCGCTCACGGTCACCATCGCTCGCACGAGCGCTCCAGAGCCAGTGACCTTTTCGCTCACCGGCGCTAGCGGAATCACCGCATCCTTCGCGACGAATCCGGTTGGCGGATCTAGCGCTGAAGTCACCGTCGCCGTTGCGCCAACGGTGGCCCCCGGCACGTACGTCCTCACGGTTCATGGTTTGAGCCCCAGCACGCCCGACCGCAGCGTGGCACTGACCGTCATCGTTCCCGCAGATTCGCTGCAGATTCTCGCCAACGACGCCGAAACGGCGCAGGCGACGATCGTCACGAGCGACATCATCGTCAATCGCTTCGGCAGTGCTGACTCGCTTTCAATGTCGGCCGAGGGCCTCCCCGCGAATGTGTCGGCATCGTTCCAGGGCGGAGGCGGAAGCGAAACGAGCGCGAAGGTGACCTTTGTCGTGGCCGCGGCTGCGCCGACCGGGACCTTCTCGGTTACGCTGCGCGCTCACAGCCAGCTGATGGGCGATGCGACCACGCAACTTCAACTCCGCATCTCGGCGTCTCGAATCGCGTTCACGCTGTCCCCGCAGTTCCTCAACTTGACGCCGGGCTCAACCGCCGCATCCAGCATCACGCTCACGCGCACGGCCTTTGCTGGCACGGTAATGATCGAAGCCTCCACGACAAGCAATGGCGTGAGCGCGACGGTTGCCCAGCCGAACCTGACTGGAAATGGCACCGTCGTGATCGTCGCCGCCGAAAAGGCGCTGGCACCTGGTAACTACACCATCACGGTGCGTGCCGTCGCCCTGCCCGCCGGTGGAACTGGAACGCCGGCCCTTGATCCGGTCTCCAGCACAATCAGCATCATCGTGGTTCCGGCGATGCCGGTGAGTGCCAGTGTCGTGCTCGACTGGTCAGCGTGCACCGCACCGCAGTGGGTTGCCGTTCAGGATGGCACGGGCACGTGGACGCCGATCGCTGGCGCGCAGGGGATTTACCGCTTCACGGTCACCGCAACCCGTGGTGGCTTCGCGTACGTAACGGCCAGCGAGGGCTTGACCGTTCGCTACGGGACGGCGAGCGAACTCTCCGCTGCACCGATCACTCTATGCGCCCCGCCCGAGCCCGCGACCAAGTCCATCAGGGGAACGGCGCAACACAGCGGACCCAACGAACAGTTCACGTGGCGATTGGGTGGCGGTGTCGCGGTGTCCACGCAGACCGCGCCTGAGTTCACGATCACGGGCGTTCGCGAGGGCACGTACGACCTCGTCGGCACGGGCACGACGCAGGCGGGAGGCTATCGCTACTTCCTCATGCGCGACGTGAATCTCCCTGCCGGGGAGTCCGTGGGCCTCGTGAACCTCAGCGGCACGAACTCGTTCGTTCCGGCCAACGCGTCGCTCGGCATCGGTGGATTGTCCGGCGACGTCGGCGTCATCACCACGAGCCTGCTGAGCGGAACGTCGTGCACCCCTGCCGAACTGCGGAAGGTGGGCTTGAGCGCAATCACCGGAAGCTACTCGACGTTCCTGTATGGAATACCACCCGGGCAGCAACGCGCGGATGATTTCCACTTGCTTGAGGTTGCGGCAAGCGGCGGCGCGGGCAGCAGCGCGCGAACGGCAAGTGTGAGCTTTCATACAGTGAACCAACGAGGCATCGCACTACCGCCAGTCGTTGGGTCAGCCGTGCAGCCGATCGCCGGTCCGTACAAACGTCTGCAGGCTCAGCTCGACGCCAGCATCACGGCGAACTACAACGGCTCGCTCACGCTGCGCTACGGCGACGGCACGCGCAGCGTGACCGTGACGGCCTCGCTGGCCGCGCTCGGGCCCGGCGCGCTGGTGCTCGACCTCCCCGACCTGAGCGGTGTGAGTGGGTTCCCATCGGCGACGACCATCGCCAGCAACGCGAGTGGCACGTGGTCACTCGTGCTGACGGGATCCAATGGCCAGCCTCTTTGCAGCGACGGCGCCACTCGCTGGTCTTACTCGGTCAGTGACACGTTCTAAGCAGCCACCGCACCTGTCGGTGTCGGAGGCCTTCCCTATCGGTCGCGTCCCTTGAGCCAGACCACGTACCAAATGGGGTGCGTTCCGTCCGCGCCGCGCATGCACCGCCCCGTCATGTGAAAATCCACGGTGCGGCTGTCGTCACCGTAGGTGTCGTAGATCTCGAGCAGTTCGATGTCGCTCATGTTGTACGACCACAGCGGCTGCCTCACAAAGTGTGTACCGTTCTCGAGAATGCAGGCGTCACCTTCCGCCCCGAGCGTTTGCGCACCGACCTTGCCCGACGTCCCCGCGGGATTGATGCTTCTCACCCCGCGCGACCGGAATGTCGCTCGCTGGGTCATTCCGAAGGCGCTGTTCACCCAGTTGAGCGACTGTCCCTTGAAGCGCATCAACTCATTCGGCCCGAGTACGACATCGCGTGCACTCCTCCAGCGCAGGCGCGTGTCGAGGTCCTTCAGCGCGACCTCCGCTCGTGAGTCGAATCCGCTCGCGGCCACGATCTTCACGGTCGCGAGGTTGCCCGTCAGCGGGTGCATGCGCACGACCATTTCGCGCTCTTCACCCTGCTGCAGTTGCATCGTCACGCTCTGCGGCACGTAGCCAAGCTTGCGCACACGCACGACATAGGGCCCGACCGGCAGCGGCCGAAAGAGGAATCCGCCATTCTCGAGTGTTTCACCCGCGCGGTCGGCGCCTACTAGCTCGACGTTCGCCTCGGCCACCGGCTTACCCTCGGTGTCCACCACCAAGCCAAGGATCTGTGCCGATCCCTTCATGTCCTTGTCTTCTTTCGCGCGGACCACGACCGCGTCCAGCCCGTGCGGGATCGTGCGCAGGGTGGCGGTGACAGAGTCGCGCTTGTCCACGACGGCCGCCCAGTTGTACTCCGCGCTAGCGAAGCCCATACGGCGAATCCAAGCCACGTAGATTCCGGGACTCACGTTGCCGAGTACGAAGTGACCACCTTCGTCAGCAATGATTCTGCGCAGTTCGACTCCAGTCTGCACGAGCACGACCTCGGCGTTCGCGATCGGCGCACCGGCGGAGTCGCGCACGAATCCGGCAAGCGTTCCGGTCGTGGCCTGAGACGCGGCGCGCGCGGGAAGCACCGTCGCCAGCAGGGCGGAAAAGGCGAGGGCGGCAGCACTTAGCGGGGGCGCGAAGGTGCAGCGCCGGAGCATCCGCTCAGCCACGTTCATACCTTCGCGGATTCCGCCGCAAGTCGAATCGCTCCCACGCGCTGGCGATGAGCTGGCCGCATCCCATGCCGAGCAGGCCGCCGACCGCGCCGGACACCAGCATTGTGGCGATGTACCGGAACATCGCCATGTCCGTCTCGAAGGCAACGTCAATGTACAGTTGGCGGAATCCGTATATGCCAGCGATACCGAACGCACTGACAAAGCCGAGAAAGCCGCACGTGTCAACCACGCTGTTGCGGCGAAGGCGAAACAGCTCCGCCGTCGCGCGACCTTCACCGCTCACGTCGATCGGCATGCGCTCGTCCGTCACTGGTAACTCCCGGCGTCGTCCGGCATGCCCACAACATAGCGACAGCACGGGGAACAACGCATCGCCGAAATGCGGCCGTCCGCGCTGGACCGCTGTCTCGCCGCGCCGTTGGTGACTAGAATGTTGTACCAGTCACACCGCCCCCACCCACACGCCCTCTCTCAGGATCAGCCAGATGAGCCATCATCCCGGACGACACCGGTACCTCAACGGGAAGCGTGTGCTCCCACAGCCGACGACATCGAAAAGCACCATCGAGTCCGTCATCGATAACATGGACGCGTACAACGGCGGCCGGCTGCGCGCGGCCTGCCAGTTGATGCGCGAGAAGTACTCGCAACCGGATGTGACGATCGGCCTCAGCATCGCGGGAGCGCTGACCCCGGCGGGACTCGGGCCGTCGACGATCATCCCGCTGATGAACCACGGTTTCGTGGACTGGCTGGTGGCGACGGGCGCCAACATGTACCACGACCTCCACTTCGCGCTCAACATGCCGCTCTATCGCGGCACGCATCAGGTGGATGACGCGGACCTGCGTGACAAGGGCGTCACGCGGATCTACGACATCCTGTTCGACTACAACGACGTGCTGATGGCGACCGACAAGATCCTGCGGAAGATCATGCTGCGTCCGGAATTCCAAAAGGAAATGGGCACGCGCGAGTATTACCATCTCCTCGGCAAGGTGATGAACGAGTTCGAGGAGAAGACCAACCTCGGGCAGGTCAGCGTGCTGGCCGCCGCGTACCGCAACGGCATCCCGGTCTTCACATCGTCACCCGGCGACTCGACGATCGGCATGAACGTCGCTGGCCTCGAGTTGCTCGCCGAATCGGAGGGGATGCTCGACAAATTCAAGCTCAAGATCAATCCGAGCATTGACGTCAACGACTCGACGGCGATCATC
>JAHFCU010000004.1 GCA_023249305.1 Gemmatimonadota bacterium
ATCATCACCGCAAGCTCGTTGGTGCGCTTGGCGCCGATGCTCGCTTCGGTGCGCCCCGGGTGCGGCCCATGCGGCAAGCCATCGGGGTGATGCGTGATGGATCCATACTCGATGCCCTTCCGGCTCATGAACTCACTCGACGCGTAGAACAACACCTCGTCGGAGTCGACGTTGCTGTGCGCGTACGGCGCGGGCACCGCCTCGGGGTCGAAGTCATACGGCCGTGGGCAAAAAGAGCAGATCACGAAACCGTCGCCCTGGAAGGTCTGATGCACCGGCGGCGGCTGATGGATGCGCCCGACAATCGGCTCGAAGTCGTGGATGTTGAATGCCCACGGATAGAAGAAGCCGTCCCATCCGACGACGTCGAACGGATGGTGATCGAGCACCATCTCGGTGAGGCCATTGTATTGCTTGACGATCACGGGGAATTCGCCCTTCTCGTCCATCGTCACGAGTTCCGTCGGTCGGCGGAAGTCGCGCTCGCTGTACGGCGCTCCCTCGGCGATCTGCCCGTACTCGGTGCGATAGCGCGACGGCGTGCGCACGTAGCCGCGGCTCTCCATCACCAGCATCTTCGCCGGCGCGGTGAATCGCCAACGGTGCATGATGCCGCGCGGCAGTACCACGTAATCGCCCGGCTTCACCGGAAGGAAACCAAACTGCGACTCGAGTGTCCCGGCTCCCTCGGCGAGATAGATCACCTCGTCCGCCTGCGCGTTGCGGAAGAAGTGCTCGTCCTGCCGATCCGGCTCGATCCACAGCATGGCGATGTCGTTGTTGAACAGCATCGGAATGCGGTCGAGCGTCGGCGAGCCGCCCCTCGGGAGCTGGCGCGTGCGGAAGTGCCGGTGCCGAAGCGCGAGATCGGGATCCCTTTCCCACTTGAGTTCGCGCAGGCGATGCACGGCCAGCACGGTCGTCGGCGGATGCACGTGGTAGAGGAGCGACGACGGGCCGGTGAAGCCTTCGTTGCCCATGAGCTGTTCGCTGTAGAGTCCGCCGTCGGGACGGCGGAAGACCGTGTGCCTCTTGCGTGGCACCTGGCCGAGCGTGTGATAGAACGGCACTAGAGATTCCCCCGCAGGGCCTGCTCGCGCTCGATGCTCTCGAACAGCGCCTGGAAGTTGCCCTTGCCGAAGCCCTTCGCGCCTTTGCGCTGAATGATCTCGAAGAAGAGCGTCGGGCGGTCTTGCACGAGCTTGGTGAAGATCTGCAGCAGGTAACCTTCGTCGTCGCGGTCCACGAGGATGCCGAGTTCCTGCAGCGTGTCGAGCGGCTCGTCAATCTTCCCGACACGCGCCTGCAGCGACTCGTAATACGTCGTCGGCGTCTGGTTGAATTCCACGCCGCGCGCGCGGAGCGCCTTGACCGTTTCGATGATGTTGTCCGTCGTCATCGCGATGTGCTGCACGCCGGGTCCGCCGTAGTAGTCGAGGTACTCTTCAATCTGGCTCTTCTTCTTGCCGACCGCGGGCTCGTTGATCGGGAACTTGATGCGCCCGTTTCCGTTGCTCATCACTTTGGACATCAGCGCCGAGTACTCGGTGTTGATGTCCTTGTCGTCGAAGGTGAGCAGGTTGAAGAAGCCAAGCACCCGGGCGTAGAAGTCCACCCAGAAGTTCATCTTGCCGAGCTCGACGTTGCCGACGCAGTGGTCCACGTACTTGAGCCCGACGCCCGGCGGAGCAAACGCGGGCGTCACCGCGACGAATCCCGGGAGAAACAGCCCGCGGTAATTGCGGCGCTCGATGATGGAGTGGATGGTGTCGCCGTACGTCTTGATGGCGGCGATCACCACCTCTCCGTCGGGATCGGCCATCACCTCAGGACCATGCACCGACTCGGCCCCGCGTTCGATCGCCTTGGCGAACGCGTCGCGCGCGTCGTCCACCCAGAACGCGAGGTCCCTCACGCCGTCGCCGTGCCGGCCGATGTGTTCGGCGATCGGACCCGTGGGGCCAAGCGGCGTCGTCAGGACGATGCGGATCTTGTCCTGCTGCAGCAGGTAGCTCGCTCGATCACGCACGCCGGTCTCGGGGCCCCGGTAGCCGACGAGCTGGAACCCGAAGGCGGCGCGGTAGTACAGCGACGCCTGCTTGGCGTTGCCGACGTAGAACTCAATGTAGTCGGTTCCGTTGATCGGAAACGTGTCGTGGTGTTCGGCGGCCGTCGGCGCGGTGAGAGTGGCCATGGGGGCGATGGCTGAGGGGAGCTGCGAGCGGGTGTCCTGGTCGCTCGTCGAAGTGATTGCGGGACGACGTGCGCTTCGAACGAGGGATTCGACGACAGGGCATAGGGGGACTTCCCAATGTACCCAGCGCCTCGGAGTTCGACAATTCAGGTGTACGCGTCACTACCTTGAGCAACACCTTATGTCTGCCATTGCCATCATGCCTGCTTTTCATAAGACGGTGCTAGCCCCGGAGGAGACGCTGAAGCTGGCGCCGGAGATTGGGCGCCATCCCGCCGCACACGTGTGGGTGTATCGCTACACCCACGCGACCGAACCTTGGACGCTCAGCATCGCGACGCACGCCCGGCCTGGCTCACGCATGCTCTCGCTCGGCGGTTTCCGCATCGCGCCGGAGAGCCGCACGAGTATTGCGGGCTGGAACTCCGATCACGAGGCCATTGATCTGGCCATCGGGATGGACGAGAAGGTCTACTGGTCGCGCTTGCTCAGGGTTGGCGGGCCGTACGTGCAGCGAGACTTCTCACGCATTGTTGGCGGCAAGTGCGTCATGCACCCGACGCCGGGCTCGCGCGTCGGAGAGCCGCACGATCGTGAGCTGCTCGACTTCGCCATCGAATGCTTCAAGGACGTCGAGAAGACGGGGTTCTTCCTCACGACGGGCCAGGACCTTGGGCACGGCATCATGAGCGACGGTAAGACGGAGTCCCTTTTCTACCTGAACGAGCAGTACAAGGGCAGCGTGATCTCCGACACGGGCGCGCCAACGGCGGAGGGGAACTACCGGATGCTCGTCGGCCAGTTGAAGGGGGCCGGCATTCCACTGAAGGGCGCGGTCGTCGGCTTGATCGGCGCGGGCAACATCGGGCTGCACATCATCGATCACCTTCTGCAGGACGGCGCGACGCCGCTGGTTGTCGAGGCGAAGGCCGGAATCCGTGCGAAGCTCGAGGCGCGCGGCGTGAAGTGCTGGCCGGCGGAAGGCAAGACGGAGTTCTTGCGGCAGCCGATGGATGCGCTCGTGTTGAACGCGGCCGGCGGCTCGCTCGACAGCGCGACGGTGGCGTCCTGCGTGGCTAACAACCGACTCCGCGTAATCAATGGCTCAGAGAATTTGGTGATGCCCAATCCCGGTGACGAAGAGCTGCTGCGCAAGGCGAAGAAGGTATTCTGCCCGTGCGAGTGCGCCGGGATGATGGGCTACTTGACGGCGGCGGAGGAGTACCTGAGTCATCTCTCCGGCGACGAGTTCACGATCGCGTCCATGAATGAGGCCGCGAGGGCGCTCGAGGCGCCGGGCGAATTGGCAACGCGCCACGTAATCTCCGGCGGCTTCGCGCAGACGATGTCGCAGGCGATGCAGCAGCTGTTCGGCTAGGGCGCTCGACCCGGCGTCGTACTATTCCCCAGCGACTCGAGCAGGCGCTGCAGCACCATGTCCTGTTGGACCAGATGGTGCTGGATCTCCATCGCCTCGTGCAGCACGGCTTCCGCGTCCTTGTAGGTGTCGATGGCGCGGGTCTCCGAGGCTTCCGAGTCCACCTTCTGGCCCACGATGATGATCGAGAGCAGCACAAGCTGCAGAAACGTCTGCGCGATCCATGAAACGAGCATGACGGTGCCGCCCCGGACGGCCCCAGGCAGACTGACCAGCGCAAGCCCGGTAAAGGCATAGGCGCACCACATCGTCCCGACCGCACTGGTGATCTTGACCGCGAGCCACGCGTTGAACCTCGCGAGGCCGCGCTTTGGCTTCGGCGCGGGCTCCTTCGTCGGCGCCTTTTTCTTGCGGTGCTCGATGTGCGGATGCGGCGAGTAGGTGTAGATCTTGCTCGATGTTGCCGGCATGCGGCCTCCGAAGACCAGCGATGTGGGGGCGCCCTTGATCTGGATTCGCGCTGTGGGTGATGGCTGCTAGTATGGCGGGGCGCACGCGATGCGCGCCATCTTCGTAGAGTCCACGGGAGAGCGGCCCCCGGCGCACGACCAGATACGTTACAGACTCCAGTCGGCGGGGACGCGGTCCCAGCGATGGCTCCGTAAGGCCGTGCGCATCGATGCGGCGAGTGGTCCGTGCGCGACGGCATTCACGTTCGCCTGCACGTGCGAGGGCCGCCGCATGCCGGGAATGACCGTGCTCACCGCCGCATGCGAGATGCTGAAGCGCAACGCCGCTTCGGCGAGCGGCAGGTCCGGCGGAAGCGCCGCGCGCAATGCATCAACGTGCGCTACGGTCGGCCTGAGGTTGTCCGGCCCGAAGTAGATACGGCGAAAATCCCCCTCCGGAAACGTCGAACCGGCGTGGATCTGCCCGGCGAGTGATCCCTCATCAAATGGCACGCGGGCGATGACGGCGACGCCAAGTTCCTGGCACACGGCAAACAACTCGTCTTCGGGAGATTGGTCGAAGATGTTGTAGATCACCTGCACCGCATCCACGACGCCGGTGCGCAGCGTGTCGAGGCAGTTCCACGGCTCCCAACGGTTCGCGCTCACGCCGACGCCGCCGATCAGCCCCTCGCGCCGCAGGTCGTCCATCGTTCGCTGCCAGCGCTCATCGCGCGCCCATGCATCTTCCCACACGTGGAACTGCATCAGGTCCACGCTCGGCAACGCCAGATTCTCGAGCGATCTCTCTGTAAAGCGTCGAATGTGATCGGGCGGAAAGCACTCGTCGAGCGTGAAGCCGCGGCGGGACGGCCAGGTGAAGTTCTTCGGCGGGATCTTGGTCGCCGTGTACAGCCTGCTTTCCGGATGCGCGCGCACCAGCGAACCGAGGACGCGTTCGCTCGCGCCGGCGCCGTATCCCCACGCCGTGTCGAAGAAGGTGACGCCCGCGGCGACCGCGGCCTCGAGCGCCTGACCGACCTCGTCGGCGTCGGTCCCCGACCAACCGGCAAGCCCCCACATACCATAGCCGAGCGTCGAGACAGGCCATTTGAGGCGGCCGAACTGGCGCGTATCCATGTCGCGAGAAGATGTGCGTTGCGGGACCAGTCGACAAGCGACGGCGCGGCGACAACACATCAACTAGCCGATCGGCGATAGCGCACCGTACTTTCCTTCGACCCAAGCCCCAGTCGCACATGCCGTCTCCTACACCGCACCGCGTGCTCGTCGCCACACGCGCCCATGAAGGGATTGTCGCAGCACTGCGCACACTGCGCCCCGATCTCGAATACCGCGGCGCAGCACTCACCGACGTGACGCCCGATGACCTCGCCTGGGCCGATGTCTTCGTCGGCTTCGAGCGCCCGCCGGGCGCCGCCACGATGGGCAGAGTGCGCTGGGTGCACAGCACCGGCGCAGGCGTCGACGCTTGGCTCGTGCCGCCCAACCTCGACGCATCCATCTTGCTTACGCGCACGCCGGAGTCATTCGGACCCGTGATCGCCGAATGGGCCGTGGCGCGCATTCTCGCCTTTCAGCAGCAACTCGGTGCACTCGCCGACGCGCAGCGGAATCGCCAGTGGGCGCCGCGAGCAATCGCGCGCGTCGCCGGCACGCGCGCGCTCGTGGTGGGGACGGGCGATGTAGGGGGCGCCGTTGCGCGAGCGCTGCACCGACTTGGCGTGCAGGTGACGGGCGTGTCACGCACGGGCATCGCGCCGAACAACGCGCCCGGCAATGCCCAGGACCATGCGTCACCGTTCAGTGCCACGCACCGCGTGGAGGCGCTCGCCGGACTCGTCGGCGATGCGCACTGGATCGTTCTGGCGATTCCCGAGACGGCGTCGTCACGCGGGCTGGTGTCGCGCGACGTGCTTTCACGCTGTCGCAGTGCGGTGCTGCTCAACGCCGGGCGCGGCGCGGTGCTCGATGAAAGCGCGCTCCCCGAGGCGTTGGATCGCGGATGGCTGCGCGGCGCCGCGCTCGATGTGTTCGCCGAAGAACCGCTTCCGCCATCATCGCCGCTGTGGAGCGATCCAAGGGTGATGATCTCACCGCACTGTTCAGGTCGCACCACGGTGGACGGCGCGGTCAGCGGGTTCCTCGAGTGCCTCGCCGCCGTCGAGCGCGGTGAAACGCCGCGCTGGGCCGTGGACCGCGCGCGCGGCTACTGACGGTCGCCGTCGCTACAACTCGTGGCTTTGTTTCGCCGCGTCGGCTGTCAAGAGTCGCTGTTGCCGACGCTGCTCGGACTCTGCCAGCAACTGCGTGACGAACCGCTGGCCTTCGCCGAGTCGCTCAACTTCGATGGCCACCGCCTCGATGCCGCGTTCGATGTTGCTCACGCGGTCGCCGAGGTCGGGGGGCAGCGCCGGCCGCGCGGCGCCGCCGCGCTTGATATAGCGAATCCCGAACGCAATAGAGAGCGGCAGCAGGACGACCATCGCCATGCCGCCCATCCCGAGTAAGACCGCTTCCGCCGGGATGTCCGGCTCGCGCGGTACCTCCTGTACCACCACGCCCGGGATGCCGGCACGCGTGGCGACCAGCGCGTCGGCGGACGCGAGCTGCTTCTCCACATCGAGAATGCGCGCGTCGAGAGCGGTCAGCCGACGCTCGAGCCCTTGCTTGTCGGAGGGACTCTGCGCGGCTGTCAGTTCTTGCTGCAGTTGGCGACGCTCGCTGCGCAGCTGAGCGTGCTGCGCGTGCAGGTCGCGACTCGCCAGTCGCGCCGCGTTGTACATCTCGGTCGCGGTCGGCGCGCTGCGGGCTGCGGTCGGCGTTCCGGATTGTGGCACAGGAGTGGCTTGCGGCATGTGAGGCCTCAGTCGTGACGTCAGCAGGAACTCATACAACCTACGGCGCCGGCCCTCCCGGCGTTTCGGATGGCTCTGCCATTCCATTAGTCGCAGCGCCGCGTATACTTTCGCCCATCACCCGGGAGCCGACGCCACGATGTCGCAAGAGATCTTCGAATTGCCGCGCTCCATCGCGCCGGACGACATTGACGATCTTGGGCACGTGAACAACGTCGTCTATCTGCGCTGGGTGCAGGACGTCGCCATCGCGCACTGGTCGGCGGCCGCGACGGCCGAGCAGCAGGCGGAGGTCGCGTGGGTCGCGGTGCGGCACGAGATTGACTACAAGCACCCCGCCCTGCCGGACGACGGCATCATCGCCCGCACCTGGGTGGGCACAGCCGATTCACACCGATTCGAACGACTGACGGAGATCCTGCGCGCTTCAGACCGAAAGGTGCTCGCGCGTTCGCGCACGGTCTGGTGTCCGATCAATCGCAGCACCGGTCGGCTGACGCGCGTGAGCGAGGCTGTGCGGGCGCGATTCTCCACGGGCCCAGCGGCCTGACGGGCGCCCAGCGTCAGCTGCCGCCGTCGCTCATTTGCGGCTTCGGCAGACGCTGCCCGCCGCGGTAGGCCTGCACGCCGTCGTTGACGCCGTGCATGAGGAGCAAGGCTTCGGGATTTCCGTAGCGCTTCATGAGGTCGAGTAGCACGGGCTCTTCCCCGCCCCAGGGAAATCCGAAGACCACGTCGAAGTCGTCGAGCGCGAGGCCGAGCTCCTGGTATCCCGACTTCCCTTCGCCCAAAGTCCCGGTGCGTACTTCGCCGTCCGCCGTGCGATAGGAGTACCCCGCGGGAAAGAAGCTGCCGCAGACGAAACGCGCGCGCGAATCGAAGCGGCGCGCCATCTCGCGCGCCGTGGCGATCAGCGCCAGGTCTATCTCGATGCCGCAGGCCTCATAGCCGAGCAGGTCGGCCATGATGGTGATGATGCCCGAGGCTGAGCCAAGTTCGAGGAAGCGCACGCCAGACGCGCGGTGCGTGATGAGCGCGTCGCGCACGGCCTCGTATTCGGAGGCGATAAACGCGTGGAACCCGCGCTCGCGCACGGTGCGGTCGAAATGGTCGAAGAACTCCCAGCCGGCGTCGCAGAGTTCGCGGAGGCGTGCGCGCAGCCGTTCGTCAAATGCAGGCAGAACCACAGAAACTCCTCGCGCACGGCGCGTCGCGGGCTGATCGGCGAAAGGTACTCGCCTGCTGCGCCCGCGGGTGCCGCGTCGTGCGCGGTCCGAGTGCCACGTGTCGGCGGCGGCACAGATGGGTTGTCATTCGACGCGCCGCGCGGCAACTTTGGTCGTACCCTTTTCCCCCCTACATCCCACCATGCGACATGCCCTGATGTACCACGGCGGCTTCGAGCGTAACTTCGGCCGCCTCACCTCCGGGTTCTCCTCGTTCGAGGGGACCGACGGCAAAGTGCACCAGCTCCCCGCGTGGCCGCCCGCAGCCAACGGCCTGCGGTTCGGCTACATGGAGAAGGCCGGCAAGAAGTTCTGCGTGGTGCGTGTGCTGTACGACGCCGAGGACATCGTCCTGAAGGCCGAACTCGTCATTGATCCGGGCCGCCACACGGGCTTCGGCCACCGCCTCGGCCCCGAGCCGACCTCGGTGGAAGACGATGCCGTCGCGCTCGTGCTCCTCGAGGACGCCATCAAGAGGAACGCCGACTCCGCCGACGCGCTGCTCAAAGTGCGCGATCGCTTCAAGCTGGCCGCCGGCATCAAGTAGTCATCCGACGCGCGCCGCGGCGCGCGCGAGTCCTCTGAGGCAGACGCGACGGGAGGCGCGGCCAGACGGCCGCGCCTCCCGTCGCGTTCATGCTAGCGGCAGCGCGGGTAGGCGGGATCGTTCCCGCTGATCGCCGGCCGATCCTTGCGGTTCGCAATCGCCATCATTACGTCGTGCACGAACCGCCCAGCGCGCGCCGCATGTTCATACTCGACGTACTGCGGTTCATCCGTCAGCTGATGGTAGTCCTGCGCGTAGCCCGTTGAGAAGTAGGTGACTGGCACGTCCTTCACCACGTAGTTCACCTGGTCGCTGCGACAGAAGCGGTTCATCGGATTGGCCGTGACATCCCACGTCCGATCAATCGCCATCACCTCGCTGCGTACGGCGTTGACGCTGTCAATCATGTCGCCGAACTCGCGCGACAGCCGGCGTGCGCCGAGGATCTGGATGCTCGCCGGGCCGCCGAACTTCACCTGGTCCGCACGTCCCTTGCCCACCATGTCAATGTTGTGCGCCGCAACGATGTCCTTGAGCGGCACCGTCGGGTGCTCGACGAACCACCGCGAGCCGAACATCCCGACTTCCTCGCCCTCGTGAGAGACGAAGAGGATGGAGCGCGCCGGCTTCTCCGACGCGAATCGCTCGGCGATCTCGAGCAGGACCACGGTGCCGGAGCCGTCGTCATCGGCGCCATTCATCACGCTGTCACGGCGCGGTGGACGGATAGCGCGGGCACGGGCGATCAGCGAGTCAATGCGATGCTGCTGGTCCGCCGTCGGGCGGCAGACCGGATCGTTGGCGCCCTGCCGGCGCGTCACTGTATTGATCGCGCGCAGCGAATCGTGGTCGAGCGCGACCGCGACGACGCCCTGATGGTCGTTGTGGGCGCTCACGAGTACGTATTCCGAGGCGCGTGCGGCGTCGGCGCCGGGCATCAGCGCGACGACGTTGCGACCGGGCGACTCCGACATGTGCCACGTGTACGTCCAGCGCGCGGAGACAGGCTGGCCCGCGTCACCCACCCGTAACTGCTCCACACCCTTGCTGAACAGCTTGGCGGCCGCCCCGCGCGAAATAGTCGCGGCGCCGAGTGCCGTCGGCGCGTCAGGCGCGGGCTCCATGATGCTACGACTGGTCCACGCCGCCGTCACTCCAGCAGCGGGAATCGACTCCGCCCCGATGAGCAACACCGCCGCCGCACCGGCCGCTTGGGCGCGCGGATCGCGCGCCGGACCAACGCCGGCGCCACCGCGGCCGCCCGCGGCGCGCGGCGTCGTCGCCTCGACGAGTGCCGCGGCCTGCGCGCCGAACTTGTCGGGCACCGAGTCACAGCGAAGCACGCTCGGCGCCAGCCGGTTCGCCGACGGCGGTGCGACAAAGACGGCGACCTTGCCCCTGAGCATCGCCGCATCGAGCGTCGTCGTGTCGCCCCAGCGCCCCGCAAAGACCGTCGCGACGCGCGAGAGGTTGATCGTGCCAGCGAAACCGCTCGCCGCGTTTGGCGCAGTGGGGACCCACTCGACGCTGCGCACGAGCGGCACATCGCCGACGTGGAGCGCGGCGGCCGAGCTGTCGATGCGCACCGGCCCGTACGGAATGACCTGGAAGTACGTGCCGTGGTCGCCCGCCGGCTTGAGTCCAAGTCGCTTGAACTCACGCGCGATGTATTCAGTAGTCTTGTAGTTGCCGGGCTCACCCATGCGCCGGCCGCGCATGGAGTCATCGGCAATCCCGTAGAGTCTGGTGCGCAGGTCGTTGGCGGTGATCGCGCTAACCGTCGGACGCGTCGCCCACATGGCGGGGCCCTCGTCGGGCCAGACCACCTTGGAGACGGCGGGCTTGGACTGCGCGTCGAGCGCGCCAGCAGTGACAGAGAGCGCGGTAGCGAGTAAGAGGCGGGCGTGGTGTTTCACGTGGGATCCTCGGGTGACGCGTGCGCGCCGTGGGGACGCACGACCGACTGCAATTCTACGAAGAGGGTCGCCCCACTGTTCAGGCGGCGCGGCCTTGTCGCCACGCGGGGCTCGTGGGTACACTCGAGGGACCCGCTCAGCGAGGCTCTTGTGCGCCGTCAGCCGATCTTCCTTGTCCTCATGTCGCTCGCCCCGCTCGCCGCGCGGTCACAGGCCACACCGCTCGCGCCGCCGCTGGCGTCAACTCGACAGGGCCAGGTCGAAGCGCCGCCGCTCTTTGTGAGCACCGATTGGCTCGTGCAGCACCTGCGCGACCCGAACCTCGTGCTGCTGCATGTCGGCGCGGCTGGCGACTACCCCGCCGCTCACATCGCGGGCGCGCGGCTCGTCAGCGTCGCCGATCTGTCGGTCAATGATACGGCGCGCAAGCTGAGCGTCGAGATGCCCGGCGCGGACACGCTGCGCGCGCGGCTCGAGGCGCTGGGGATCTCCGACCACTCGCGCATCGTCGTCTACTACGCGAAGGACATAGTGTACCAGGCCACCCGCATCCTGATGACCTTGACGTATGCAGGGCTGGGCGATCGCGCGTCGCTGCTTGACGGCGGAATGGGCAAGTGGGTGGCGGAGGGCAACCCGACGACCGCGGACGTTGCCGCGCCTCGCGCTGGCTCGTTGTCACCGCTGGCGATCAAGCCGTTCGTCGTCGATGCAGCGTATGTGCAATCGGTGCTTGGCAAGGCCGGTGTGTCCGTCGTGGACGCACGCGACACCGTGTTCTACTCCGGGTCGCGCACCGGCGGCAGTCCATCCGCTCCGCACCGCGCGGGCCGCATCCCCGGCGCGCGTAGCGTGCCCTATTCCACGCTGACCGACGCATCGTTGCGCATCCGGCCGACCGCGTCGCTACGCGAGGCCTTCGACGCGGCCGGCGTGCGGCCTGGCGACGTCGTCATCGGCTACTGCCACACGGGCCAGCAGGCAACGACGATGCTGCTCGCCGCGCGCGCGCTCGGCCATCCGGTGCTGCTCTACGACGGCTCGTTCCAGGACTGGTCGGCGCATACGGAGTTGCCGGTGGAGACGGGAGCGCCGCGCAAGGCGCCCTAACTGAACACGACTGAGGATATGGAATCCGGATTCCAGATCCTGAATCGTCGTCACTTGATGCGTGCCATCTCCAGCCGCGCGCCCTTGTCGTCCTGCACGCCCATGTACACGACGCCCGGGCCGAAACCCGAAATCACGCGGCCGAACGGCAGCTTCACACGGTCAATCAAGTCGCCCTTGCCGTTGATCACGTCGTAGATCGGACCCGCGTCGCTGGGCGCGGTCGTGCGCACCCACACGTTGCCGTCGTCATCTGAGCGCACGGAGCCCGGCCGGAACACGGGGCGGTAGTCGGGCAGCTCCTTGGCGCCAACGAGGTTGATGCTTGGCGCGCTGATCTGCTGGACGCCCTGTTGCGGACGACCACCGCCGCCACCTGGTCCTTCGACGCGCATCTCAATACGCACGTTCCCACCGCCGCCCGCTCCGCCAAGCATCGTGTTCGCGTTGGCCACGCCCTGTTGCATCGCGCGGTTGATGTTCTCGCGCTGCTTCTCGACTTCCACTTTCACCGAGTCGAGGAACTTCTGTTTGGCGTCGTCGTCGAGGCGCTCCCAGCTGTAAGGGATCTTCGACGTCGTCGTCCACTTGCCGTCGGTGCCGAGCCAGTCTACGTGGTAGTCCTTGCCGCGCACGACCGCGAGCCGGCCGTCGGGAAGCAGCGCCCAGTCGTCCACCACCGGCATCGGGTTGGTTTGCACGCTGATGCGCATGGCCCCCTTGTCGTCCTGCGTGACCGACACGCTGGCCTTCGGGATCTTGAAATAGGTCGCGGTGTCGAGGGCGCGCGTCGCAAGATTCACTCGGTACACCGGCGCCGTGTCAGCCTGCTCGGGAACGCGCATCGGCTGTCCCGGCTGGGGCGGGCCGCCCATGTTCATGCCGCGCATGTTGGGCATGACGAAGCCGCGGTATACAATGCGTCCCTGCGGATCCACGCCCGGTGTGCCAAACGGACCGCCAATCATGAACGTCGCGTCCTGCGGGCGCGGAATAGCCATCACGCGCACCACCTCGCCCTTGCCGTCGATGACAAGCATGGAGAGCGACTGCGGATCGATAAACAGCGATGAATCGCCGCGGTAGTTCATCAGCCCGGCGAGGCGGCTGCTGTAGCTGTTGGCCGTGGCCGGCGTTGTGTCGGCGATGACCGACTTCCGGTTGAAGGCGGAGTCCAGCACGATGAGCTGGCGACGCGTCAGGTCGTTGACGATGGCGCCGCCGCCCGGCAGCGGACGCACCGCGGACACCGACCCAAGGAGATCGGCGGGCGACACCTTCATGATGGGTCCCAGCGGACGCACCGGGGGCAGCGGCTGCTGCGCCGCGAGCGGCGCGGCCATCAGCGCCAAGGACGCAATCAAGCGAATGCGAGTGAACATGTTGGTTCGAAAGGAGAAGGGAGCAAGTCGGCTTAGCGGGAAATCATGACCTGCGTGACGCCGGGGCCACCGCCGCCACCACCCATGAAGATGAATGGGCCGCCACCCGTTCCGCCAACCGTGGCGGAGCGGATGGACGTCAGGTACCAGTGGTCGAGGTGAGCCGCCACGAGCGCCGGCAGCATGCGGCGCTGTTCGGCGTTCAGGATCTCTTTCACGCGCGGCGCCACTTCGTCGAGCACGTCCACCGACGCTTCGCGCGTCTTCTTGTAGAGCGAATATGCCGTCTCGTGCTTGTAGTCGTCGCTGAGTCCGGCGAGTTCCTTGATCACCGGCGCCCACATCCGGTTGAGCCGAATCAGATAGGCGCGGTTGATCGTCGCGAGGCTGTCGCCCTGCGCCGAGGTAAGGTGCAGGCTGTCGGTCTGGCGCAGGATCATCGCCATCGGATTGATCGTGACGCCGCCGGCGCCGTACATCGCGTTCAGCTGGGACTCAGTCGCCTTCTGCCCCGACAGGCGGCGACCGCGGTCGAGCTGC
The DNA here is from genome assembly GCA_023249305.1 of Gemmatimonadota bacterium. GTDB lineage: Bacteria > Gemmatimonadota > Gemmatimonadetes > Gemmatimonadales > Gemmatimonadaceae > PNKL01. Next base: position 13,622 of record JAHFCU010000004.1, read on the forward strand.
TGCGTCAACAACTGCCGCTCACGCGCCGGCCCGAGGTCGAAGCGCACCATCGCCGTGACCGTCACGGGCTGGCGGATGGTGTTCTGCGACGGCTTGGTCGAGCCGAAGCGCTGGTTCACTTCGTACGTGAAGCGTTGCGTCAGCTGGTTGAAGCCGCGCACGTAGAGCAGCGTCGCCTCGGGCTGGATCGTCTGGCCCCAGCCGCGGAGGTTGTTCTCGCCGTGCAGCAGCAGGTCGGCCGCACCGATCGGGTTGCTAACCTGTAACTGGATATTGGCGCGCTGCGGCAGGTGCAGCTTGATGGGGTTGAACGAGACGTTGAGCAGCGCCGTGTGCGTCCACGGTCCTTGGCAGCTGCTGCGCCCGGCAAGTTGGCCCAGCTGCGACTCGAGGCAGTGCTTGGCGCCGCCCGTCGAGTTGTCGAGCAGGGTCTGCATCGCCGCCTTGAGCGCCGGATCGGTCGTCGTCGCCGGGTTCGCGATGAATGCGCGGTCGTTGTACAGTCCGTCGCCGTTCACGTCACCGCCGATCCCCGGCGTGTACGGCGTGCCGCCGCGGACGTTGCCGAACCAGTTCACGCGCACGGCGTCGAAGAAATTGTAGTTGAGCGAGTATTGCACCTGGTGACGCGAGTCGAAGCTCGACCGCGACCACGCGACGGCGCGTGGATCGCCCGTGGTGCTCTGGAAGCCGCGGTACTGCTCGCGCACGTTGCTGTACACGTACCCGACACTCCACGTCAGCTTCGAACTGAACGTCATCGGGGTCAGACGCAGAGAGAGCTGCTTCGACTCGGACTTCAGGTCCGAACGCGCCTCGTAGACCGCGTTGTACTCGGGGTGCACGCGCGAGTCGCGCGGCGCCGAGATGCCGGTGGCCGCGTCAATGCTCGTCACCGGCACGTACACCGGCCGACCGCCCTCGGCTGCCAGCGTGAAACTCGGCACGCCACCAAAGTTGAGGTCGTAGTTGCCGGGCTGGTTTTGGTTCTGTGAGTAAGTGAAGTCCACCGTCGCGGTGAATCGCCCGCCAACCAGCGGCCCGTTCCACTGCAGGTTGCCTCGCACGCTGCGCGGCGCCTGCCAGTCCTTGGCAAACAGGTTGACATTCGGCGCGACGTTTGTGAAGGGCGAAGCCACCGAACCGTCGGCGCACGCCGATGGAATGGACGCGGGATTCGTAAGCCACGTGCTCCACGCCTGCGCCGGAACCGTCGCCCCATAGCAGCCGAGCTGCTGCACCGCCGACGCAAGCCCGGTGTTGTCGAGCGCCGAGCCGAGCAGCGTTGCCTGCGGCACGTTCTGGAACACGCCCACGCCACCGCGCACCACGGCGCGCGGACCACGGATGGCACCTTCGAAGCCCGGGATCTGCGCCCCTTCGCCGTACTGCAGGGAGAAACCGAGGCGCGGGCTCACGTACACGTGATCGGGCGTGTGGTCGTTGCTCCTGCTGAACAGCCGCTCAATGGCGGGATTCTCGGCTGGCCCGGCGCCGAAGCGGTTGCCGTCCACGCGCACGCCGTACTGGATCTGCAGATCGCTGTTCTTGCGCCACGCGTCGCCCAGCGCGACGGCGCCCACCGTCTCCGCGCCGTCGCGCACGCGCGGCGAGAGTTGCCGCATGAACGACGCGGCGCGATTGGCCTCGAGGTCGGCGAGCGACAGGTACGAGAACGACCCGAGCTGGTTGGTGGTCTGGTCCTGGTCGAACACGTCGCGGCGCAACTCGGTCGTGAGCTTCAGCCGGTGCTTGTTGTTGTGCGAGAACCACGACAGCGTGTTGATGAAGCCGAGGCTTGAGTTCGTCGCCTTGGCGTCGAGGAAGGAGCTTCCGCCGAACTGCACCGAACGCAGCCCCGAGGTGCCGTCGGGCAGTTGCGAGTTGACGCGCACCGACCCGCTGGGCAGGTCGTAGTACGGGTTGCCCTCGTTGTGCGAGTTGCCGTACGTGATGTTCGTCTCGGTGAGGAAACCGGAGAGCAGGCCGGACTCGAAGTACGCCGAATGACGGAACTGCGCGCCGGCGTTGTAGCTGGTGCGCTCGCCACTGTGTCCCGGCAGCTCGCCGATGCCGCCACCCACCGGCGCACTGCGGTTGGCGGAGCCGTTGAACGTGAGCGCATACGCGGCGCCGGTGCGCGAACCAATCGGCGCGAGATTGAGTGTCGCCAGCACCGAGCCGTTGTCGGTGTTCCGGTTCGACAGCGAGCCTCGCGGAGACAGCGGAATGCCCTTGGCGCGCAGGATGTTGAGCAAGCGCGTCGCCGAGTCGGGGCTGATGCCGCTGGTCACGAGACCCGTGGACGATGTGTTGAGCAGCGTCTGCAGGTCGTTGGACCGGCGTCCGGCCTGATACGAGAAGTTGTAGAACATTTCGTCGATCTTCAGCGGGCCCGACAAGAGGCCGCCGAGCGACACATTGCTGTACTGTTGGCCCAGCGCCTGCGCCGCGCGATCGGTCCACTGCAGCGCCGGCGCGTCGAGGTTCAGCGAGTTTGTGCGCGTGGTGAAGTTGTTGCCGGTGGGGGATCGAATGTTGAACTGCGCCCCGCTGAAGCCGCCGCGTGATACGTCGTACGGGCTGGTGGAGAGCGAACTCGACACGCCGGCGTCACGCGGGACGTCCGCGCCGGTGAACGAGCCGCCGTTCAGCGTCGTCGCGTTTTGGTCGGGCGTGAGACCGAGTACCGAGAAGCCCGAAGCATCGCCGCTGGTGCCCGGCACCAGCGTGACGCCGGGAAGTGACGCCGCCATCGCGGCGAGGTTGCCCGCATCGGCGCTCGACACGTTGCCGGGATTGACGCTGCGCTCGCTGCCCGAGATGTCGGGCTGCCGGTCGTCGCGATTGGCGCGTGTGCGCTCGCCCGGCGTCACGCGCACCGCCTCGAGCTCCGTCATCGCGCGTGACAGCCTGGCGTCGGCGATGAGAATCTCCTGATCGGCCGTCCGCTTGACCTCAAAGCGCTTCATGGAGAAGCCGATGGCCTGAACGGTGACCATGTAGTCGCCGTCGCCGTTGGGAAACGTGATCGTGAAACGCCCGCCGTTGTCCGTGAGCGCGCGGCGCGTGACGTTGCCGCTCAGTGAGACGGCTTGCACGCGCGCGCCGGCGATGGGAATGGAGTCCTCGCCAACGATGCGGCCGCGAATGACATCCACGGATTGCGCGGCGGCGCGGGACGGAACGGACCAGGCCAGGGCGGCGATCACCGCGGCGGCAAGAAGACGACGGACGCTCAGAACGGGCATCGGAAAGGGGCTTCGGGACGGGACAGCATTGGTACAGGAGCGAGCAACCTGCTGATTGGTACCACTCGGGGGATCTGACGGTTTACCCTCGGCGAGCGCACCCTATCGTACGCGCGTGCTCAGCCGAGTGTTTCCGTCGCGTTGAATACAGGCTGGCGCGCACAAGCGTTGGCCTCGCCGCGCAGGTCGATCGCACACTTACGCGGCTCGGCTCGAGCCTAGCGACGCGCCTCGCTACGACAGATCCGCCGGGGGCTCGCCAAGCAGGTAGCGCAGGACGTCGTGGGCTGTGTACGACAACCGGCCCCGGGCGACCGCAGCGAGTTCGCGGACGCTATCGCCGCTCGTGACGAGCGGCGGCTCCACCTCGCCGCTTTTGCGCAGTTGGCCCAACCCGATCGCGGACATGAGGCCGTTGCAGAGGCAGCGCCTCCCGGCCGTGTTCTCCACGGTCCCGCCCGCGTTCACGTAATCGCGCACCGGCGCCGCAGAACAGCGGTATACGAGCCGGCCGTTTTCACCACGCGCGGCCGTGCGCAGATAACCCAAGTCGCAGAGGCGCTCGCGCGTGTCGTCCTGCTGCGCGATGGACGCGGTCTCGATAAGCTTGAAGGGAAAGCCAGTCGGCGACGCGATGGGATCGGTGCGCACGCTGATCTCCCCGGCCGCGACGGCCGCGAGCACGCGACGCTTGATGTCGGCGCTGAATCCCGACTCGTCCGAATAGGCAAAGGCAGTGCCCACTTGGATGCCGGCCGCCCCCTCTCGGCGCGCCTGCTCGAGCCCTTCCGCCGTGCCCGCGCCGCCAGCGAGCCAGAAGGGAACACCGAGCGCGCGCATCGCGCCGAGATCCACGACGTCGCGCGCACCGTACACCGGCTCGCCACGCGCGTTGAGCTGCGGTGTGCCGCGCGGCGGCGCGTTGTGCCCGCCAGCGGTGGGACCCTCGACAACGAAGCCCTCCACCGTTCCCGTCGCCTTTCGCGCGAGATTCGTGGCGAGCGTATGCGCCGCGACGATCGCGTAGAAATCGGGACGCCTGAGCGACACATCCGTCAGTCCGTGTGCCGCCGGATCGAACGAGAGCGTGACCGGCTGGTCCGATGGCTGCCCGTCGACATCCATGCGCAGCGTTGCCGGCGCGTGGATTGCCATCATGTCGAGCGCGCCCGGAATCTCGCGGGGGATTCCCGCCCCCATGACCACGACATCCGCGCCGGCAAGCATCGCGCCGTAGAGTGACGCGAGCGTCGGCATCTGCACCTTGGTCAACAGGTTGACGCCCACTCGGCCATGGTGTCCTTCCTTGGCCAGCCAGACTTCTACGAAGTTGGCGGCGATGGTGACTCGATCACGAAAGGTGCTGACCGCCTGCCGGTACATCGGTAGCACGGCGTACGGCTCGCCCGGCGCACGACCGCCCGGCTTGAAGAAGCGGCGCAGCATCTCGGCGGCGACTTCCGGCTTTGGGAAGTGGGCGAGTGCGCGACGCACGGCTCCGCACGGATCACCGTCCTGAAGCCGTCGCACGAAGACCGTGTCGAGCGCCGTCCCCGACACAATGCCAAGCTGTCCCATCGCGGCGACGGCGCGCGCCAGCCTCCAGTTGGAGACGGCGACGCCCATCCCTCCCTGGATGACCAGGGGAAGTGCTGCTGCCGTCATGTCGCTCCAAGAGAGGTGGTGCGGGATTGGCCACGACGGCGATGGGGCATTTGGGGCACCGGCGTTCGTGGTCCCCGCGCGACCAAGCGAGCGTCGCAGGGAACGGACTGAAAAATGACCGGAGCCGGCCCGATTGTCTATCGGGTCGGCTCGGAAAGGTCATTTCGGACCGGTTGCGCGCTGCGCGGGCTACGGCGCCATCGCGGGCGCCCGATCGTGCAGTTCGAGGCGCGACGCCACTTCGGCCAGTGCGTGATCGAGGTCGCGCCAGACGTCGCGCACATCTTCGAGCCCGACACTGAGCCGCAGCAGTCCGCCGCTGATGCCCGCCTTTTCGCGCGCGTGCTTATCCACCACCCGATGCGTAAGCGCCGCGGGCGGCTGGATGAGCGTGTCGGTGGAGCCAAGGCTTACGGCAGGCGTGATGAGCTCAAGTGCCTCGACGAAGTGGCGCATCACCGCGGGATCATCGCTCGCCAGTTCGAACGCGAGTACGCTTCCCGGCCCCGCCATCTGACGGCCGAGCAGGCGACGCGGATCCTGTCCCGGGAGCGCGGGAAAACGGACGCTCGCGATGCGGCGGTCATCAACGAGGCGCTTGGCGATCTCGATCGCCGTCTCCTGCGCGCGAAGGACGCGCAGTTCCAGCGTGGGCAGGCCGCGATGCAGGAGGAATGACGCCAGCGGATGGAGCAGACCACCGGTCGCGGCGCGGACGTGCTTGATGTCGCGCACGAGCGCGTGCGGCCCAGCGACGACGCCGGCCAGCACGTCGCCGTGCCCACCGAGGAACTTGGTGGCGCTGTGCAGTACGAGCGACGCGCCGAGCTCGAGCGGCCGCTGCAAGACCGGCGTGGCGAAGGTCGAGTCCACGAGCACCGGCACCTCGCCCGCCTGCTTGACCACCGCCTTGATATCGACGAGCTCGAGCGTCGGGTTGCCCGGCGTTTCGATCACGACGAGGCAGGTGTTTGGCCGCAGCGCCGCGGTGATGCGATCGGGCGTCGTCCACGTGACGCTGTGGCCGAGGAGGCGCGACGTCAGCAGATGGTCGGCGGTGCCATAGAGCGGCCGCACCGCGACGACATGCATGCCGCGTGTCTTGGCGGCGAGCAGGACGGCGGTGAAGGCGGCCATCCCTGACGAGAACGCGGCGGCATCCTCCGCCCCTTCGAGTTCAGCAAGCGCTTTCTCGAAGCGATCAGTGGTCGGATTGAACAGCCGCTGATAGACGAATGTTCCCTGCGGCTCATCTCCCGCGACGAGGCTGTCGAACGACCGGGCGGCCTCGTCCAGGTTGGGAGTCGGGTACGTGGAGCTGAAATCGATGGGCGGCGCGTGCACACCCTTTTCAATGAAGTCCCCGCGTCCGGCGTGGACGGCGCGGGTGGAGAAACTCCTGTCCATCTCCAGCTCCTTGTTCGGTTCGACGGTGCTATATTAGCACTATCCTCCAAATGGACCAAGATATGCAGAATAGTATTCGGAAACACCCGGATCCGTCGCTTATAGACCGAATAGACCGTGGCATTCTGGCCTACTTGCAGAACGATGCGCGGATTTCCAACAAAGAGCTCGCGGCCAAGGTCGGACTCGCGCCGTCGAGCTGCCTCAGCCGCGTGCGCCGGCTCGAGGCGTCAGGCGCATTGCTTGGGTACCACGCGGAAGTGGATCCGCGCGTTCACGGCGTCACGCTCGAGGCACTCGTCGCCGTGCGCTTGGAGAAGCACGCACGCGCGGCCATCGCGGGCTTCGAACGCCACCTCAGCACGCTTGCCGAGGTGCGCGGAATCTTTCACGTGGCGGGTGCGAACGACTACCTGGTGCACGTCGCCGTGCGCGACTCGGAGCACCTGCGCGACTTTCTGCTGTCGGCGTTCGCGACGCGCCCGGAAGTGGCGCACCTTGAGACGTCGCTCATCTTCTCGCACCGGCGCAACCCGCGCTTCGGCGGCGTCCCGCAAGCCTCGACGTAGCGCTTCGGCGGCGCTACGACAACTTGAACTTCCTGATGGCCGCGCGCGTGAACTCGCCGAGCGCCAGCTCGCCGACAATGGTCGCGCGCTCATCGAGGAGGTCCTTCCAGTCGTCGGTGCCCTCCCACAGCACACGCTTGATGGCGCGCACCGCAGCCGGATTCGCCGCCGCGAGCTGCGCGGCGCGCGCCGCCACTGCCTCATTGAGCGCCGCCGCGCCGGGGACGACCCGCGTGTACAGCCCGTGCTGCTCGGCCCAGGCCGCGTCGCGCCACTCGGCGTCGAGCGCCATCGCGCCGAAGGCTCCGACGCCAACCTTGTGCGCGATCACCGGGCCGACAACGAACGGACCAATGCCGAGGGCGAGCTCGCTGAGCTTGAGCGACGCCTGCTCGACGGCGATCGCGTAGTCTGACGCCGCGACGAGGCCGACGCCGCCGCCCGTGACCTTGCCCTGCACCGCCGTGACGATGGGCACCGGCGCGCCGATCATCGCGAGAATCACGCGGGCAAAGCCGAGGAAGAACTCCTTGCCATCCTCGGGCGACTCAAGGCCGGCCAGCTCGTCGAACGACGCGCCCGCGCAAAACACGCCCTGCCCTTCGCTGCGCAGCACGATGACCCGCACGTCGTCGCGCTCTCCCGTGTGCTCGACCGTCGAGGCGAGCGACCGCAGCAATGTGCCGGGCAGCGAGTTGCTCTTGACGTGGCTGAACGTGATGGTCGCGATGCCGGCAGCCACGTGGAGGTCCACGGAGCCGTCGTCGGAGAACACCGTCGTTGTCGTCATGGCTGGTTGGGCGTGATACCGAAAGAAAGGCGCGCACGCTAGCTTGAGCGTCACCCCAAGATACGATGTCGGCGCGCCCCGCGGCTGCCGCGGTCGCGCCGGTCGCGCGGAGGCCCCCCGTATGACCACGACGTCCACGGCGTCCGAAGATTCCTCCCGGCTCGCGCAGTTCGAGGCGCGAATCGCCGCGGACGAGTCCATCGAACCGAAGGACTGGATGCCCGAGCGCTACCGGAAGCAGTTGATCCGGATGATGGCGCAGCACGCGCATTCCGAGGTGGTGGGAATGCTCCCCGAGGGGAACTGGATCACGCGCGCGCCGACGCTGCGGCGCAAGATGGTCCTGCTGGCCAAGGTGCAGGATGAGGCCGGCCATGGTCTCTACATCTACTGCGGCACCGAGACGCTCGGCGTGGACCGCCACGACCTCGTGCAGGAACTGCTCGACGGCAAGGCGAAGTACTCGAGCATCTTCAACTACCCGACGCTGACCTGGGCGGACATCGGCGCCATCGGCTGGTTGGTGGACGGCGCGGCGATCGTGAACCAGACCATGCTCGCCAAGGCCTCGTTCGGACCGTACGCCCGGGCGATGGTGCGCATCTGCAAGGAAGAGAACTTTCACAAGCGCCAAGGTTACGAGATCATGGCGACCCTCGCGCGCGGCACGGGCGCCCAGCGCGCCATGGCGCAGGATGCGCTCAACCGGTGGTGGTGGCCGTCGCTGATGATGTTCGGCCCGCACGACAAGGACTCGACGAACAGCGACGAGCTGATGCGCTGGGGCATCAAGCGCAAGAGCAACGACGAGCTGCGCCAGCGCTTCGTCAACATGACCATCGTGCAGGCGCAGGCGATTGACCTCACGGTGCCCGATGCCGACCTGAAGTACAACGAGATGACCGGAGACTGGGAGACGGGGCCGATTGACTGGGACGAGTTCTGGCGCGTGGTCAAGGGCAACGGACCGTGCAACAAGGAACGGCTCGACGCACGGCGCAAGGCAGACGCTGATGGCGCCTGGGTGCGCGCGGCAGCGTCGGCGTACGTGGAGAAACACGCATGACCCAGTCTCCCGCCGAGAGATCCTGGCCGCTTTGGGAGGTTTTCACCCAGAGCAAGGAGGGTGAGCCTCACCAGCACGCGGGCAGCGTGCACGCCACTGACGCCGAACATGCGCTACAGAATGCGCGCGACGTTTACGCGCGCCGCAACGAGGCCGTTAACCTCTGGGTCGTGCCGAGCGTGGTCATCACCGCGAGCACGCCGGAGGACGTTGGACCGTTTTTCGATCCGGCCAATGACAAGGCGTACCGACATCCGCAGTTCTACAAGGTGCCCAAGGGCGTGAAGGTCTTCTGATGCCGCCGCACCCCGCTCTCGTCCCCGCCCTGCTGCGGATCGGCGATGATCGCCTCGTGCTCGGCCACCGGACCTCCGAATGGTGCGGCCACGCCCCGATCCTCGAGGAGGACGTCGCGCTGGTCAACATCGCACTCGATCTGATTGGACAGGCCAACCTCGTGCTGCAGCACGCGGGCGCGCTCGAAGGCACGGGGCGCGACCAGGATGCGCTTGCGTTCTTCCGCGAGGCGGTCGAGTTCCGAAACGCCCTTTTGTGCGAGTTGCCCAAGGGCGACTTTGGCGTGACGATCGTGCGACACTTCTTCCACAGCCTGTTCAGCGTGCTGCAGTGGGAGGCGCTGTCGCGATCAGCCGACACCACGCTCGCCGGCATCGCGGCGAAGGCGCTCAAGGAAAGCCGCTATCACGCGCGCCATTCGGGCGGGTGGGTGATCCGACTCGGCGATGGCACTGACGAAAGCCATCGACGTGCGCAGGAAGCAGTGGACGCGCTCTGGTCGTACACGGGCGAGCTCTTCATGCAGCCCGCGAATGAGGCGGACCTGGTCTCTGCCGGACTCACCCCGGACGTATCGACGCTCGAGCCCGCGTGGCGCGCGCAGGTGGACGACGTGCTGCGCCGCGCGACGCTCCGCGTCCCCGAGGTCGTGTGGATGCAGCGCGGCGGGCGCGACGGCCGGCACACCGAGCACCTCGGCCACATGCTGGCGGAAATGCAGATCGTCGCGCGGTCGCATCCGGGGGCGCAGTGGTGAGCACGCGCGCGCAGGTCCTCGCCTGGCTCGACGACGTCAAGGATCCCGAGGTTCCGGTGCTCTCGGTGGTGGAACTCGGCGTCGTGCGTGACGCGCAAGTGGATGCCGACGGCGGCGTGACTGTCACTGTGACGCCGACGTACACTGGATGTCCGGCGATGCGCGTGATCGAGGACTCTATCCGTGAGGCGCTGCTGCTGCGCGGCGCACCGCGCGTCACGGTGGCGACCGTGTTCACGCCGGCGTGGACCACCGATTGGATTCCCGAATCAGCGCGTGCGAAACTCGAGGCCTACGGCATCGCGCCGCCCGGCCCGGCGAGCGCGGTGGACGAACTCGTGCCGTTGCGGCGCGCGGACATCGCGGTCCGTTGCCCGTGGTGCAAGTCCATGCACACGACACTGCGCAGCGAGTTCGGCAGCACGTCGTGCAAGGCGCTGTGGGTCTGTGACGAGTGCCGTCAGCCGTTTGAGGCGTTCAAGGCGATATAGCTTGCGCAGAGAACAACAGAGAACAACAGAGAACAACAGACTACAACAGACCAAGACAGCTTCGCCTTGGAGGGGCCGAGGGAGCGGACGCCTTCTTTCGTTTCCTCCCGAAACGATTTGATGCGTGTGCAGCGTGACTCGGAGCGTAGGGTGCCGCATGCACCAGTACGAGAAACTCCAGCTCTGGAAGCGGGGGATTGCGCTGGCCGCTCACCTGCTTCGTCGGGCGCGAGCCGCTGGCGGGGCTTGGGGGGAACGGGCACTCTGGGAACAGATCACCAGGGCCGCCACGAGCATTCCTACAAATGTCGCTGAGGGCGCGCAGCGTGGATCGAACCGGGAGTTTGCGCGCTTCCTCGGGATTGCCACGGGCTCAGCCGCTGAACTGCACTCGCTGATCTACCTCGCCGCCGAGGGCGGATCGCTCGGCCGGTCGGAGGCTCAGACGCTCGCTGGTGAAGCACAACAGCTTCGACGGATGGCCGCCGCCCTGCGCGCCCGCGCTGAAGGTTCTCGCAGAGAGAGCACTGAGCGCAGGGCAGAGCGCGTGCGCCGCCGGATCTGACTCGAACGCGTTCGCCCTGCCCCTCTGTTGTAGTCTGTTGTAGTCTGTTGTAGTCTGTTGTACTCTGTTGTGCTCTGTTTCACTCTGCGCTATAGCGCCACTAGCGCCTCGATCCGCTCGCCAATCCGCTCCACCGTCGGCACGATCGCGTTGAGCAAGTCGGTGTGATACGCGACGGGAATGTCGGCTGGCGCGAGCCGCTGCACCGGCGCGTCGAGGTGCCAGAACGCGTCGCTTGCCACCGTCGCCGCGATTTCCGCGCCGAATCCCGCGGTCAGGTTGTCCTCGTGCACCACGAGGCAGCGCCCCGTCTTCTCGACCGACGCGAGCACCGCCGCCTTGTCCCACGGCGCCACCGTGCGCAGGTCAATGAGCTCCACCGCGCCGCCGAATCGCTCCGCGGCTTCGGTGCACCGAAGCACCATCGCGCCCCACGTGACGACCGTGAGGTCCGTTCCCTCACGCACCACGCGCGCACGGCCGAAAGGCAGCACGTACTCGTCACCCGGGTATGGCGCGCTGCCGTCGGACGTCATCAGCAGCGAGCGGTGCTCGAAGAAGATCGCGGGATCGAGCCCGCGCATCGCGGCGCGCAACAGCCCGACGGCGTCGGACGCGTTGGAGGGAACTGCCACGTGCCACCCGTACGCATGCGCGAAGCGCACCTCGTCAGAGAGCGAATGCCACGGATCGCCGACATCCTTGCCGAATCCGCCCGGCATCCGCACGATGACCGGCGCGGCGAACCGATTGCGCGTGCGCCAGCGCATCGTGCCGAGGTTGTTCAGTTGCTCGGCGGCTGGATCGGCGTACTTGCGGAACTGGATCTCGGTGACGGGGACGAGCCCGGCGATCGCCATCCCGGACGCACGCCCGATGATGCCCTCCTCCGACAGCGAGGTGTCGAACACGCGCGCCGCGCCGTGCTTCTTCTGCAGGCCTTCCGTGACGAGGTGCACGCCGCCCTTGCGGCCGACGTCTTCGCCGAAAACGAGCACGCGCGGATTCGCGGCGAGTTCCACGTCCAGCGTGCGGCGCACGGCCTCCTGGAAGCGCAGCACCGTGCCGCCCAGCGACGGCTTGTCCGTGCCGCGCAGTCGCGTACGCTCCGCCGCCGGCATGCCGCCCATGACCGCGGCTTCCTCGTCGCCGTAGACGAAGCGCCCCACCTCCGCTGCACTGGGCGCCGGCCGCGCGCGCGCCGCATCCACCGCCGCGCGCACCTCGTCGTCCACTGAGCGCATCATGTCGTCCCACGCGCGCGCCGTCATGAGCGCCGGCACGAGATACGCCTTGAGCTTCGGCAACGGGTCGCGCGTGAAGTCGGCCGCGATTTCCTCGTCGGTGCGATATCCCTTCTGGTTGTCCGGTCCGGAATGGCTGTTGAGTCGCGGCACGGTGAGATGCACCAGCGCGGCGCCGCATCCTGAACGGACGTGCGCGACGCATTCGGCCAACAGTCGCGCGGTCTCATCCGGGTTGGTGCCATCGCCGTCGCGAATGAACAGCTCGCCGAACGACTGCAAGTTGCGCGCGATGTTCGCTCCTGGAGTCTGCATCGCGCCGCGCACCGAGATGCCGAGGTCGTTGTCCTCGATGTAGAACAGCATCGGCAGCCTGAGCGTCGTCGCCATTGTCAGCGCTGACCAGAAGCCGTTAGTCGCCACCGACCCGTCGCCGCCAAGCACGACGCCGATGGCGCCCTCGTACGACTCGTCCTTGAGCACGTCGCGATGATACGTGACGGCCTGCGCCCAGCCGGCAACCGGCGTGTACTGCGAGCCCACATCACCGGACATTGGCAGCACGGTGCAGCCGCTGCCGGGACGCGGCAGGTTGCACACGACGCCGATGTCGCGGCCGTCGCTGAAGCCGCCGGCGCGCCCCAGCGGGCTTCCGTGCGCGTCTTCGAGGCTCAGGCCCAGCGACAGGAGCAGCGGTCGCGAGCGGTAGTACGCCCCCGCGGCGTCGTGCGCTCCGGTCAGCAGTGACCCGAGGATCACCTGCGCCACTTCGTGGCCCTTCGCCGAGAACTGGTACTGGACCACGTGCTCCTTGGGCGTCGTCGCCTTCGAGCGATTTAGCAGCTCCTCGAGGTCGTCGAGGGTGCGCGACGCGACGGCCGTGCGGGCAATCCGCACCCAGTCAAACTGCGGATCGGGAGAGGCGGCGTTCTTGGCGGCCATGGCCAGACAAATATCGGAGCCGTGACGGGTGGCCGGAAGCGGCACCGTCACGGCATTATTGTACGGAGTTGCTGCCAGGCACAGTCGCGCATCGCCGTCCGTCGTCTGTCGTCGTCTGTCGTCGTCTGTCGTCGTCTGTCGTCGTCTGTCGTCGTCTGTCGTCTGCTGTCGTCTGCTGTCGTCTGCTGTCGTCTGCTATCGGCCGCTCGCCGTCCGCCGTCTGCCGTCCACCGTCTACCGTCCGCCGTCAATGCCCCCCCTGCTTGTCACCCGCGATTGCGGCGTGCTTCGCCTCACGCTGAACCGGCCGGACGTCCTGAACAGCTTCACGCGTGAGCTCTCGCACGCGGTGCAGCAGGCGCTGCGTGACGCGGCCAGCGATGACATCGTGCGCGCGGTGCTGCTTACCGGCGCGGGGCGCGGCTTCTGCGCCGGCCAGGACTTGGCCGAGGCGATGCCCGCGGACGGAACTGTTCCCGATCTTGGCGACTTCGTGCGTGACTCGTGGAATCCGGTCGTGAGCGCCATTCGCCACCTGGAGAAGCCCGTGGTGTGCGCGGTGAATGGCGTCGCGGCCGGGGCGGGCGCGAATCTCGCGTTCGCCTGCGACATCATCTTCGCGGCAACCACCGCGACCTTCGTGCAGTCGTTCACGAAGATCGGCGTTATTCCCGATAGCGGCGGCACGTTCATCCTGCCGCGCCTCGCGGGCCTGCATCGCGCCGCAGTGATGACGATGCTCGCCGAGAAGATGACCGCCGAGCAGGCACAAGAGATCGGCCTCGTGTATCGCGTTGTCGCACCCGAGTCGCTCGTGGAGATTGCGTTCGCGACGGCGGCGCACCTCGCCACGCAGCCAACGCGCGCACTCGGCCTCATCAAACGCGCGTTCAATCGCTCACTCGGCGTGGACCTCGACGCGCAGCTGGCGTTCGAGGAAGAACTGCAGCGCGAGGCGGGGCGTACCGCTGACTACGCCGAGGGCGTGCGCGCGTTTCTCGAGAAGCGCGCGCCGCGCTTCTCGGGCCGGTAGTCCGCATGCTGTCGTCAGCGACCGTGGTCGGCGTCGTCGGCGCGGGCGCGATGGGACGAGGTATCGCGCAGGTGGCCGCGGCGGCTGGTCACGCGGTGGTGCTCGCCGATGCCAAGCCCGGAGCCGCCGCGGACGCGCGCGCCGCCATCGGCAAGGCGCTTGCATCGTTGGTCGCCAAGGGCAAGCTCGACGCGGCGGCGCGCGATGCAACGCTCACCCGCATCGCAGCGGTGGCTGCCGCGCCCGCGACGCTTTCCGCCAGCGCTGCCCCGCTGGACGCAGCGGCGTTCGCGCACTGCGGCCTCGTCTTCGAGGCGATCATCGAAGATCTTGCGGCGAAGCGCGACCTGTTCGCTCGGCTTGCTGACGCCGTGGCTGGCGACGCCGTGCTCGCGACCAATACCTCGTCGCTGTCAGTGGCGGCGATTGCCGCGGGCTGTCCGTCGCCGGAACGCGTCCTTGGGCTTCACTTTTTCAATCCGCCGCCGCTGATGCCGCTCGTGGAGGTTGTTCCGTGGGCCGGCACGTTCCCGGCGCTCGCCGATGCCGCGCTGGCGCTCATGACGGCGTGGGGTAAGACCGCGGTGCAGTGCGCCGACACGCCCGGGTTCATCGTCAACCGGATCGCGCGTTCGTTCTATGGCGAAGCGATTCGCATTGCCGAAGAAGGCACCGCGAACTACGCGACGATTGACTGGGCGATGCGCACGATCGGCGGCTTCCGCATGGGGCCGTTCGAGTTGATGGACTTCATCGGCAACGACGTGAACTTCACGGTCACGCGCGCCATCTACGAGGGGTTCTTCTTCGAGCCGCGGTATCGGCCGTCGCTTACGCAGCAACGGCTCGTGGCCGCCGGCCACCTCGGCCGCAAGACGGAGCGCGGCTACTACGACTATCGCGACGGCGCCGCAGCGCCCGAGCCGGTGCAGGACCGGGCACTGGGTGCCCGAATCGTCGAGCGTATCCGCGCGATGCTGATTAACGAAGCGGTTGACGCCTTGCGGTTACATCTCGCGAGCGCCGAGGCAATAGACACCGCGATGGAGAAGGGCGCCAACTATCCCGGCGGACCGCTCCTGTGGTGCGACCAACTCGGCGCGGCAGCGGTTCTCGAGCAGATGGAAGCGCTGCATGCCGAGTTCGGCGAGGATCGGTATCGGCCGAGCCCGATGCTGCGGCAGGTGGTGCGCGAACGGCGCACGTTCCGCCGTAACGCGACGCGCGACCCGAAAGCGGACCACATCAAGGGCGACCCATGACCAACGCATTCATCGCCGGCGGACTCCGCACGCCGATCGGCTCGCTCGGCGGCGGGCTCAGCGACGTGCGCACCGACGATCTCGCCGCGCACGCCATTCGCGAATTGTTGCGGCGATACGCGTCGCTCGATCCCGACGACATCACTGACGTCATTCTCGGGTGCGCGAATCAGGCCGGCGAGGATAATCGCAACGTCGCGCGCATGGCGCTGCTCCTCGCGGGACTGCCGGTTGCAGTACCCGGCGAGACGGTGAACCGTCTGTGTGCGTCGGGGCTCGCCGCCATCGCGAGCGCGGCCCGCGGCGTCGCCGTCGGGGACGGCGATCTGTACGTGGCCGGCGGCGTCGAGAGCATGACGCGCGCGCCGTACGTCTTCTCCAAGGCGAGCAGGGCGTTCGCGCGCGACCAAGAGCTCTTCGACACGTCACTCGGCTGGCGGTTCGTGAACCCGGTGATGAAAGAACGCTACGGCATTGACTCGATGGGCCAGACCGCAGAGCACGTCGCCGAGGAGCACAAGGTTAGCCGCGCCGACCAGGACGCGTTCGCACTGTGGTCGCAGCGCAAGGCGGCGGCCGCACGCGACGAAGGGCGGCTCGCGGAGGAGATTGCTGCCGTGACAGTCCCGCAGAAGAAGGGCGAGCCGCACGTCGTCGCGACCGACGAATTCATCCGCGGCGATTCCACGGCTAGCGGGCTCGCGAAGCTCAAGCCCGCATTCCGCTTCGACGGCAAAGGCTCCGTGACGGCGGGAAACTCGTCAGGGCTCAACGACGGCGCGGCTGCGGCGTTCGTCTGCTCCGAGAACGGGGCGCGCCGCCACGGGCTCACGCCGCTGGCGCGCATCGTCACGACGGCGGCGGCCGGCGTTGAACCGCGCACAATGGGCATGGGCCCGGTCCCCACTTCGCAAAAGGTGTTGGCCAAGACCGGACTCACAATTTCGCAGTTGGACATCATCGAGATCAACGAGGCGTTCGCCGCGCAGGTGCTCGCGTCGCTGCGCGCGCTCGGTGTCGCCGACGATGATCCGCGCGTGAACCCGAACGGCGGCGCCATCGCGCTCGGCCATCCGCTCGGCATGTCAGGCGCGCGGCTTGCAATCACGGCCGCGCGGCAGCTGCAGCAAAGCGGCGGCCGCTATGCCCTGGTGACGATGTGCGTGGGCGTCGGCCAAGGCATGGCCGCCATTCTCGAGCGCGTGTAGCGATGGCGAGCATCTACTCGTTCGAAGGCTTCGTGCCCGTGGTGCACGAGAGCGCGTTCATCCACGCTAACGCGACGGTCGTCGGCAACGTAGTGATCGGGCGCGACGTGTACGTCGGGCCGAGCGCAGTGATTCGCGGCGACTGGGGCGGCATCGAAATCGCGGACGGCTGCAACGTGCAGGAAGGCTGTGTTATCCACATGTTCCCGGGCGTCGTCGTGCGGCTCGAGGAAGCGGCGCACATCGGCCACGGTGCGGTCGTGCACGGCGCGCACGTGGGGCGCAACGTGCTCATCGGCATGAACGCCGTGGTGATGGATCGGGCCGACATCGGCGACGAGAGCATCGTCGGCGCGCTCTGTTTCGTGCCGAGCGAAATGCAGGTGCCGCCGCGTTCGCTCGTGCTCGGCTATCCCGCCAAGATCGTGAAGCCGGTGAGCGACGAGATGCTCGCCTGGAAGAGTGCGGGCACGCGACTCTATCAGGGGTTGCCCGCGCGGCTGCGCGAGTCGCTGCAGCCATGCGAGCCGCTGCGCGAAGTGCCGGCGGACCGCGCGGCACAGGCGGCGACGTACCAGACTTGGAAGGAGACGCAGCGCGACTGACGCGCCGCGATGGAGATCCCCCCGATGAGCACGACCCAGCTGGCTCCCACTCCGCTCGACCCAACCGGCCGCGCCCCGCGTGCGCTGTTCAACTACGCCGAAGGCGCGTGGGTGCACGGCACCGGTGCACGCACGCTGTTGCACCACGCCGTCACGGGCGCGGTGATCGCCGAGGCGGGGAGCGGCGGACTCGATTTTGGCTCGATGGTGCGCTACGGGCGCGCGGTCGGCGGCCCGGCGCTCCGGGCAATGACGTTCCATCAGCGCGCGCGAATGCTGAAGGCACTCGCACAGTACCTGATGGCGCGCGTCGAGGGCTATTACACGATCTCCGCCGCCACTGGTGCCACGCGCCGCGACGGGTGGGTGGACATCGAGGGCGGCATCGGCACGCTGTTCGCCTACGCGTCACGCGGCCGGCGTGAGTTTCCCGACGAGCCATTCCATGTCGAGGGGCCCACGGAAGTGTTGTCGAAGGGCGGCACATTCGTGGGGCGGCACATCTGCGTGCCACTCGAGGGCGTCGCGGTGCACGTCAACGCGTTCAACTTCCCCGTGTGGGGCATGCTCGAGAAACTCGCGCCAACGCTGCTCGCCGGGGTTCCCGCGATCGTGAAGCCGGCGACGGTCACGAGTTTTCTCACGGAGGCCGTCTTCGCGGGAATCATCGAGAGCGGCATTCTCCCGGCAGGGAGCGTGCAGCTCATCTGCGGGAGCGCGGGCGACCTGCTCGACCAGCTCGACGAGCAGTGCGCGGTGGCATTCACGGGCAGCGCCGACACGGCGCGCGCGCTGCGCCTGCGCGACGCGATCGTGCGCCGCAACGTGCGGTTCAATGCCGAGGCTGATTCGCTGAATTTCTCGATGCTCGGGCCCGATGCATCACCCGGCAGCGAGGAGTTTGCGCTCTTTATCAAGGAAGTCGCGAACGAGATGACATCGAAGGCCGGCCAGAAGTGCACGGCCATCCGTCGCACATTGGTGCCCGCGGCGCTCGTCGGCGAAGTAAGCGCGGCGCTCGCGGCGCGGCTGGCCGGTGTGGTCATCGGCGACCCGGCGGTGGAGGGCGTGCGCATGGGGCCACTCGCGGCGCAGGCCCAGGTGGGCGAGGTGCAGCGGGCTGTGGATGCCATCGCGCAGGACACGGAACTCGTGTACGGCGAGATCGGATTGCCGGACGTGACGGGTGCCGACGCCGCGCGCGGCGCGTTCTACCCGATTCTGCTCTTCGCCTCTCGGGACCCACTGCGCCGCGCCGCGCCGCACGACGTCGAGGCCTTCGGCCCCGTGAACACGCTCATGCCGTACGAGAGCGTGGACGAGGCGATTGAGCTCGCCAAACGCGGCCGCGGCTCGCTCGTGGGCTCGGTGTTCACCGCGGACGATTCCATCGCGCGCACGGTCGTGCTCGGCACCGCGGCGTATCACGGACGATTGTTGCTCGCGAATCGCCACACAGCCAAGGAGAGCACCGGGCACGGCTCGCCGCTCCCGCACCTCGTGCACGGCGGCCCCGGCCGCGCCGGCGGCGGCGAGGAGCTGGGCGGCGCGCGCGGCGTGCTGCACTTCATGCAGCGCACCGCGCTGCAAGGCTCGCCTACCACGCTCTCGCACGTGGTGCACGAGTACATGCCTGGCGCGGCAATGTCGGGTGACGCGGTGCATCCGTTCCGCAAGCATTTCGACGAGCTCGCGATCGGCGAGACGTTCCACACGTCGTCGCGCACCATCACCGGCGACGACGTGGACCGCTTCTCGAATCTCTCGGGCGACCACTTCTACGCACACCAGAGCGACGAGTTGGCGCGGCAGGGCGTCTTCGAGCGCAAGGTGGCGCACGGCTACTTCGTGCTCTCGGCGTCGGCGGGTTTGTTCGTGGATCCTGCGCCGGGACCGGTGCTCGCCAACTATGGATTGGAGGGGCTCCGCTTCGTGAGGCCCGTGTATCCGGGCGACGCAATCCACGCGCGGCTCACGTGCAAGCAGAAGACGGCGAAGGAGACACCGCCGGACGGCATCCCGCAGGGTGTGGTCGCGTGGGACGTGGAAGTACGGAACCAGGCCGAAGAGCCCGTCGCGGTCTACACGATCCTCACGCTCGTGCGGCGGCGTGCTTCATAGCGCGTGGGCGCGAGGTTGCGGCGCGCTTCGTGAAGCGCGGCCACGGCTTTGTACGCGTCAGACGCGCAACGCCCGCAGGTCGCGGAATAGCGCGAGCGCCTCCGGATTCGCCAGCGCATCGGTGTTCTCCACCGCGCGTCCGTGCACGACGTCGCGCACGGCCATCTCGCTGATCTTGCCGCTCCGCGTGCGCGGGATGTCGGCCACGGTAGTGATCACTCTTGGCACGTGGTGCGGGCTGGCCGTGGTGCGGATCTCTCGGCGCAGCCGCTACGCGAGCGCATCGCTGAACTCGGCGTCGGCACGCAGCCGCAGGAAGAGCACGATCCGCACATCGGTGCCGCCGGCGCCGTCCGGCACCTCCTGCCCAATGACGACGCTCTCGAGCACCTCGCTCACGCGCTCCACCACGCGGTAGATCTCCGCCGTGCCGATGCGCACGCCGCCGGGATTGAGCGTGGCGTCGCTCCGGCCGTGGATGATGAGCCCGCCGCGCACAGTTTCTTCTGCCCAGTCGCCGTGGCGCCAGACGCCCGGAAAGTGCGTAAAGTACGCGTCGCGGTACCTGGTCCCGTTAGGATCATTCCAAAACGCGACCGGCATGGACGGAAACGGCGCCGTGCAGACCAGTTCACCCGCCTCGCCAACCACGCGCTGTCCGTCGGCGTTCCACACTTCCACCGCCATACCAAGTCCGTACGCCTGCAGTTCGCCGCGATGCACCGGCAGCAGCGGATTGCCGAGCGCGAAGCAGGAGATCAGATCGGTACCGCCCGAAATGCTCGCCAGCATCACTCCCGGCTTCACATCGCGGGCTACGTAGTCGTACGAGTGCGCCGCGAGCGGGCTGCCGGTGCTGAGGATCGCGCGCAGCGCCGGCAGGTCGAGCGATCTCGCGGGCGCGACGCCGGACTTCTCCGACTGCGCGAGATACCGCGCGCTCGTGCCGAAGACGGTCACGCGCGACTCGGCGGATATCTCCCACAGCAGCGCCTCCTGCCCCGCCGGCATCGGCGCGCCGTCGTAGAGCACGATCGTCGCCTCTGAAGCGAGCGCCGAGACCAGCCAGTTCCACATCATCCAGCCGCAGGTGGTGAAGTAGAAGATCCGATCGTCCGGCCTGAGGTCGAGGTGCAGTTGATGTTCCTTGAGATGCTGCAGCAGCGTGCCACCGGCGCCGTGCACCATGCACTTCGGGAGCCCGGTGGTGCCTGACGAGTACATCACGTAGAGCGGGTGATTGAAGGGCAGCCGCTCAAAACGGAGCGGCGCGCCTCGCCATGGGGCGACGAACTCCGTCCACGTGCATGCGTTTCGCACCGGGCCCACGTTGGGCGCAACGTTCAATAGCGGCACGACGACGACGCGCTCCACCGAGGGAATCGCCCGCGCGATCTCGCGCACGCGCTCGAGGCAGTCAATCTCGTTGCCAGCGTAACGGTATCCGTCGGCGCAGAAGAGCACGCGCGGCGTCACCTGACCGAAGCGGTCGAGAACGCCGGCCACACCGAAGTCCGGCGAGCACGACGTCCACACGCAGCCGAGCGACGCGGCGGCCAGCATCGCGATGACAGTCTCGGGGACGTTGGGCATGAATCCAGCGACGCGGTCACCCGCCGCGAGGCCCATGGCGCGCAAGGCAGCGGCCATCGCCGCCACTTCGTCGGCGAGTTCTCTGCATGACAATTGTCGCGCGTGAGCGCTCTCATCGTGGGCGATGATCGCCGGGCTATCGTCTCGGCGGCGCAGTAGGTTCTCGGCGAAGTTGAGGCGCGCCCCAACGAACCACTGAGGACCTAACGTCGGGTCGGGCGGCGCCATGCGATCGCGGCCGATCAGGACGGCATCCCATACCCCGCCACCCGGCAACGGCTCGGCGACGACTCTGGCCCAGTCCCACACGGCGCCCCAGAATGTCTCGCGTTCGCGAACCGACCATTCGTGCCAATCAGTCCACGGAGCGATCGGCGCTGGTGCCGATGGGTGCGCCTTGGCTACCGCGGTGAAGAACCGCCCCATGGCGGTTCGCGTCGCCGCATCCGCCGCGGGACTCCAAGTCGTCTGGATTTCGCTCGGCATGGGTGGGGGGCTGTCTGGCATCGGCACTAGCGAAAGATGCTATATTGATCCGAGTAGAACCACGCGTGGAGACCATCCGCCGAGTTCGACTTTGCCAGGGCGGCAACCACGCCTGGCGTTCAAATCAAATCCCCACTCGCAGGAGAGCGCAGCTTATGCGATTCCGAAACCTCACCGTGGCACTCTCGTTCGCCGCGGCCCTGCCGCTGGCAGCGCAGACGTTTACGCCGGTGGAAATCGGCGCGTATGGCCAGTACACAAAGTTCGCAGACGTGACGAAGCTCGACCCGGCGTTCGGGCTCGGAGGGCTCGTCAGCGTTCCGCTGTTTCAACGCTTCGCGTTTCAGTACGAAGGCGATTTCGGCTCAACGAACAGCAGCCGGGTCGGCGACCTCACCGCGTTGAACCACCGCTTCGACATCGTTTATCACGTGCCGATCGGCGATCGCCGGACCTTCTTCGTGGGCGGTGGTTGGACGGGATCGCAGTATCGCACCGATACGACGAAGAACCAGTACGACTCGGGCCTGAACCTCCAGGCCGGTTTTCGCTTCTGCCTAGGCGACAACTGGGCGCTGCGCACCAGCGCGGTGATGGACTTCAAGGATCCGTCCGACCAGATCCCGACGGGCGATCGGACGCAGACGTTGAGCCTGCGCGCGGGCATCAGCCGGTTCTTCGGCGGCAAGGACGCGAACTCGCCGTGCGTCGTGATCGTGCCGCCGCCCCCGCCACCGCCCGCTCCGGCACCTCCGCCCCCGCCTCCGCCGCCGCCGGCTCCCAAGCCTGCTGCCGCTCCGCCGCCACCACCGCCCCCGCCGCCGGCTCCGGCTCCGAAGCCACGCGAGATCTTCCGGCTCACCGGCATTTATTTCGACTTCGACAAGAGCGACCTGAAGAAGGCCGGCAAGGACACGCTCGAGGCCGCGGTGAAGTACTTGAATGCGAATCCGGGAGCTAAGGTGGAGATCCAGGGGCACACGGACAGCCTTGGTACCGATGCGTACAACCGATCGCTGTCGGACCGGCGCGCCACCGTGGTGATGAAATACCTGCGGTCGCGCGGCATTGAAGCGTCGCGCATGAGCACCAAGGGCCTGGGTGAGAACGAACCAACGGCTGACAACGGCACCAAGGAAGGACGCGCGCTGAACCGGCGCGCGGTGATCATCGAGTTGTAGGGCGATTGAGGATCACAACTCCGTATTTGGCCTACAGTTGAGGTATCGGATCGATCGCAGACGGGGGCGCCGAACGGCGCCCCCGTTTGCGTCGTGTGACGACGGTGCGGACACGACGCGGCGAATGCAAGGGGAAAATCCCTTCTGTAACACGCGCGAAGTACTCTTGCCGACTCGCGGGTTTGGACCGCATCTTCTGGATGGTTCGTCGTCCCCGCCCCTTCGTCTGGAGCGATCCTTTCGCTTCGAGGACGCGGGACCACTTCCCAAGCTCCATCGACTCGGCGTCGTCGAGCCGATGGTCGGGTTTGTTTCACTGTCTTCCAATCCACGGTACACCACATGATGAAGAAACGAGTTCTCATGGTGCTCATGGGATTGGTCTTTGCTGCGATGCCGCTCTGGGCGCAGCAGAAGACCATTACCGGCAAGGTGACCAGCGACGTGGGTGCGCCGATTCAGGGCGCACAAGTCGTCGTGAAGGGCACCCGCTTCGGCACGTTGACCGATGCGCTCGGTAACTACTCCACGCGCGCCGACGTCGGCCAGGTGCTTCAGTTCCGGTTCATCGGCAACGCGATGCAGGAACGCACCGTCGGCGCCGCCGACGTCATCAACGTCGAGCTGAAGAAGGTGGCCACCAGCCTCGACGCGGTCGTCGTCTCGGCCCTCGGCCAGACGAGCGTGAAACGCGCGCTGGGCACGGCCCAGCAGCAGGTGGAAGGGGCGGACATCGCCGCGACCAATCGCGAGAACTTCATCAACGCGCTGCAGGGTCGCGTGGCCGGCGTCGAAGTGACGAGCAGCTCCGGCGTGCCCGGCGCCTCCTCGACGATCACGATCCGGGGCGTCAGCTCGCTGTCGAACAACAACCAGCCGCTGATGATCCTTGACGGCCTGCCGATGGACAACAAGACGCTCAACACGGGCGTCCTCGCATCGGACAACCCGGCGAGCGGCGTGGGCCTCGCCAACCGCTTCCTGGACTTCACGAACCGCGCGTCCGATCTCAACCCTGAGGACATTGAGAGCCTCGTGGTCCTCAAGGGGCCGGAGGCCTCCGCGCTCTACGGCATTGACGCCGCCAACGGCGCCATCGTCATCACGACGAAGCGCGGGAAGCCCGGCACGGGCGGCTTCGAGTACAACAACAGCTTCATTACGTCGTTCCCGGGCAAGTACTACGATCTGCAGAAAGTGTACGGTCCGACCGCCACGCTCGCCACGAGCACCGCCAATTTCATCTATTGGGGCCTGCCGTATGCGCCGGGCACGCAGTTCTATGACAACATCAAGAACTTTTTCCAGAATTCGCTGACGCAGAAGCACAACCTGAGCTTCAGCGGCGCCGCGCCGGACAACCGCATCAACTACCGCGTGTCGGTGTCGGCGGACAAGCAGGATGGCGTGGTCCCGAACAACTTCTACAACCGTGTCACGCTGATGGCCGCCACGCAGGGCATCGTGAACCGGTGGCTCAAGGCCGACGCGTCGCTGACGTATTCTTACAGCACGAGCAACCAGCCGTGGCGCGGCGCCGGCAGCCCGATGCTCGGCCTCATGATCTGGCCGCAGACGGATGACGCGTCGCAATGGCTAACCGCGGCGGGCACGCGGCGCCGCCTGACGCTCGCGTCCGCATCTACCGAGACGGACAATCCGTACTTCGGCGTCAACAAGAACAAGCTCCAGGCGACCAACAATCGTGTGCTCAGCAATGTCGGCCTGACGATCGCCCCGTGGCAGTGGGGCAACCTCAAGACCAATATCGGCATTGACCAGTACGCGAACGGCAACCTGCTCCTGAAGCATCCGGAGAGTACGCTCGGCTACGCCGCCAACGGCATACTCGACGTCGCCGACAATACGGTGCGCAACATCTCGGCGCAGACGGTGCTCAACTTCAACGCGGTGCAGCTGCCCTACGGGCTGTCGGTGTCCGGACTGGTCGGCAACTCGGTGCTCGATGCACGGGACAACACGAATGCCGAGAAAGGCTCGAACTTCCTGGACCCGAACTATGTGTCCATGAACAACACCGACCTGGTGTCACGCTTTGCCTGGACGAACTTGTTCCGCCGGCGCCTGGTCAGCGCCTTCGGAAGCGCGACGGTCAACTACAACCAGTACCTGTACGTCACGGTCACCGGCCGCAACGACTGGACGTCCACCATCCCGAAGGAGCGCAACTCCTTCTTCTATCCCTCGATCAACTCGTCGTTCATCTTCTCCGACGCGTTCCCGGGGATCGCCAAGTACGTGACGGGCAAGATTCGCTCGGGCTGGGCGCAGGTGGGCAAGGACGCGCGCCCGTACGCCGACAAGCCGTCCCTCGAGTCGAAGACGACACCGTACGGTGGCTATGGGTACGGCTTCACCGGCCCGAACCCGGGTCTCAAGCCAGAGTTCGCCACGTCGCAGGAAGTCGGCGTCGAACTGAACTTCCTGGACGAACGTCTCGGCGTCGATGCGACGGTGTACAAGAAAGAAACGAACGATCAGATCATCATCGGCGCCCGTGGCAGCTATGCCACCGGGTTCGTCCTGATGAACCTGAATGGCGCGAAGACGCGCACGTCGGGTTGGGAACTCACGCTGCGCGGCACGCCGTACATCAAGGGTGACAAATCCTGGGACGTCCAGGCCAACCTGATGCACGCGCGCGCCATCACCGTGAGCCTGCCATTCCTGTATCCCGAGTATTACAACTCGGACACGTGGCTCTACGGCAACGTGCGCAACGGCACGATGGCGGGCGCAAGCCTGATGTCGTTGACCGGCCTTTTCTATCTGCGTAACAACGCCGGTCAGCTGCTGATCTCGCCGACGTCCGGCCTGCCGATTCAGGCGGCGAACTTCATTGACCGCGGGTACGATCGGCAGCCGAAGTGGACGATGGGTGTCACCAACACGTTCCGCTACCGCAAGTTCTCGATGAACTTCCTGCTCGACATCCGGCACGGCGGCGACATCTTCAACGCCACCGATCACTACCTGACGACGCGCGGCCTCGCCATGCGCACTCTCGATCGTGAGGTGCCCCGCGTGATTCCCGGGGTCCTCCAGGACGGCAAGGAGAACACCGCGACCCCGACGATCAACACGATCGTCGTCGTCCCGGCGCAGAACAACTCCTACTACACGGGGATGAGCGAAGAGCTGTTCATCGAGAAGAACATCAACTGGGTGCGGCTCAAGGACATCACGCTGCGCTATCAGTTGCCGGCCAAGTACTTCGGCGCTCGCGACGCCAGCGTGTTCATCACCGGCACAGACCTGTGGATCAAGACGAACTACACCGGGCTTGATCCGACCGCCAACTCGAGCACGGCCGCGTCGGCAGGTTCGAGCGCCATCGGCATGGACTACGGCAACTTCTCGACGCCGAAGAGCATGAGCTTCGGGCTCAAGGTAGGGTTCTAGCCATGACACCGACCAACAGCACCTCAGCGCGCGGCGGTTCGCGCGAAATCACCTTGAAGAAACAGCCTATGAAACTGCTCCGCGGTCTCGTGCTCGCCGGCGTGCTGCTCGTGCCGACGACGAGCTGCAAAGTGCAGGACTTCCTCGCCGTCAACAACAACCCAAATGGGCCGAGCTTGGTTGCACCCCAGCTGTCCCTGCCGGCGATGCTCTACTGGATGAATGTGGCGAATCCGTACGAAGGTCGCTACGTGGGAGAGTACACCCAGATGCACCTGTTCTGTTGCTCGAGCCCGCCGCGCACGTGGACTCGCATGGGGTACGATCCAACGAGCGACAACGGTGGCATCCACTGGTACATCACCTACTGGCAGCTCGGGCAGAACCTGGTGGACGCCATCAACAACGCCGAGGCGGGCCAGCGTTGGGACCTTGCCGGCGTAGCGTACTTCCTGAAAGCGTGGGGTTGGCTATCCGCCACCGGCACCTACGGCGAACTGCCGATCAAGCAAGCCTTTGACCAGACGCGGTACTACTTCGACTACGACACGCAGGAGTACGCCTATTCCGAGGTGCTCCGGCTGATCAACGTGTCGATCGCCGACCTGAAGCGCACTGACGGCATCCAGGACTCCACCACGTGGAGCCGGTACGACAAGGTCTATAGCGGCTCAAAGGCGAAGTGGCTGAAGGCCGCATACGGCCTCAAGGCCATTGCGTTGAACCACTTCTCCGCGAAGTCCACGTACTCCCCGTCGGCGGTCATCGCCAACGTGGACTCGTCGTTCGTGAGCGCCGCCGACGATTGGCTGCTCCCGTATCCCAACACCCAGCCGGGTACGGACGGCAACTTCTGGGGGCCGTCCCGCGGGAACGTCACGTCCATGCGTCAGACCACGTTCATCCTCAACCTGATGAACGGCACGGTGACGGGCACCGCCGATCCACGTATGACGCGCATGCTCGCGCCATCTCCGGACGGGCTGTATCGCGGCTACGACATCAACGCCACAGCGGCCATCTCGCCGTCGACCACGGCGCCGATGAACTTCTATGGCTACACCAGCACCCCGGCCTTGGGCTTGGCGAGCCGCTACATCTTTGACGACAAGACCAAGTTCCCGCTCATCACGTACGCGGAACTGCAGTTCATCAAGGCCGAGGCGGCGTATCGCGCGGGCGACAAGGCCACGGCACTGACCGCGTACCGGAATGGCATCTCGACGCACATTGATTTCGTGAACGCACGGAATCTGGACAACGGCCAGTCGCCGATTCAGATCACCGCGGCGGAGAAGAGCGCCTTCCTCGCCGACGTGAAGATCGTGCCGGCCTCCGCGTCCGGCCTCACCCTCAGCCAGGTCATGATTCAGAAGTACATCGCGCTCTGGGAGTGGGGCTTTGACGAGACCTGGATGGACCTGCGGCGGTTCCACTACACCGACATTGATCCGGCGACGGGCACGCAGGTGTATCCCGGATTCGCGATTCCAACGAACCTGTATCCGGACAACGGCAGCAAGCCGGTGTACCGTATTCGTCCGCGCTACAACTCCGAGTACGTGTGGAACGTTGCCGCGCTCACCGCACTGGGAGCGATGGCGGCGGACTACCACACGAAGCAGATCTGGATCGTCAACCCATAAATGACCATGACCAAACTCAGAACTCTCGCGCTGCTGCTCGGAGCGGCCCTGGTCGCTTCGTGCGGTGACCAGGCGAATCAGGTGATCGCCGGGCCGGAGCCGAATGCAGTCACGCGCATCCGTTTCTTCAACTTTTCCGTCGGCGGTCCTGGCGTGCACTTCTACGCCAACGACACGAAGGTGGCGGGGGCGGCTGAAGTGGGCTTCACGCAGGACCGCTTCCTTGGCACCGCCACGGGCGGCACCGAGTCCATTACGGGCACGGCTTTTGGCGGTGTGACGTCGGGCGGCTACTACAACTCGATCGCGCCGGGAACGTACACGTTCAATGCGCGCATCGCGGCGACCGTCGACAACGGCCTGAAGATCGCAAACATCGTGAAGGCCATTGAATCGGGCAAGAAGTACTCGGTCTTCCTAAGCGGCGCGTATGACGCGACGGCAAAGACGACCGATGGCTTTGTCGTCGAGGACCCGTACAGCGAGTCGTACGACTGGAACAACGTCCAGGTGCGCTTCGTGAACACGAGCTACAACTCGTCGCCGATGACCCTGTACGCCAAGAACCAGACGACCACCGCGGAAACGGCGGTCGGTGCCGATGTGGCGTACAAGGGCGCCGGCGCGTACGTGACGCTGGCTGCGGGTACGTACGATTTCCGAGCCTATGTCAGCGCCTCGGCCACGAACCCGTTCACGCGCACGGCCGTCTCGCTCACCGCGGGCAGGATCTACACGATCTCGACTCGCGGCAGTGCGACGACGGGGCAGTTCCTCGATAATACCGCGAACAGGTAGGGTGATGCAGGACTTGGATTCAGGATTGCGATAGTGGGTTTGGATTCAGGATCGCGATAGACGATGGTTGGTGCGATGGGGGGCTCCGCGAGGGGTCCCCCATCGTGCATCGAAATCAGTTATCCTAATCCTGAGTCGCAATCCTGAATCCAAATCCTCAATCGTCCGTTGAGCCGCATCCTCCTCGTCGACGCCGACGCCTTCTTCGTCGCCGTGGCCCGCGCGGTGGATCCCGCGGGCGCCGGCGTGGCACGGCTGCTGATCGTCGGCGGCCGTCCGGGATCGCGCGGCGTCGTCTGCTCGGCGAGCTACGAGACGCGCGCCTTCGGCGTGCGCAGCGGCATGCCCATCTCGCAGGCGATGCGCCTCTGCCCGCAGGCGATGTGCGTGCCGGTGCCGCGCACGGCGTGCAGCGACACGAGCCGCGCCATCCGGCACGTCCTCGACCAGTTCACGCCCGTGGTCGAGGCGGCGAGCATCGACGAGTGGTACCTCGACCTTTCGGGCACCGAGGCCCTCTACGGCCACGAGCCCGTCGCCGTAACGGCGCGGCGCATCCGCGACACCGTCGTCGCGAAGACGGGTATGCGCGTCTCGATTGGTGTCGGCCCCAACAAGCTCGTAGCCAAGCTCGCCGCGGAGCGGGCCAAGCCCAAACCGGGGACGCAGGCCACGGGCGTGCACGTCGTCGGGCAGGCGGATGTTGCCGCATTCATGGCCACGCTCGAACTCGGCGACATCCCAAGCATCGGCCCCAAACTGCAGGAGAAACTGAAGAAGGTCGGGTTGGTCGGCGTGCGTGACGTGCTCGAGGCGGATCCGGAGAACCTCGCGCGTTGGCTCGGGCGCGAGACGGCCTACCGTGTGCTCAGCAAGTCGCGCGGCGAGAGCCAAGCGGCGGTGGAACCGCACGCACCGGTCAAGCAGGTGAGCCGAGAGGAGACGTTTGATCGCGATGTCGCTGACGCGGCCGCGCTGCGTCACGAACTTCTCCTGCTCTCGCACCGCGTGGCCGCTGACCTGCGCCACGACGGTCTGGAAGCGCACACGGTGACCGTCAAGGTGCGCGACCAACGTTTCGTGACGCGCACGATCAGCCGCACGTTCGACGAGCCCATCTCGTCCGACGCCGCGGTTGCCGCCGCAGCCCGCGACCTGCTGCGCGAGCTGCGCACCGGCTGGACGATCCCGGTGCGGCTCGCGGGGGTCGCCCTCTCGCGGTTCACTCCGGCACGGGACGCCGAGCAGCTCACGATGTTCGATGCGGCCAAGTCCGTGGAGACGCCGCGCGACCGGGCGCTATCGCGCGCGGTGGATCGCGTCCGCGAGAAATTCGGCGACGCGTCTATCCGTGCCGGCGCGCCGCGGGCCACTCCGTTGGGCGAGAAGGGCGCGCGGAAGCCGCGCTGACGAGGGGCCGCGAGCGCGTAGCGCGCCCAGCGCACGGCACGCATCTTCCATGCGCCATGTCCACTCGTGCTTCTCGCCTCGTGCCGGCGGCCGCCGCGGCCGCGCTGGTACTCGCCGCGTGCAGCGGTGACAAGTCGCCGACCGACACTAACCCTCCGCCGACGACGACGGCCAACACTGTTTCCTTCGGCACTGCCAAGGCGACGGTGGCCATCGCCGAGTCATGTGCGTCGCGCGGACACGGGTTGATGGGCGTCACGCGGATGGCTGCAGACAGTGGAATGCTCTTCGTCTTCGCATACGACAGCTACCGGCAATTCTATATGAAGGATACGCCGATTCCACTCTCCATTGCGTTTCTCGATCTCAACAAGAAGGTCGTCTTCCTCGCCGACATGGCGCCCAACGACTCGATCGCCCGCTACGGCGGGCTGAGTTCCCCGCAAATGCGCTACGCGCTCGAGATGAACCAGGGGTGGTTTGCGTCGCACGGCGTCACGGTCGGGACGTACGGCTCCTTCACCGTGCCCAGCGGGCTCGTCATCGAGAATGATTGCTTTGTGCCTTGACCTCTCATCGGCCCCTTTTCCCGATTCACCCCGAGTTCGCCATGTATTCGTTGCTTCCGCTGCTGCTCGCCCTCGTCGCCGCCCGCGCCGATTCCGTTGACATCCTGATCAAGGGTGGCGCGGTGTACGACGGCTCGGGCAAACCCGCGGTGGTGACCGACGTCGGCCTGCGCGGCGACCGCATCGTCTTCATCGGCGATGCGGCGAAGGCCAAGCTGAAGGCCGGCCAGGTCATCGATGCAAAGGGACTCATCGTCGCGCCGGGGTTCATCAACCCTCATTCGCACTCGATGGAAGGCGTCGAGCGCTTCAACGATGAGCGCCGGAAGAACATCCCCGAACTGATGCAGGGTATCACCACCGTCACCAACGGCCCGGACGGTCGTGGCCCCTACGACGTGGCGCGCATCCAGGGCGAAACTGAGAAGAAGGGACTCGGCACCAACACGTTTGCGCTGGTGGGCTTTGGCACGGTGAAGAGCAAGGTGACGGGCAGCTCCTCGGCGCCGGCGACGATCGCGCAGGTGGACAGCATGCGCAAGCTCATTGACAAGGGGATGCGCGAGGGGGCGTTCGGCGTCGGCGCGGGGCTGTTCTACGCACCGCAAAGCTACGCCTCCACCGAGGAGGCCATCGCCGTCATCTCCGCGGCCAAGCCCTACGGCGGCATTTACGATTCGCACCAGCGTGACGAGAGTTCGTATACCATCGGGCTTATGAACTCGACGCGCGAGGCGATCCGCATTGGGCGCGAGTCGGGGCTCGTCACCAACATCGGCCATGTGAAGGCACTCGGCGTGGACGTGTGGGGCTATGCCGACAGCGTCCTGCGGTTGATGCGCCAGGAGCGAGCCACGGGGCACATGGTCGTGGCCGACCAGTATCCATGGACGGCGAGCGGAACGGGGCTGAGCGCGGCCCTGCTGCCGCGGTGGGTGCAGGCGGGCGGGCGTGACTCGATGCTCGCGCGCATCGCCGATCCGGCGTTGAAGACGAAAATGCTCGCCGAGATGCGCGACAACCTGCGCCGCCGCGGCGGCGACAGCACGCTGCGGCTGATCAACGGCGGCGAGAACGCCAAGCCGTACATCGGCAGGACGCTCAAGCAGGTGGCGGCCGAGAAGGGGACGCCGGCCGTGGAGACCGCCCTGGAATTGATCCGCACGGGAGTCGACATGGGGGTCGCCTCGTTCAACATGACCGAGGCGGACATCGAGACGTTCATGAAGGATCCATACGTGATGACGAGTTCGGACGGGTCGGGTGGCCACCCGCGGCTGTACGGCACGTATCCGCGCAAGATCCGGCGCTACGTGCTCGACAAGCCGGTGATCACGATGCAGCGCATGGTGCAGTCGTCGTCGGCGCAGGTCGCCGACGTGTACGGCCTCACGGAACGTGGGTGGCTGAAGACTGGGTACTTTGCCGACGTCATCATCTTCGACCCAAAGACGATTCGCGAACTAGCCACGTACGAGGAGCCGGAGAAGCTGAGCGTCGGCATGCGTTGGGTGTTCGTGAATGGCAAGGCAGCGGTGGCGGACGGGCAGCCGACGGGGGTGATGGCTGGGAAGGCCTTGCGAAAGAGATAAAGGATATGGATTCAGGATTACGATAGAGGATTGGGATTGAGGATTTCGATTTTCGATTGCTCACCACCTTCCTGCTCATCATGCGTTACCGCTTGCGTTTCCTGCTCATCGCGGTTTTCACTTCTCTCGCTGCGTCCCTGCACGCTCAATCCGCCCGCGACCAGGTGCGCGCGTGGCGCGAGACGCGTGAACCGCAGATTGTCCGCGAGTACGCGGAGTTTCTCGCAATCCCGAACACGAAGAACGACGGCTCGGCGCTGCGGCGCAACGCGGCGGCCATCGTCGGGATGCTGCAGAAGCGCGGCGTCATAGCGCGCCTGCTCGAGAACGCGCCGTGGCCGCCGGCCGTCTTCGGCGAACTGCGCGCGCCGGGCGCGAGGCGCACGATCGTGATCTACGCCCACTATGACGGCCAGCCGGTGGACGCGAGCGAGTGGCGCGGCGGCGCGCCATTCGCGGCCCAGCTCCGCGAACTGCGCGGCGTCGACTGGGTCGACGTGCCGATTCCGGACCGCGGCCGGCTCAATCCCGAGGCACGCATCTTCGCGCGCGGCGCCGGCGACGACAAGGCGCCGATCATCGCCATCATGAACGCGCTCGACGCCCTGAAGGCCGCCGGCAAGCAGCCCACGATCAACATGAAGTTCGTCTTCGAGGGCGAGGAAGAATCGGGGTCCGCGCATCTGCCGCTGATACTTGAGGCGAACCGCGCGCTGCTCAACGCCGACGCGTGGCTCTTCTGCGACGGACCCACGCACCAGAGCCGACAGATGCAAGTCGCGTTCGGTGCGCGCGGCTCGATGGGGCTCGAGCTCACGGTGTATGGCCCGTCGCACGCACTGCACAGCGGACACTACGGCAACTGGGCACCGAACCCTGGTATGCTCCTCACCGAGCTCGTCTCCTCGCTGCGTGACGTGGACGGGCGGATCTTGGTGAAAGGGTACTACGACGACGTCGTGCCGCCCACGGCGAGGGAACTCGCCGCCGTACGCGCGCTGCCACCCGTGGATTCGGCACTGCGCCGCGAACTGCTGCTCAACGGGACCGAAGCCAACGATGCGCTGCTCGCCGAACGCATCATGCTGCCGGGCCTGAACGTGCGCGGGATGCGCGTGGGTCAGGTGGAAGGACTCGCCGCGAACGCCATTGCCACGGATGCCAAGGCGTCGTTCGACTTCCGGCTCGTGCCCAAGCAGACGCCCGCGCGGGTGCGAGAACTGGTCGAAACGCACCTGCGTGCGCACGGGTGGTTCATTACGCACACGGCAGCAACGGACGCCGAGCGGCTCACGCATCGCAAGGTGGTGCGCCTGTCGTGGGGCGCTGGCGATGAGGCGACGCGCGTCAGCCTCGACCAGCCGATCTCGCAGGCGCTCACCGCCACGCTCGACGAGATGCTCGGCCAGCGGGTACTGCGTGTGCCCACGCTC
The DNA here is from genome assembly GCA_023249305.1 of Gemmatimonadota bacterium. GTDB lineage: Bacteria > Gemmatimonadota > Gemmatimonadetes > Gemmatimonadales > Gemmatimonadaceae > PNKL01. The sequence continues at coordinate 47,026 of JAHFCU010000004.1, forward strand.
GGCGGTTCCCTGCCTACGAGCATGATCGAACACGCGCTGGGCGTGCCGCTGGTGATCTTCCCGATCGCGAATCACGACGACAATCAGCACGCCAAGGACGAGAACTTGCGCCTGCAGAATCTGTGGGACGGCATCGAGGCGTATGCGGCCATCATGACGCGACTGGATGCACACTGGCCGAAAGTCACCCCGTGATGACCGAGCCGGAGTCCGACGGCGTTTCACCTCTCGACGCGGATGAGTTTCTGCAGCGCGTGCGCGGAGACATCGCGCTCGCTGGGGCAATGGCTCAGCTGTTCTGCAGCGAGTACCCACGGCAGCTCGATGTCGTCCGTCGTGCAATCGCGACGAACGACGCGAGCGCCGTTGAGCAGGCGGCCCATGCGCTGCGGGGTGCGGTGATGAACTTCTCCGCCGAGCCGGCGGCGCGGGAGGCGGCACGACTGGAAGTGATGGGGCGAACGGGCGATCTTACAGGCGCCGTCGCCGCGCTGCGCGCGCTGGAGGCGGAGCTCGACCGGTTGGCCCTCGCCCTGCGGGAGATGACGTCATGAAGCGGCGCTATACGGTGCTCCTCGCCGACGATGATAAGGTGCAGACGGCGATGCTCTCATCGCAGCTGCGCACGCGGGGATATTCGGTGGCGGCCGCGTATGACGCCACGTATACCTCGATGGTCGTGATGAAGAGCCCGCCCGACGTGGTCGTGCTTGACATTCAGATGCCTGGGGGCACGGGCCGAGCCGTGCTCGGGCGCCTCAAGGCAAATGCGAAGACGATGCAGATTCCCATCATCGTCCTCAGCGGCATCGCGGACCGTCGCGTGATCGAGGAAGCCCGCGGCCTCGGCGCGTGCGACTACCTCGTGAAGCCGGTGGACATTGACACGCTCGAGGCGTCGATCCGGCGTGCACTCGGCCTGCCTGAGTCCACGCCGTCGAGCGAGCCGCCGAAAGACACCACGACGGAACCACCGTCAGGCGCGCCGGCTCCTCCATCGCCGCCTGTGGCGCCCTGACCAAACGCCCGCGCGATTCGCCGCGGGCGATTCCATTATGTCGCACCCCCTCGACGATCTTTTCATCGCGTTCCAGACGGCGCTCGCCGGCCGCTATTCGATTGATCGGGAGATCGGCCGCGGCGGCATGGGAATCGTCTACCTCGCGCGCGAAGTGGACCTTGACCGTCCGGTCGCCATCAAGTTGCTCCCGCCGGAGCGCGCGCTCGATGACGTCGTCCGTGAGCGGTTCCTGCGCGAGGCGCGGACTGCCGCGCGACTGTCGCATCCGAACATCATCCCGATACACGCGGTAGACGAAACGGGCGGCTTCGTGTACTACGTGATGGCCTTCGTGGACGGCGAGTCGCTGGCACAGCGGGTGCGCACGCGTGGCCCGCTGCCGGCGTCCGAAGGCGCGCGCCTGTTGCGCGAGGCGGCGTGGGCGCTCGCCAGCGCGCACGCACAGGGCGTGGTGCATCGCGACGTGAAGCCCGACAACATTCTTATCGAATCGGCATCGCAGCGTGTGCTCGTCGCCGACTTCGGCATCGCCGCTGCCTTGGGCGACGCGAGCGGTGACGGTGTGAGCGGCACGCCCGAGTTCATGAGCCCCGAGCAGGCGCTCGGCCACGAACTCGATGCGCGCAGTGATCTCTATTCGCTGGGCGCGACGGCATTTTTCGCCTTCTCTGGTCGCCTGCCGTTCGAGGGCAGCACCCCCACCGAAGTGCTCGCGAAGCAAGTCACCGAGCCGGCGGCGCCGCTCGGATCGCTCGGGGTCCCCGTGCCGCGCAAAGTGGCGTCGCTCGTGGATCGCTGCCTGGCGAAGGACCCTGCACACCGCCCCGCGAGCGCCACCGCGCTAGCCGAACAACTTGGCGTGGCGCTCGAACAGCGGCGTGAAGTCCCCGTGGCTTTGCGCGCGTTCGCCAAGCGCAACGGCCGGCTCGACGGCGGAGGAACGCTGCTCAGCGCGTTCGGCGTCTTGCTTGCGTCCGTCAGCGTGTCGGCATTCTACGGCGGTTGGGCGGGCCTCGGCGCGCTGGTCGTCGGCTCGACGTTGCTCCCCTTCGCCGCGCTCGCGGCGGCGGCGCGTCGGTTGGCGCGATTGGGCTTCGCGCACATTGACGTCGCCCCGGCCTTTCAGGCGGAGATGGACGCGACGCGCGAGGAACTGGCTGTAGAGCACGCGCCCGAGGCGACGCGGGCGGAACGCTGGCTCAAGCCGGTCGTGCTAGCGAGCGCTCTCACTGCCGCTGGGTCTCTCAGCGGACTTCTGGTCCTGCTCGCGTCGGGTGGACCACCGGGACCGTGGGTGCGCTGGCTCCCCCAACTCCTGCTAGGGTCATGGTCAACATTCATACTGAGTGGCATGGGCTTCCTCGCCCTGCTGCAGCGCCGTCGCGACGTGGACACCGGATTCTGGGCGGGAGTCTGGAACAGCCGGATCGGCCGCGCGGCGTGGTCGCTTGGACGCCGACTGATTCGCGGACCGATCACCGAGTCGGCCATCACGCATCGGGCAACCGAGTTGTCACTCGGCATGGCCGCTGAGAGTCTGTTTCACAGTTTGCCGCGTGCGACGCGCGAGCAACTCGGTGACTTACCATCGGTACTGCATCGCCTGCAGGACGACGCGCAGCAACTGCGACATCATCTGGACGGACTGCAGGACGTGCTGAACGACGCTGGCGAAGGCGCGACGGCGGAATCGTACGAACCGGTGCGCCGCGACCGCGACACACTGCAGGCGAAGCTCGGCGAGACGGTGGCCGCGCTGGAGACGATTCGCCTGAACTTGCTGCGCCTGCACGCGGGATCGCTCAGCGTCGCCGGTCTCACGACGCACATCGGACTCGCGGCGGACGTTTCGGCCGAAGTCGAGCGCCTGCTTGCCGCCCAGGACGAAGTACAGCGGCTCCTCAAGCAGCCCGAGTAGCAGACGACGGCTAGGGAATTCGCGCGCCCAGCGTGAGCAGTCTGTCGCTGCTTACCGCCCCGTGGACCCGAACCCGCCGTTGCGGGTGGTCGTCGCCTTCACTTCTCCGCGGGTGAAGTCACTCGTTTCGTATCGCGCCAGTACCAGTTGCGCGATGCGCTCGCCGTGCCTGATGACCAGTTCCCGCGTGCCCCTGTGCCCCACCGGAACGCACCACTCGTCCGGGTAGTCCGCGTCGATCGTCCCCGGCGAGTTCACGATCACGATGTCCGTCTTGAGCGAAGTGCCCGAGCGCGGACGCACTTGCGCTTCGATGCCGACCGGGAGCCGCGTGCGGAAGCCGAGCGGCACGAGCGCCCGTTCACCCGCATGCAGCACCAGCACCGCCGTGCCGTCACGCATTTCAGTGGCCCGCTCCGACATGACGCCGTCGAGAAACACCCGTACCGAGCGTCCGGTAAGGTACGCGGCGAGGTCATAGCCGGCGCTGTGTTCCGTGGCGCGCGTCGGCGGTATGACGTCGGGATGGAGCGGTTCGAAGATGATGGCGGTCACAGGCAAGTGAGCCAGAGGTGGACGTCGAGGTCGTCGCACACTTGGCGACGCGCGGAATGTAGTGCGCGCGGCTCCGTCCGTCTGCTGGGCCCTTCCGCCCACGCGCCGCGCCGGCCCAGGGAACCGTTGGGCCGCGGTGGCCTATTATCTTTGTGCTGTCGAGTCGTCGTCGGCGTTGTTCCCCCCACCGGGTCCCGCGTGCCTGCCGTGATCAGCCTCCCATCGTCCCGACTCTTCCGATTTACGCTCACCGCGACGCTCTGCGTGGCGGGCACGCTTCACGCCCAGCGCCGCCCGATGAATCCAGGCGGCGGCCCGCCGCGCGGCGGGCCGCCGGGCGAACGCGTCGAACCCGCCCCGCTTCCCGACATCACGTACGACACTACGACTCCCGAGGGGGCAGCGCGGGCGGCGCAACGTCGGTTCGAGTTGCTGCGTCGCAACAACCTTCCCACTGCCCATAGCTCACGCCCCAGCAACTGCGACGAGCAGGTCGGCCGGTGGTGCTACTGGTACGATGAGAAGGCGCCCAAGTCGATCGAGCTCGGCGTGGTCTCGCACGGACGCGATTCGCTGATGCGCGTGCTCGACTCGCTGGCCCGCATCGTCCCGGCCAACCGCTGGATTGTCGGCCAGCGCATCAGGTATCTCGCCGAAGCCCAGCGCCACGACGACGCGCTCAACGCGGCGCGCGCGTGCCAGTCCGACGGGTGGTGGTGCGCGGGGCTGGTTGCGTTCAGCCAGCACATGCGCGGCGACTACGCCGCCGCAGACAGCGGCTTCCGCCTGGTGCAGTCGCAGATGACAGAGCGCGAGCGCTGCCAGTGGCGCGACATCTCGCTGCTCATTGACGATGATACGCGGCAGGAATACCGCCGCCTCCCGTGCGGCGCCGAACGCGAGGCGTTCGAGGATCGCGTCTGGTGGTACTCACGCACGCTGTACGGATTGCGCGGCAACGACTCGCGCACCGAGTGGAACGCCCGCCAGTTGATGGTGCGCCTCTATCAGGATGGGCCGGGCGCGTATCAGTTCGGCTTCGATGAAGACGAACGCGAACTACTGCTGCGCTTCGGCTGGCCGCGCTACTGGGCCCGAGGCGGTGGCGATCCGCGCAGCGGCGGCTTCAGCATCGTGACCGATGAGGCATCGCCCGCGTACCGCTACATCCCCGCAGGCAATGTGCTCGGCAATCCGGCGCTTTCCGACTCGGCGCAGTGGCGCCTCCACCGGCCGCCGGTGATTGGCCGGTATGCCCCGCCCTACGCGCGCACGCTTGTCGCCCTCGAGCATCAGCAGGCGATGTTCCGTCGCGGTGATTCAGCGCTGCTCGTGATGTCGTACGACGTCTCGGGGGTGAAGGGCCTGGGCGACGCCGCGCGCCGACGCGCGGCGCTGGTGGTGGCGCAGGGCGAGCAACCGCGGCCGCGCATCACCGCCCGCGACCGGGCCAGCGTACGCGACACGATGTCGGTGTCGGGCACGTGGGGACCAATGCTCTTCAGCGGCGAGGTGTGGGCGCCTGATTCGAGCGTCGTCGCCCGCGCGCGCTACGGCGTGCATCCGCCCTATGCGGTGGACACGCGGGTCACGGTGTCGGACCTGCTCTTCTACAAGCCGTCGGGCGCATCGCCAAGCTCAGTGCCAGAGGCGCTCGCCCTCGCGCTGCCCACCGAGCGCGTGGTGGCGGGAGCACCGCTTGGTGTGTACTGGGAGACCTACGGCACGAATCCGGATGGCGAGCAGATAGGGCTCACGGTCACGGTGGTGCGCGAAGTGGAGGAGGGCGGATTCCTCCGGCGCAAGAACGAGCAGTTGCGCCTCGTCCGCCAGGCGACGCCGGTAAGCGTGTCGGTGAACGACCTTACCATGCGCGGGCACACGACGTCGCCGCGCGCGGTGCAACTGGACCTCTCGACGCTCAAAAAGGGCGCGTACATCGTACAGCTCGAGATTGAAGTCGCGGGCCAGTACCCCCTGCGGGCCGATCATCGCATCGAGATCGTGGAGAGGTAGTGGCGCGGCGCCGGCGGCGATCGTCTTCAGGCAGATGATAAACCTGCATCGCTCGCTGCTCTTCGCCGCCGTGATCGGCGGTGCTGCCCTTCCGATTCGCGCACAGAACCCCGCGCCTCCGGCCACGCCTCCGGCCACACCGCCGGCCACACCACCGGCCGCGCCGAGCGTAGCGGCGCCCGCCAGCCAGGCACAGACCGACAAGCCCGTGATCCCCGGGAAGACTGCCGCGCGTAAGAATGCCGCCGGCAAGCGCGCCAAGAACGCGGCCGTGCCCGTGGATAGCGAGGCCAGGCTCGATTCAATCTTGAACTTGCGCTGGCCCGTGAAGGGACCGGAGCCATTGCCGGGCTCGGTCCTCCCGGGTAAGCGCATCGTGGCGTACTACGGCAATCCGCTGTCGAGGCGCATGGGCGTTCTCGGCGAATACGAACCAGAGCAGATGCTCGCTATGCTCGACAGCGAGGTGAAGGCGTGGACGCAAGCCGATCCGACGACGCCCGTGCAGCCGGCCCTGCAGCTCATCGCCGTTGTCGCACAGGGCAATGCGGGACCCGACGGCAGGTATCGTGCGCGTATGCCCGATACGCTCATCGAACGCGTCGCGTCGTGGGCAGCGAAGCGCAGTGCGCTCGTCTTCCTCGACATCCAGGTGGGCAAGAGCACGCTACAGGAAGAGCTGCCGCGCCTCGAGAAGTTCCTTTCGCGGCCGAACTTCCACCTCGGCATTGACCCCGAGTTCTCGATGAAGAAGGGCGGCGTGCCCGGCAAGAAGATCGGCACGTACGACGCCGAGGACGTGAACTACGCGTCGCGCTTCCTGCAGGAGCTCGTGACGCGCTACAAGCTTACGCCCAAGGTGCTGGTCGTGCACCGCTTCACGCGCAATGGCGTGACGAACACGCCGCGCATTATGCTCGACGCGCGTGTGCAGGTGGTGATGGATATGGACGGCTTTGGCCCGCCGCACCTAAAGCGCGGCACGTTTCGCTCGTGGATCAAGGCGGAGCCTGTGCAGTTCGTCGGCTGGAAGCAGTTCTACAAGCCGAGGAACGACAATCCGCGCACGACGATCGCGGAGATCCTGAAGCTCAACCCACGGCCACTGTATATACAGTACCAGTAGCACGCGTTCCTCGCGTCCTACCGCACGAAGTAGTCCCCGACGCGGATGCCGTAATGGTCCGCGTCGAGCGTCTCGACTATCGAGCGCGTGAAGTGGCCGTTCGCATCCGTCTCGCCCAAGTCGGCTTGCACTCCGGGGTGGAATAGGTTCCCCTCGCGGTCGCTGACGATGTAGACGAGCGGCCGGTCGGAAAGCTCCGGATCGGGATTCACTCCGCGTGACACCGCAATCTCAAACGTGTCGAGCAGCAGGACCGTCCCCACGGGATACGCGCCGAGCATTTCCACGAAGGCGCGCACGCAGGTGGGATCAAGAAACGTGTCGGCCGTGCGCTTCATTTCAGCGACGTATTCTGCCGGCCGGCGAACAGGCGTGCGATAGCCGAGGTTCGTCGTCGCCGCATCGAAGATCTCGATCACGCTGACGATCCGGCTGTACAGCCCCACCGGACGCTGGCGGAGGCGCCGCGGGTATCCGCCGCCGTCCGGCTTCAGGTGATGCTCGTACGCCACGAGCATCGCGTGGTACGGATACTCGCCGTGCTCGCGCACCTGGAACAGCGTGAGCACACCGAGCCAGGTGTGGCCGGTGATGATGCGCCAGTCGTCCGCGGAGAGCGCGCCCTTCTGCTCGAGAATCTCCGGAGCGATGCGCGCCTTGCCGCAGTCGTGGAACAGTGCGGCCAGCCCGAGATCATACAGTTGCGTGTGTGACAGCCCGAGCCGGCGCCCCAGCGCGACGGCGAATATGCAGACGTTCACCGCGTGCGTGAACGTGGCGTCCTCGTACTCACGCACGGTGGTGAGACCCAGCATCGAGGCTTCGTCCGTGAGAATACGGTCCACAACCGACTGCACGGTGCGCTTGAGCGCCCGTAGGTTGGGCCCGTGTCCCTGCGCGATGGCGCGCATCACCTCGGCGGCCGCCGCCACCGAGCGCGCATACGCGCCCTTGGCCAGGTCGGCCGACGCCTCGGCCCCTGCCCCGCCCTCTTCGGCCTTCACGGGCGGCTCGATCTCAAACGCCGTGACGCCGGCCGATTCGAGCCGCTGCCGCAGCGCGTGATAGCGGATCGTGCCGCTGGCGCCAGTCGGTGAGTTGAGCGCGACCACGAGCACCGACCAGTCGCGTACTGTCGCCGCGGGCGACACGCGCAGCACGCCGGTGCCGCTCGCCCGGCACTGGGCGATCAGGTACGCAACCATTGCGTAGTTGTCGAGGTCGAGCCGCAGGCGCGTCTGGTTGACGAAGAGGAACTCGCCGGCGATGCGCAGTTCCATCACACCGTCTTCCGAGGTGAGCACCGCGGCCGCGGCTTGCAGGTCGTGCACCGACTTCTGCACGACCGGATTATCGGCCGGGTAGAGGCGCAGGCTGCGCATCGCGCCGCCGAAGGCCTGCACCAGCGCGCGCCCGCCGGCGCGCACCGCACCCTCGTCCACATCGCGCACCGGCATGGCGGCGCTGCTCCGCGCGTCGGGAGCGGTCATGCGTCACCTCCGCGCGCCAACGCGGCCCGCACCGCCTGCCGCACCAGCGGCTCGTCCGTGTCGGCGGCGGCGCGCAGCACGTCGCGCGCCGCCGGTGTATTGACGCGTCCAAGCGCCGCGGCGGAGCAGGCACGGGTGTCCGGATCAGACTTGCGCTTGAAGAATCCCTTCGCTCCGATGAGCTGCCCCGAGAGCCACGGCACTCCCGTGTCGCCGCACAGCGCGCCGTACAGCTCGAACAAGGCGCGCCGCTCGTGCCCGTCCATCTCGCGCACTTCCTGGCTCTGCACGCGCTCGGTCACTCGTGCGAGCACCGGGCGGTAGGCGGCCGACGCGAGTGCCCTCAGCGCGGTCGTGCGCAACGCGGTGTTCTCGTCATTCATCGCCCGCTCGACGCCAGCCAGCGCGCGCGGCGTGGCAATCGCGATGAGCGCCGCCAGAGCGGCGGCGCGCCGCGGCTCTTCCGCGTGCCCGAGCTGCTTTACCAGCGCCACCACTGATGCGTCGAGCCGCTGCGCGCCGCAACGCCGCATCGCCTCGAACGCCACATCATCGCGCTCGGCATGGACGAGCTTCACGAGCTCCGCCGGGTCAGTGGAGGCGAGCCGTTCGCTTGCCGCGGCGTAAAGCATACGCAACTCGTGATGACGCGACTCGGCCATCCAGCGAAAAATCGCGCCCAGCGCCGTGGGATTGAGTCGCGCGAGTACCTCGCTGACGGACGCGCTGGTCGGCTGCAGCTCGGCGGTGTCCACCCACTCCAGCAGCGGATCGAGCAGCGCAGGATCACTCAATCGCGACCCGAACTGCACGACCGCGGCGCGCGCCTCGTCGGACATACCGTGGCCCCGCGTGACCGCCAGGCTGGACTCGCGCAGCAGGTGCGCCATCGCCTCGAACGAACGCGACGACAGGTGCAGGAGCATGAGCGCATCGAGCTGCCGAGCGACTTCGGCGCGCACCGCAGGGTCGCGCTGCAGCTCGAAGATGTCGAGCAGCACATCGGTGACGTCGCGCCGAAGGTCGGCCTCGTACTCGCGCGCGATGCCATCGCGGAGATGCCGCATCGCCTCGGCGCGCGCCTGCGCCGCCGCTTCGTCCGGAGCAGCATCGGCGCGCAGGAGTCTCTCGAGCGCGCTGCCGCGCGCCGCTTCCGCTCGCCGCCGCGCCGCCTCGACTGCTTCGCGGGTATCACCGCGCACTGTCGTGGAGGCCGGCCAGCGTCCCGGCGTCGCCGACGGATCGAGCGGCGCCCCTTCGCTGCTGACCGTGTCCACGTAGCGGTACGACAGGTGCGAGAAGTCCTGCGCCCAGAGCAGCGTCAGCACATCCTCTTCCCAATCTTGCGCACGCCGTACCTTCGGGATGATGTCGAGAAGCGCCTCGATCTCCTCCTCCTCGAAGCCGCGCGAGAGCGTGACCTGCCGCACGCCGTCCTTGAAGAGCGTCCACGGCAGCGAGTCGGATGCCTTCTCCGGCTCGTCGAGCACCACCTCGCGGCCGCAGGTCAACTGTGTCTCGCTCACCTGCAGCGTCACCGCGCCGGTCTCGTCCCACACGTGACGGAACGCCACACGTAGCGCCTCGAGCGTCTTCAGGTAGGTCGGATTGGTGATTGGGTAGAGCTGATGCAGCCGCACCGTCTTGTCGAGCTGACGCAGCAACTCCTGCAGCAGTTCCGGCGCGCATGGCGGCGGACTGACGGCGTCAACGGCGTCGTGGGCGTCGGGCGTGCTCATCTCGCTCCAAGATACCGTCGTGGCCTTGCGCTGGCATCATGCCCCTGACTCTTCGCCTCGCGCGGGTGAAATCGCGTCGCTCCGCCGCTCCCGCGGCCGGAATGTCCCGGCGGGGGCATTGTGAAATTCTCTCCGCCTGCCATCTTCTCCACGGTTCCCATGGCTGGTCTTCCGGTCTCCAACTCCTGAAGCGCCGACTTCCGATGACCTCGACCTACGCGGCCATTACCGGCTGGGGCAAGTGCATGCCGCCCGCCGTCCTCACGAATGACGATCTCTCGACGTTTCTCGACACGAACGACGAGTGGATCACGACGCGTACTGGCATGAAGGAGCGCCGGATTTCGCACGTCAGCGGCATCGAGATGGCCTCGCTGGCCGCGTCGCGTGCGCTCGCGTGCGCCGGACTCGCCGCAGGCGACGTGGACCTCATCGTCTTCGGAAGCACCAGCTACGAGGAGCAGGTGCCCAACACCGCTTCGGCGGTGCAAGTGAAGCTCGGGGCCAGGAGCGCGGCCTCGATGGACGTGAACACGGCGTGCACGAGCTTTCTCTACGGCCTCACCTCGGCCACGTCCATGATCCGCACGGGCGTGGTGCGCAACGCCGTGGTCATCGGCGTCGAACTCATCAGCCCGTACATGGACTGGAGCAATCGCAATGTGGCGGTGCTGTTCGGTGACGGCGCCGCCGCCGTCGTCTTGCAGGCCACGGACAAGAAAGAAGGCGTGCTTGGCAGCGTGCTCGGCTGCGACGCCGAGGCACGCGCGGTGTTGCGCATCCGCGGCTTCGGCTGTGGCTATGCCAACCGCGGCGTCTCACTCGGCGATACACTCTGGGACTTCGACGGGCCGCAGATCTTCAAGCGCGCCGTCAAGGGAATGAGCGAGGCGTCGGCCAGGGTGATGGCATCGTGCGGCGTCACCGCCGACGACATTGATCTCTGCATTCCGCACCAGGCCAACCTCCGCATCATCGAGGGCGTGGCCAAGTACGCCGGTGTGCCGATGGAGAAGGTGATACTCACCGTGCAGAAGTACGGCAACATGAGCGCGGCCACGGTGCCGGTGGCGCTCGTCGAAGCGCTCGAGGAAGGACGCGTGCGCCCGGGCGCCACGCTGCTGATGCCAGCGTTTGGCGGCGGCCTCACCTTCTGCTCGCTCTTGGTGAAGTGGGGCGATCGCGTGACGCCGCTCGGCGAGTCAGACCGCCAGCTGCCGCCGGCCACCAAGACCGCCCTCGAAATGGTCAATGAATACCGCGCGGGCCAAGATCCGCACGGCCGGTCGAAGGCCGGCTTGATGTCGCCGGTGTTCGTCGAGGCTGCCGCGAGCGCCGCGACCGCCTGACCGCCTGACTGCCTAATCGTCTGACCACGCGCGCCGCGGCCGCGCGGTGCGCATCCACTTGCCACGGCGCTCGCTCGGCCTCAGACCTTCGTCGGCACCTGCGCCATCGCGCGCTCGGCGAGCGCCGTGATCGTCAGAGACGGATTCACGCCCGGATTCGCCGGCATCGCCGAGCCGTCGCAGATCAGCATGTTCTGGTAGCCGAACACGCGGTGGTCGCAGTCAATCACGCCGGTGGATGCATCCGCTCCGATCACCGCGCCGCCGAGGATGTGCGCCGTGGTCGGGATGTTGGCCGCGGCCTCGAGTAAACTGCTCTGCGCCACGCCCCCCGTATAACGCGCAAGAAACTCGGCCGCCTCGTTCGCCTTCGGAATGAACGTGGGATTCGGCTTCTCCGCGTCTTGTTCGGTTCCGATCGTCACGCCGCGGCCGAACCAGCCTCGCTTGGCGCGGAATCGCATCGCGTTGTCGCTCGACTGCATCACGAGGATGATCAGCGAGCGTCTGCTCCACCCGACGGGCCAGAGCGTGCCGAACGAGCGCAGCGGATGGCGGACAAACTGCCAGAGCAGCATCAGCGGCCGGGTGAGCCGTGTGCCATTGCCCGTGAGCGGTGCCTCCAGCAGTGCGACGGCGTCGCCGTGCTTGCCGTACGTGCAGAGCTCGATGTGCGTGTCGTAGTCGGGGTGAATGCTGGCGCTGATCGCGACGTCGGCCCACGGCTTCTTGGTGTCATCGGGCAGCGTGACGGCGAGGATTGATTCACTGTTGCTGCGCACCAGGGCGCCCAGTCGGTCGCTAATGAGTGGCAGCGATCCGCCGTGCTTGAGGTTCGCGAGCAGTTCACCTGTGCCGAGCGCCCCGGCCGAGAAGACGACGCCTCGCGCGGTGAACGTGCGCTGGTTCTTCCGAACCCAGGCGCCCGGTCGTTCCGTCGTCACCTCGTAGCCGTCGCTGCCATCCGCCGCGCCGAGTGGACGCACGTCCACGACACCGTGCTCGGCAAGTACCGAAGCGCCTTTCCGCTCGGCAAACCAGAGATAGTTCTTGAGCAGCGTGTTCTTGGCGCCGTCTCGGCAGCCGACCATACACGCGCCACAGCGCGTGCATCCCGTGCGCGGCGGGCCTTCGCCGCCGAAGTACGGATCCGGCACTTCCTCGCCCGCCTTGCCGAAGAACACGCCCACCGGCGTGCGTGTGAATGTGTCGGCCACGCCGAAATGCTCGCCAAGCGCCTTGATGAGCTCCTGCCCGTCGCTGCCGAACGGCACTTGTTGCACGCCGAGCATACGCTCCGCGGTGTCGTAGTGTGGCGCGAGCTCCGCTGGCCAGTCGGCGAGGCCCTTCCACTGCGGATTCTCGAAGAACGCAGGCTTCGCGCGATAGAGCGTGTTCGCGTACACGGCACTGCCGCCGCCCACCGCGGTGCCGCTGGCGATGAAGATGTCCTTGAACGGCGTGAGACGAAAAATGCCGCGCAGCCCGAGTGAAGGCGCCCAGAGCCATCGGCGCAGCTCCCACGTGCTCTTGGCGTAGTCTTCATCGCGATATCGCCGCCCGGCTTCGAGCACGGCGACGCGGTACCCCTTCTCCGTCAGCCGCAGCGCGGAGACGCTACCGCCGAATCCGGAGCCGACGATGATCCAGTCGTAATCGAGCGCCGGTGTCATGGCGTCGCTGCGGATCGTGGTGACGGCATCGACGCGCGTCGTCGCCGGTGGGCTAGTCGTCGCGGTACGGCGACGCGCCGTAGCCGAGTTCGCCGAAGATCTCCGCGGCGCTCTTGCGGCGCGGGGCGCCCTTGTGGCGCGGCCGCGCGTGGAGCGGCGGCCGTTCACTCGGCGGCAACAGGTCCTTCACCATCTCGACGAGCTGGTGGCTCAGGTGCTGGCCGTACTTGTACAGCGCCACGACACGCTTCTTGTTGCCGAGGAGAAACGCGAGGATCGCCTTATCCTTCTTGGCCGCGTTGCACGCCTTGCAGCAGAGCACGAGGTTGTCGCGCCGGTCATAGGCCGTCTGTCCGCGCCGCGGCGTCACGTGGTCGAGCGTGATGCTGCGCGGCGGCACCGCGCGCTCGCAATAGGCGCACACGGGTCCGTGTTGCTCGAGCAGCCACTCGCGGGTGTCGCTGTACGCGGCGCGTCCGGTGGGGACCGACGTGAGCGTCACCCGCGGAGCGGCGGTGTAGGCGCCGCCTTTCTTGCGGCGCGACCGGCGGCGCGAGCGAGCCGGAGGCTTGGCGCTCATCAGGGTTGCTGCCTCGCCGGTCCGGCGGCCTTGACCTGCGCCTTCGTCTTGTACGCCATGTCCGGCGGCGCGTCCCCATTCGGCCAGTCGAGTTCCTTACCCGGAATATCCGGACGCGGCCGCGAGAGCAAAAAGCCGGCCACATCATTGGCGATGGAATCGGCAACGAAGCCCGGCGCGTCGAACGGCATATGGTGATGCACGAATGCCGCGACGATCCGCTGGCGCGACATCTCCGACCCGATCGTGAACGACCCCTTCCCCCACAGCGGTGGCCCGGGGTTCAAGACGCCGAGGCTCTTGCCTCCCTGCCCTTCGGGCCCGTGGCACCGCGAGCAGTACAGTGCGAACTGCGTCTTGCCGCGCACGGTGTCGGGTGAAATCAGGGGAATCGAGTCCACCGCGAGTCCCCCATGCGGCCCCTTCGGCATGTCCTTGGAGAGCCACGTCATGTACGCCACGATGTCGCGCAGGTCGGCGCTGCCGGCAGGCAGCGGCTTGCCGTTCAGGCTCCGGCGGAAGCAGTCGTTGATACGGTCCTCGAGGCTCACCGTCGTGCCCGTGCGCGCCCACTGCGCCGGATAGCGGTTCGAGACGCCCACCCACGGATTTCCGAACGGCTTGCGTCCCTTGTTGAGATGGCACGACGTGCAGCGCAGTTCGTTGCCTGCGAACGCCGGCAGCGAGTCACGGGTGGCCGTCAGGAGCGCCAAGCCGCGCTGAATCGAGCGTGACGCGGAATCCTGCGTCAACAGCGACTCCGCCGGCGCCGGCAGAAGCGTGTCGGGTGCCGCGGCTGTCGTCGTGGCCGGCGCCTTCTCGCCGCCGCTGCACGCGGCGACGATGACGAACGCGCTCATCAGCGCCCACGGAGCGCGCGCGACGCGCGCTGACCGCGACTGACCTTCAACCTGACGCATCGCGCAAGCCTCCGAACCAAGGTGATGAGGGAGTAATCTGCGCGCCGTCACGCCATCGTACCAGACGGTGAGCGGCCGCTTCCTCTTCCCGAACTGCCCGCTGCGCCCTCAATTCGTGGCATGCTCATTCCACTCGCTCTCGCCTTTCAGGCCCGCGTCGCCGCCCCATCGCTTCCGAAGCGCGACATCCCCGACCCCGGTGTCATCGCGACCGATCAGCGCGTTACACCCGCGGGTGTGCAGTCTGTCTTCACTGGCCGAGTCAGCGGCGTGCGCTTCGGCGCGTCGTCGAGCGAACTCTGGGTCGCCGCGCCGGGTGGCGCGTATCGCCTGAACTGGACCGAGAACCGCGTGATCGCGCACGGCGCGTACGACGGCCGGCCCGGCGTGCAGGGCGTCGCCTTCGATGTCGCGACGAACCGCGCCTACGTCACGAGCGTCGGCCGACTGCCGGCGTCGGTTGCGAACAACCGCGTGCCCGGCGAGCCGGAGAAGCCCGGCGCGCGCGTCATCGCCCAGCTGCGCGCCTTCGCCCTCGGCGGCGCACCGCCTGAGGTGCCGGGATCACCGCCCAAGGCCGCACTCGCGTTCCGCACGGATTCGATCGGCGACTATCTCGCCGGATCACCCTCGCTGGCGCGTGCGAAGAACGCGAGCGGGCATCGGCCGCTCGTCGTTCCGCTCCCCGCGAATGACTACCTCGCCCTCTTCGACGCCGACGATGGCACTCCGCTCGGCGGCGTCGCGCTCGGCGTGCTCCCCGTCGCGAGCGTCACCAGTGACGACGGCGCCACCGCGTGGGTGAGTGTCTTCGGCGGCGCAAAGCCGACGGCGAGGAGTCGCGCGTCGCTTCAGTGCTGCGATCCGCGCGCCGAACGCGTGCGCGTCGACGCGCGCGGCATCGCCGAGCGCGGCAACGTCGTGCAGGTGGACCTCGTGGCCCACACCGTGACGGCATCCATCGAGACGGGGTTGCATGCCATCGGCATTGCCTGGGACCAACCGCGCGCCCTCTTGTATGTCGCCAACGGAAACTCTGACGACATCACCGTGGTGGACACCCGCGCCGCGCGTCCCGTCGGCTCGATCACCATCGCGCCGTTCCACGAACGCAAGATTGGGCTTGCTCCGACCGCGGTCGCGCTCGCGCCCGATGGGCGCACACTCTTCGTGGCGCTCGGCGGCATCAACGCCGTCGCGATGTACGATGTGAGCGCCGGCGCGGCCGCGTCGGCCAAGCTGCTTGGTCTCATTCCGACTGGTTGGTACCCAACGTCGCTCGACGTCAGCGCCGAGGGCCGCACGCTCGCGGTCGGCACGCTCCTCGGCGTCGGGTCGGGCCAGGGACGCGCGTCCGGACATCCTGGTGTGAAGGGCGGCTACGTGCACGCCAATCGCGGCTCGGTGAACGTCATTGCTGTGCCGACGAGCGCACAACTCACGGCCTACACCACCAGCGTCGCGCAAAACAACCGGCTCACGCTCACGAAGGATGCCGCGCGGGAGATCGCGCCACGCCGCAATGTGGTCGCGCGCCCCGTGCCTGAGCGTCCGGGCGAGCCAAGCCCCATTCAGCACGTGGTCTTCATCATTCGCGAGAACCGCACGTATGACCAGGTGCTCGGCGACCTCGGTCGCGGCGCCGGCGATTCGTCGCTTGTGCTGTACGGCCGCGACGTCACACCAAACACGCACGCGCTCGCCGAGCAGTTCGTCACGCTCGACCACTTCTTCGCGAGCGGCGGGAACAGCGCGGATGGTCATCAATGGCTCACACAGGCCAACGAGACGGAGTATCCGTATTGGCCGCTGTACCAGGGACGCAGCTACCCCTTCGCCGGCGAGGATGCGCTCACCTACTCGAGCGGCGGCTTCCTCTGGGAAGCGGCCCAGCGGCTGAAGAAGACAGTCTCCATCTTCGGCGAGTATGCTCCGGAGCTGCATAAGCAGACCGCCAAGATGCGCAGCGACATGCTCGCCGAGTGGAAGAGCCGTGCGTCGTTGCCTGCCGGTTACTTTTCGGAGCGTTTCAAGAAGCTCTACAACACCCGCAGCGACATTCCGTCGCTGGATCGGGCGCTGGTGCGCGAGTACCCGGGTTGGACACTGGGCGCTCCAGATGTCGCTTCCGCCGAGGTTATCCTCGACCACCTCAGGAAGTGGGAGGCCGCCAAGGCGATGCCCAACCTCGTGATGGTCATTCTCCCCAGCGATCACACCGAGGGCACGAGCGCGGGCTGGTGCACGCCGAAAGCTTGCGTGGCGGATAACGACCTCGCGACCGGCAGGGTCGTTGAAGGTCTCAGTCACTCGTCCTTCTGGCCCTCGATGGCCATTCTCGTCGTGGAAGACGATGCGCAAGACGCGGTGGACCACATTGATGGCCATCGCACCGTCGCGCTTGTTGCGAGCCCGTACGCGCGACGAGGCGTCGTGGATGGCACGTTCTACAGCCAGCCGTCCATGGTGAAAACCATCGAGTTGATGCTTGGCCTTCCCGCGCTCTCGATGTTCGACCTCGTCGCGACGGACATGCACGCCAGCTTCCTCGCGCCAGGCGAGAAACCCGACCTCACGCCGTTTGTGGCGCTCGAACCGAAGCAGAGCCTGTTCGACGTGAATGTGAAAGTCGGCGCGATCACCGGCCCGTACGCTGCCGAACGACGGGCCGCTGCCCTGGCGAGCGCACGTATGGACTTCTCGCAGCCCGACGCCGCGCCGTCCGATCGGCTCAATGCCATCCTCTGGCACGATGCCCGCGGATGGAACGTCCCGTATCCGGGCGTGAAGCGCGCCGTGTTCTTCCCGCTCAGCATTCATCTCGCCGATGACGAACGCGAAGAACGGTCCGACCGCACGCCGCGTGCGAGCACGGCGCGGGTCAGCGCGCCGCAACGCAAGTGAGCAGCCGTGCGTTTCGAACGTAAATGACCTGCCTGCGTCTTCCTCGCTGGAATCCCTCGGAGAACTGTCCGTGCGTCGTGCCCCGCGTCGTGCCTTAATTGCAGCAATCGCCGCTCTAGCGGCCGTCCTCCCCCACGTTGCTGGTGCCCAAGCGCGCGCGCCGTTCGACGCACTGCATTTCCGCGAGATCGGCCCCGCCGCCACCGGCGGTCGCATCCACGACGTGCAGATTGACCCGCGCAACCCGGCGGTGCTGTACGTCGCGTCCGCGTCGGGTGGCATCTGGAAGTCCACCAACAAGGGACTCACCTGGAAGGACATCTTCGTGGGTCAGCCCGACAACACGTTCGGTGCGCTCGCCATCTTCGACGGGGACACTCGCATCATCTGGGCCGGCACCGGCGAGCAGAACAATCGGCAGAGCTCGTCGTGGGGCGGCGGCGTCTATCGCACCACCGATGGTGGCGACTCGTGGAGCTTCCTCGGCTTGCACGACACGCGTTCGATAGGGCGCGTTGTCGCCCATCCGACCGATCCTGCCGTCGCTTGGGTGGCGGCCGTCGGAAACCTGTGGAAGCCGACCGCCGAACGCGGCGTGTTCAAGACCACCGACGCGGGCCGCACGTGGACCAAGGTGCTCTACGTGGATTCGCTGACCGGCGCGACGGACCTCGTCATGGATCCGCACAATTCGCAGGTGCTGTACGCCGCCACGTATCAGCGATTGCGCAAGACGTTCGGCTTCAACGGCGGCGGCCCGGGCAGCGCCATCTACAAGACCACCGACGGCGGTGCGACGTGGACGAAGCTCGAGAACGGCGTCCCTGCCGGTGACCGGGGACGCATCGGCCTTGCCATCGCGCAGTCGCGCCCGGACGTGCTCATCGCGACCATCGAGCACGCGACAGCAGGAGGTACATACCGCACCGAGGACGCGGGCGCGACGTGGAAGCGCATGAGCGCCGCGAATCCGCGGCCGATGTACTACAGCAAGCCCACCATCGACCCGACCAACTCGCTGCGGGTCTGGCTTCCCGGCACGTACATCGTGAAGAGCGAGAACGGCGGCGCGACGTTCGAGGAGGCGCCGACATCGCCCACCTACGACGTCGGGCTCAAGACCGACCATCACGTGCTGCTCGTGGATCCTGCGAATCCGTCGCACATCTACGTCGGAGGCGACGGCGGCCTGCACGAGAGCTTCGACATGGGGAAGACGTACATCCGCCTGAACAACATCCCCATCGGGCAGATCTACAAGATCGCCGTGGACGATCGCGATCCGTATTGGATCTACGCTGGCTTTCAGGACAACCACTCCTTCATGGGCCCGAGCGCCACGCGGCACTGGCTAGGCATCCTCAACCAGGACTGGTTCGAAATCGGTTTCAGCGACGGTACCGGCAAGGCGGTGGACAAGGCCGACTGGCGCAGGGTGTACTCGTCGTCGAGCGGCGGCAACTTGTCGCTCGCGGATCCGGTCACTGGCGATGTCATGGGCATCACGCCGCGCCCACCGCAAGGCGAGCCGCCTTACCGCTTCGACTGGGACGCACCGGTCATCGCATCCAGGCACACCGGCGGCACAGTGTATCTCGGCGGAAACCGGCTGTTCATCTCCAAGGACTATGGTTCGTCGTGGACGCGCACCGACGATCTCACGCGCAGTATCAACCGCGATACGCTCGTGATGATGGGCGTGAAGAACCGCGACATCCGTCTTTCGCGCAATGATGGCGACGCGATCAGCGAGATCACGGCCATCGCCGAGTCGCCGCTCGACGCGAAGATCCTCTGGGTCGGCACCGACGACGGCAACGTGCAGTTGAGCACCGACGGCGGCGCAACATGGAGCAATCTCAGCGCGAACATTCGCGGCGCGCCGGATGGCGCCTATGTTGGCGAGATCGTCGCGTCTGCCGCTTCCAGGGCCACCGCGTACGTGGCCATTGACGCGCACCGAGACGGTGACTTTGCGCCGTATCTCGTCCGCACCACCGACTTCGGCCAGTCGTGGTCGGCCGTTACCAGCGGCCTGCCTCGCGACGACGCTTCCGTTCGCGCGCTCACCGAGTATCCGGGCAAGGCCAACGTGCTGTTCGCGGGCACGGAACGCGCGCTGTTCGTCACGCACGACAGCGGCGCGCACTGGAACAAGCTGAGCGCGAACCTCCCTACTACGCGCTACGATGACATTCTCGTGCACCCGCGCACGAAGGACCTCGTCCTCGGCACGCACGGACGCAGCCTGTGGTTGCTCGACGACGCCTCGCCGATCGCCGAGTGGACGCCGGAACTCGCCGCCAAGCGCGCGCACCTGTTCGCCGTGCCGCGCGCGACGCTGACGCTGTACTGGGAAGACGTGTCGAACATGGCGCACTACTTCTACGCGGCGGAGAATCCCGCCGAAGGCGCTGCGTTCACGTACCATCTTGCACAGCCCGCGAAGCAGGTGCGCTTGCTCGTCACGACGAAGGACGGCAAGGCGCTGCGCGAGATCGCGGGCCCCACGGCCGCCGGCGTGATTCACCGCGTGCAGTGGGATCTTCGGTATCCGCTGCCGACGGGCGCGGCGCGCTTGGGCGGCGGCGGTGGCGGCGGTGAGGAAGGCGGCGGTGGCGGCGGCCCCGGCGCGCAACGCGCGGGCGTCGTCCAACTCCCGATTCCCGCGCACGACATCGCGGCGCGGGGCCCGATGGTGGCGCCCGGTGCGTTCAAGGTTTCGCTCGAGGTGGACGGTGTGATCGTCGAGTCGCGCTCCTTCGACGTGCGCGCTGATCCCGCCTCGACGCTGAAGCTCGCCGATCACAAGGCGCGCGAAGCGTTCGCCGTCGAAGTGATGCAGAAGCTCGCGCACATGGACTCACTCGCGGCGCGAATCGGCGCCAAGCGAGCCGCGTCCACTGGCGCGGAGGCCGAGCGGCTGCAAGCGCTCGAGCAACGGCTGGTTGGCGGGCGCGGTGTCTTCGGCGGCGGCGCGGGTGGCGGTGCGGGTGGCGGCGCGGGTGGCGGCGCGGGTGGTGGCGCGGGTGGTGGCGCGGGTGGCGCCGGCGGCGCTGGTGGCGGACCCGGTGGACGCGGACCGCAGGCGGTGCGCCAGCGCCTCGGCACGCTGCTCTCGGTCTATGCGAGCTCGGGGGCACGCACGGGCACGATGTCGCCGCCGACTGGTGCGATGCGCACGACGCTCATCGAGGCGAAGAACGAACTGTCCACGATCGAGCGGGAATTCGCGGACGCGGTCAAGTCGACGAAGCCGACGCCATCGCCAGCCCCGAAGTCGCCCTAACGCATCAATGGGTGCTCGCGCCGCGTGCCGCTACCGGCACGCGACGCTACTCGGTGCCGCCTTCGTCAAGCGTCTCCCGTACGCGGCGGGTCAACGCTTCCTGAGAGAACGGCTTCGGGATGAAGTGCAGGCCAGACTCGAGCACGCCGCGATTCGCCTCCACGTCGGCCGCATACCCTGACATAAACAGCCGCTTCATGCCGGGATACAGCGCGAGGAGGTGTTGCGCGAGGTCGCTCCCGTTCATCTCCGGCATCACCACATCGGTAATGAGCAACTGAATTTCTCCCGGATGCTCCGCGGCGATGCGTATCGCCTCTCCCGGAGAGCCCGCGCGAAGCACGCGATACCCCTGCCGCTCGAGCATCCGCGCGGTGAGCGCGAGGAGGCCCGGTTCGTCCTCGGCCAGCAGGATCGTCTCCTGCCCCCGCAGTCCCCCGGGCGACAGCCCGGGTGACGCCGCCCGCGGATCCTCGCCCACATGCCGCGGCAGGTAGATGCCGATGGAACTACCGCTCCCCAGACTGCTCGACACGTCGACGAAGCCGTCGTTCTGGCGCACGATGCCCCACACCGTGGCAAGGCCGAGTCCGGTGCCCTTCCCAACGGCTTTCGTCGTGTAGAACGGCTCGAACAGGTGCGAGAGCGTTTCCGTGCTCATGCCGACGCCGTTGTCCGTCACGGACAACAGCACATACTCGCCTGCGGCCACTTCCGGATGCATCGCCAGCTCAGCCGCCGTGAACGTGCGATGCGTTGTTTCAATCACGAGCCGGCCCGGACCGGTGATGGCATCGCGCGCATTGACGCAAAGGTTGGCCAGAATCTGGTCCACCTGCGACGGATCGACCTTCACCGGCCAGAGCGACGGCTGCGGCTTCCATTCGATGGTGATATCCTCGCCGATGAGTCGCTCGAGCATCTTCAGCATGCCGGTTACGGTGTCGTTCAGGTCGAGCACCTTCGGCGCCACGGCTTGTCGGCGCGCGAAGGCCAGCAGCTGGCGCGTGAGCTCCACCGAACGCACGGCCGCGCGCCGCACCTCCTCGAGGTCCTCGCGCAGCGGGTCGCCCGCCGCCACCTGCTCGAGTGCAATGTCCACGTTGCCGAGGATGACGCCCAACATGTTGTTGAAGTCGTGCGCGACGCCGCCTGCCAGCCGTCCCACCGATTCCATCTTCTGCGCCTCGGTTCGCGTCGCCCACCTCGACCTGCATGTTGACCGCGACATCGAAGATGCTTCGATCCTTGCGGCGATGCCGTGACTCGAAGCGGTCCTGCCCGCTTGCCGCGAGCCTCGACAGGTGGCTCGCGATCTCAGCGGGCGATTCGTTGGCTTCGATGTCCGCAACGTGCATTTCCAGCAGATCGGCCACGCCGTAGCCGCTCATCGTCGCGTACGCTTCGTTGACCTCGAGGAGGCGCCCCTCCCTGTCGGCCAGCACAAAACCGTCCATCGCCGTCTGCAGGATGGCACGGTGCCGCTCTTCGCTTTGCCGTAATGCCTCCTCGGCAGCTCGACGCTCCGTGATGTCCTGGATCGTGCCGGTCATCGCCACGACGGCACCGTCCCGTCGCTCGAGCTCGCCCAGTCCGTGCACCCATCGCACCGCGCCGTCGCTCGGCCGGACGATGCGGTACTCGTTGTCGAACAACACCCCGCGCCCAATCACCTCCTGCTCGAGGTACCGCGTCATGCGCTCCCGATCCTCTGGGTGGATAAGGGCGATCCAGTCGCTGATCGGATGCTCCGACGCCTGCGTGATGCCGAAAATCTGGTCTAGCACGCGGGACGACCGCCACGTCGCCACCACGAAGTCAGCGCGATACGAGCCGATGTGCGCCACGCGCTGCGACTCGCGGAAGAAATACTCATTCTCGCGCAACGCGGCATCCTTCGCGTGTTGCTCGGTCACATCGCGCGACACCGTGACCATCGCCGGCGCGCCGTCGAAGAGTACGACGACACCTTGCACTTCCACCATCACGCGCGTGCCGTCCGCGCAGACGGCGCCAAGCTCCACGGCCGGCGTCGTCGTGCCGACACCACGCGCCACGGCCGCCTGCGTGCGCTGTCGAACGAACTCCCGGTGTTCGGGCGCCGTGAAGTCGAACACCGAGGCGCCGATCAGCGCCGGCAACGATGGTGTGCGATACAACGTGAGTGCCGCGGCGTTCGCGAACAGCACACGGCCATCGCGATGCACGATGATCGGGACCGGTGACCACTCGAGGAGCGTACGGTAGCGCAATTCACTCTCGTGCAGTGCCTGCTCGATACGCTTGCGCTCCGAGATGTCGCGGGAGACGCCGAACAGGCCGATCACCGTGCCGTGGGCGTCCTTCACCGGTCCCTTGGTGGTCAGAAACGTCCGCGGCACACCGCCCAACTCCAGCGTGTCCTCGGTGGTCTTCGTGACACCCAATGCCATGATCTCGGCATCGATCGCCATCGTCGCCCGGGCCTGTTCCGGCGAGTGCAGCACCCTGTCGTCGTGGCCGATGATTGCATCGCGCGGCATGCCCGCAAGGCGGCATACTGCCGCGCTGATCAGCACGTACCGGCCACGCGTGTCCTTGAGGTAAATGGCATCGGTCGTACCCTCCGCCACCGACTCCAGGATCGTCTGACCCCGAAGCAGTTGCTCGGTCGGGCCCGGGGCTACTGCCACCACCTTTCGCTTCCGCGTGCTCATCGTCCGACCTCTCCACGATTCGGCGGCAGGAGCAACTCGACTGCAATCTCCACGCGGGGGGTGCCCCCAGCAAGGTACGGCCGACCCGTCGCCCCACGCGACATCGCACGGTAAATTCGCGCCACACCCGACTGCTTCGGAGCCCCATGCCCTGTATCCTGGCTCTCGACCAAGGAACCACCAGCTCGCGGGCAATCCTCTTCGATCACGAAGGCGGCATCGTCGCCGTCGCGCAATGCGAGTTCCCACAGCTGTTCCCGAAGCCCGGTTGGGTCGAGCATGACCCGGCCGACATCTGGTCCACGCAACTTGCCGTCGCCGCCGAGGTGATGCGCAAGGCCAATCTCACCGCGACAGACATCGCGGCCATTGGCATCACCAACCAGCGCGAAACCACGATCGTGTGGGATCGCGACACGGGCGTCCCCGTCGGCAACGCGATTGTCTGGCAGGACCGGCGCACCGCGTCGTTCTGCGACGCGCTCAAGAAGCGCAAGCTCGACCGCGTGATCCGCCGCAAGACAGGCCTGGTGGTGGATGCCTATTTCTCGGCGACCAAAGTGCAGTGGATCCTGCGGCACGTCCCCGGTGCGCGTACGAAGGCGAAGGCCGGCAAGCTCGCCTTCGGCACCGTGGATTCGTGGCTCGTCTGGAATCTCACGGGCGGTCTGGTGCACGTCACCGACGCGAGCAATGCGTCGCGCACGATGCTCTATGACATCCGCCGCGGTGACTGGGACGACGACCTCCTGAGGATCTTCGGCGTGCCGCGCTCAATGCTGCCGGACGTTCGCTCGTCGAGCGAGGTATACGGGCGCACGACGCTCCTCGGCGGTTCGATCCCCATTGCCGGCATCGCCGGCGACCAGCAGGCCGCGCTCTTCGGCCAGGTCTGCACGAAGCCGGGGATGGTGAAGAGCACCTACGGCACCGGTTGCTTCATGCTGATGAACACCGGCATCGCGCCCATCGCCTCACGGAACAACCTCCTCACGACGGTGGCTTGGCGCATCGGCAATCGCACGGAGTACGCGCTCGAGGGGAGCATCTTCATCGCCGGCGCGGTTGTGCAGTGGCTGCGCGACGGACTCGGGATCATCCGCTCGTCCGCTGAGGTGGAGTCGCTCGCAGCATCCGTTCCGGATACGCATGGCGTGTATCTCGTCCCTGCGTTCGCCGGACTCGGAGCGCCGCACTGGGACCAGTACGCGCGCGGCCTTCTCGCGGGAATTACGCGCGGCGCGACTCGCGCGCATATCGCGCGCGCTGCACTCGAGGGCATCGCCCTGCAGGTGATGGACGTGCTCCACGCCATGGAAGCCGACGCCGGCATCCACCTCAGGGAACTGCGCGTGGATGGCGGTGCGTGCAGCAACAACCTGCTCATGCAGATGCAGGCCGACGTGCTGAACGTGCCCGTCGTGCGGCCGATGGTCGCCGAGACGACGGCACTCGGCGCGGCGTATCTCGCGGGTCTCGCCGTCGGTTTCTGGCAGAATCAGGCCGACATCGCGCGGCATTGGCGGGCCGATCGCCGATTCGCACCGCTAATGAAACCGGCGGCGAGAAAGACACTCGCCGCCGGCTGGATCAAGGCGCTGAAGCGCGCCAAGGGGTGGGAGGCACCATAGCGCCGCCCGGTCAGTTCACAACCACGGTGCCGCGCATTCCCGAGTGCAGGGTGCAATTGAAGCCGAACGTCCCCGCGGTCGAGAAGGCGCGAGCCACTGAACCGCTTGACTGGGTGGCGATGTTGGCAGGGGCACCCGTCACTGCGTCGAAGTTCACGTTGTGCTCGGCCTGGAATGTGAACGTCACGGTAGTCCCCTTCGCGACGGAGAGGCTGGTCGGATTGAAGGCGTTTGACGCGGTCCCGATGATCTCGTTCGTCGCTGGCACCGATGGCGTGCTCGGTGTTCCGCCGGTCGGCGTGCCTGGCGTTGTATACGGCGACGTGGGGTCGCCGCTGTTACCGCCGCCCGGGCCACCGCCTCCGCCGCACGCCACGAGGAGGGCAAGCACGAGCACGACGGGGCCGGACCGTTTCATGGGGGGCACGGTACCTCCGGGGGGAAGAGGATCTTTTCTTACTACTAAGCATCTTACATCTTGACCAGTCGGGATGCCAGTCCTGAACTACTACCCCGATTTCATGAGAGCCGATCCAGTACTGCGCCTTGCAACGTTCTCGCTGCGCAGCGCCTCCTGTATGCCGACTGACGGCTCAGTTCGTCCGTGACCTGGCTCACACACGCGGCCCCCTCGCCGCGGCTTTTCGCGCGGCGCTGCTCGCGCGGACTTGTCAGTCGTCCGTTGGGGCGTCCGCCGCCGGCGTCTCGCCCGCTTCCTCTGGTGCGGCGGCACCTTCATCCACCGCGCTGTCCGGCGCGTTCCCGCGCTCGCGCTTGCGCGCGAGCTTCTCCAAGCGCTTTTGCTGGCGGGCCAGTTCTTTCTGACGCTTCTGGAAATTGAAGTTCGGCCTTGCCACGCATGCGCTCCGTCGGGGATGCTGAAACATACCGAGTGGTACACGCAGGCGCAGGCCAGTCTCGTCGAGCGTCAGCTCGGCACGGTTCTTCCGCGAATGCCCAAGGCGCCGCGCGTATTGGGGCCCGGCGATTCGGGTTATGACGCCAGGATGCGCTCTGCTTCCTCTGCCAACTGCGCCACGCACGCTTCCATTTCCCCTGCCCTCGTGCGAAAGCTCAGCACACAGACGCGCGCCAAGTGCCGGCCGGCCACGGTGCAACCGGTCAGCATCACCCGGCCTCTCGCCGTCACCCGCTCCATCAGCGCCGCAGTCGCCGCATTGCGCGCGTCGAGTGTGGCGAGCTTCGGCCCCTCGAGATGAAAGGCGAAGAGCGACAGTTGCGGCCACGCATCCATCACGACGCCCGGAATCTGCGCCACGCGTTCCGCCGCCCACACGGCCAGCGCGCGCTTCTCGGCGATCGCCGCACGGTAGCGCGCGGCCCCGAACAGCTTGAGGGCCAGCCAGACTCTGAGCCCCGGAAACCCGCGCGACAGTTCGGGACCGTACTGGCTGGGATCGTAGAACTCGTCAGTGCTCGCCGGCAAGTAACCCGCCGTCGCCGTGTGCACGGCGCGTAGCGCTGAGCCGTCGCGCACCAGCAGCGCTCCTGTGCCGTAGGGCAGAAACATCCCCTTGTGCGGATCGAGCGTGAGCGAGTCGGCGCGCGGCAGGCCGGCCAGCAGCGGCCGCAACTCAGGCACGGCGTGGAAGAATGCGCCGTACGCGCCATCGACGTGGTGCCACATCCCCTCCGCGGCGCACACGTCGGCGATCGCGTCCAGTGGGTCAACCGCGCCGGTGTTCGTGGTGCCCGCCGACGACACCACCATGAACGGCCGCCGGCCCGCCATGCGATCAGCGGCGATCGCCGCCTTGAGCACGTCCGCGCGCATGCGGTACTGCGCGTCGGCGGAAATCAAGCGAACGCGATCCGCAAAGATGCCAGCCAGCTTTGCAGATTTCTCGATCGAGTGATGTCCCTGATCGGACGTGTACAACGTCCCCCCGCGGATGTCCGTTCCGAGGTACCGTTCGCGCGCGCAGAGGATGGCGTTGAGCGTCGCCATCGAGCCGCCGGGGGTCAGCAAGCCGCTCGTCCCTTCGGGGAAGCACATCCACTCGCGCAGCCACTCGAGCACATTGGCCTCGAGTTGCACCAGCGCGGGCGCCGCTTGCCACACGCCGGTGTAGCGGTTGGTCGTGTCGGCGATGAAGTCGGCCAGCGCGGCGGGATAGACGCCGCCACCGGGGATGTAGGCCAGATATCCGGGACCCGGCGTCGTGAACGACCGCGGGATCAGTTCGTCGAACAGATGTTCAAGCAGCAGCTCGAAATCCGCTCCACGCTCTGGGATTGGTTCGCGAAGCGCACGGCAGAGGGCCGCGGCGTCCACGTCGCCTCGGCTCGGCTGGTCGCTGAGCGAGGCGAGGTGCGCGACGGCGCGATCCACGACGGCGCGACCCATCGCCCGCATCACGTCGGGCGAGAGCTCAAGGTTCGCGTCCGCCGCCGCGGGCGTCCGTGCAGAAGAAGCGTCTGACATGTCCGGAAAGATACCGCCGCATGCGAAAGGGGGCGCCGGCTCACTGCCGACGCCCCCGCCCAACGCTCACGACCGTCTACGCCATGTTCTGGTCTTCTTCCGCGACGCCACTCCCGGCAGCCGCCGGCTTCTTGAACCAGTGACCGTTCGGCAGGTTGTTCGCCGCTAGACCCTCGATGCGCGACATCTCGGCGACCGAGAGCGGCGCAAAGGACTTGGCGATCGCGACGTTGTCATCGAGTTGCTCGACGGTGTCGCAGCCAATGATCACCGTGCTCACGGGAAGCGTCAGCACGTAGCCCAATGCGTCCTTCATCGTGTTGACCGCGCCTTCCTTGAAGAGTCGGCTGCGCGCCGGGATCTTCATCCCGATCACGCCCATGCTCTTCTGGTTCGCCAGCGGGAGCAGCTCATTCTTGAACGGCAAGTAGTGCGTGTCGGCCGCATTGAGCGCCATCAGGATCGTGTCGAACGGGAAGCGGTCAATCGCCTTGGCCAGCACCGCCGGATCATAGTGCCCCGTGATACCGAGGAACCGCACCATCTTCTGGTCGCGCGCGCTGATCAGCGCCTCGATGACGCCGTCCTTGCCGAAGATCTGATCGATCTGGGTGTCGTTTTGGACGTTGTGGATCTGCCACAGGTCCAAGTGGTCCGTGTGCAGCAACCGCAGACTTTGCTCGAGCAGGCGCAGCGACCCGTCCTTCGTGCGGTCGTCGGTCTTGCTCGCGAGAAACACTTCCTTGCGGCGCGTCGCCATCACCTCGCCGATATTCGTCTGGCTGATGCCGTCCTGATCCCAGCGCTGCTTCGACGGGTCGCGCGTCCGCCCGTACGCCGCGGCGGTGTCGATGTAGTTCACGCCGAGGTCAATCGCTCGGTTGATGATGGCGATGGATACGTCGTGTTTATCGGGTTGCTCCAGCGACGCCTGTCCGCCAAGGCTGAAGATGAACGGATGGTGCCCCGTCCGCCCGAGTGCGCGGGTTGGCAGCGCCATCGCCGCGCCCGGCGCTCCGGCGGCGTCGACTGTTGGCGCCACGGCTAGGCTAGCGGCGCCGGCAAACCCAAGCTTCACGAAGTCTCGCCTGCTCAGTTCGTCTGTCATCGAGATCCTCCAGCCGGCGCACGTGCGCCGATGCGAAAGCCGCCCCGTCGGTAACCGACGGGGCGGCCAAGGACTATCGAATCACAACTTTTGTTGCCGTGAGCGTCGTCGAACCAGTCGCGTAGGTGCCGTAGATCCCCACCTTTGCGCCAGCCTTCACGTCACCGCACGCCTTTCCGTCAAAGACGGTCGATGAGCTCGTCACCGCGACCTTCGCCTCCAGGGTGATGGTGATGGCCGGGCAGGTGCCCGTCACGCTCGTGACCGTGCCAGTGATGACCGGCGGCGGGGGCGGCGGCGGAATGACCTTCACCGTCAGCACCCGCACCGTGCCGTTCGCCTGCACCTGCGACACCACCGCAACCTTCGCGTCGTTCTTCACCGCCGCGCAGCCCACGTCGCCGAACCGCGTCAGGCTGTCGGTCGTGAACGTCTTGCTCGCCACCGTGAACGTGATCTTCGGGCACGTCCCGCTCAGCGCGCTCACCGTCCCTTCCACCGTCACCGGCGGCGGGGGCGGCGGCGGGGCCACCTTCACCTGCTTCGCGAGAATGCTGCCGTCAGCCTGCACGGTGCCCGACACGCCGACCTTGACGCCGTCCTTGAGGTCCGAGCACTTGCCGTCGCCGAAGCTGGTTGAGGCGTCCGTCTTGATGACCTTGGCTTCAAGCTTGAACGACACCGCAGGGCACGTGCCACCGAAGCCTGAGATCGTCCCCGTGATCGTGGTTGCGGCTGTCGCGCCTGTCGTCGTGCCGTCGCCGGAGATGGCGCCTGTCCCGGCGTTCGCCGCGGTCGTGGTCTGTGAGGCTGGGGAAGTGGGCGGCGTCGAGTGATCCGAACCGCCGCAGGCGGCCGCGAATGCGACCGCCACAAGAACCGAGCCGAGATACCGCTTCATGGAGATTCTCCTGTCGCTGCTGCGGGCCGCGCGCCGCGTCGGCGGCGCGCAAACCTCGAATAGAATGCGTTCCCTTGATCGTACTGCCGACCGAACGGGAAATCAAACACGACTGCCACCGCCACCCGACGCTCCGCAGCTCAGCGTGGCTTCTGGATGACACCCTCGCTGCGTCGTCCGTCCATCCGCACAACCAACGGGTGCTCGAACTCGAGCAGTCGAACGTGTCCCTCTTCGGCTACGGCTGACTGCGCCGCCAACCAATTCCAGTCTACGAAACCGTCGCCAAACTCGGGATTCGTCGTGAAGTAGCCCACCTGAAACGACACGAGGTTCTGGAAGAAGTGGCTTCCCTGCGACGGCACCACGCGGAAGTCGCGGAACCCCGCCTCCACGATTACCCGCGCCCCGGAGATCTCCTCCCAGCGCACAGGAATTCCAAGCCACGGGTCCGCCGAGCCCCACCGTCCGACACCGATGAGCAGGTACGGCACGCTGCGCTCAACGAGGTCGGCGTTGAATCGCGCGATCGTTCGTGCCGCGTCGCGCGACTGTGCGCGATCGAAACGCAGCGAGTCTACCACCACTACATGCCGCAGTGTGTCCACGAGGCCATCTCCAAGCACCCACGGGCTGCGGCAGAGCAGCGCCTCAGGAGCCACCTCGCCGATGTCGAGCGACCCGGACTCGCGCGACAGCACGAGCGGGCGCAGCTGCAAGAAGCCGAACTCGTGTGGTTCATCGGCGCCCTGCGCGAGACGCACGGCAAACTCGATCTCGCACGAACGGTTCATCCCCCCCATGCCGATCTCCAGCAGGTCCGTCACGAGCGGCGCCAGCGGGAACAAATTGTGCTTGAGGATCGGCGCAAAACTCACGATCCGCGTGCCGCGGCGCGACAGCCCGTCATACACGGCGTCATTCTCCGCCGAGTAGGTTGAGCCCACCGCGCGCAGCGTTCCGTCTTCCTCGGCGGCGTCGAGGTCGAAGCTCCGTTCGCGCAGGCCCCGATCGGGTCCGCTGTTGTCGGCGGCGCTGAAATCCACGGCCCAGAATTGCCGCTGCGAGTTCGCGAGGATGTCGCCCACCGACGAGAACTGCAGCAGATTGCGCGGTGCGCGCGGACAAAACGTCAACACGCGACCGCCCTCAACGACGGCGCGTCCGAGTCCCAGGGCCACGGCGGCGACGCCGTCTTCCGCGTGCATCGGCGCGACGGGGTAGAAGTTGTGCGAGCGCGCCACGCCCGAGAAATCAGGGTAGAAGCGCGGGCCGTGCTCGGCACCGACGATCTTTTGGATGATCACCGCCATCTTCTCTTCCTCGAGGCGATACGGTGTCGCCCGAAGATAGGCCTTGGCGTTTCGCGTGAAGGTCGAGGCGTACACCCGCTTCACCGCTTCGACGAGCCACGCGAGGCGCACCGCGGGGTCGGCGTGCCGGTTCGGCAGCATGAGCGTGTCGTAGACGCCGGTGAACGGCTGGTACTGCGAATCCTCGAGCAGGCTCGACGAGCGCACCGCCAGCGGCCAGCGCACCTGCTGGAGAAAGACGTCGAGGTCGTCCATCACATCCGCGGGGAGCCAGGCCTGCAGGAAACGCTCGACGAGTTCGTCATCGTCCGTCGCGTGAATCGCAAAGTCGAGCAGGTCATTCTCGGCGAGGAACCGGTCGAAAACGTCGGTGCCCAGTACGACGGCGGGCGGCACGCCCACGTGCACGCCGGGGAAGCGGCGGTGCACGGTATGCAACCCGATGAGCCGGCGCACGAAGGCGAGGCCGCGCGCCTTGCCGCCGATGGAGCCGCCGCCAATGCGCGCGAAGAACGGAACGGACGCGTCGAAACTCTCGCGGTCGAAGTCGCCCACCTGCAGCTGCGCTTGGTCGTCGCGATACGCGGCCAGCGAGTCAATGAGCGACGTCCGCAGGTCCTCGGGGCTCACGAAGTCCGAGATCTGGCGTGCGCGCAGCCGATGGGCGAGCCCGAACTCGGCGCGCGCCGCCAGCCAGGTGGAGAAATGGTTCCGTTCGCCGTGGTTCACGATGCACTCCACCGGCACCGTGGCCAGCTGCTCTTCCAGCGCGCGAAGGTCCGCGGCGCGGCCGACTTCGCGGCCGTCTGGCATGCGGAACACGAAGTCGCCGAACGCGAAGTACTCCACGATGAAACCGTGCAGCTCGTGCAGCATCGTCGGCGACCCCTTCAGCACGAACGGCAGGCCCTCCTCCGCCGCGCGCGCGAAGTACTCCGTGCGCCCCGACTGCATCAGCACCGGCACGTCGGGCGCTTGCTCGCGCACCGCGCGGGCGAGGGCGAATCCCGCGTCGCGGGCCACCGCGCCATCGCGCGGGAACTCCACGTCGGTGATAATGCCCAGCACGTGGTCGCGGTGCGTGGTCCATCGCGCCCACGCCTCTTCGTACGAGGTGCACAGGAGGATCTTCGGGCGGGCGCGCAGGCGCACTAGCTTGTGCGACAGGTTGCTTCCCTCGCCCAGCGCATTCGCCGACTGCCGGATGATCTCGCTGTACACCGTCGGCAGGATGGACGAGTAGTAGCGGATGCTGTCCTCAACGAGGAGGACTACGCGCACGCCCGTCGTCGCCGTGTCGTGCGCCACGTTCCGCTGATCCTCGATGTAGTTCACCATCGCCAGCAGGATCCGCGCGTCGCCCTGCCAGAGGAAGCAGCGCTCGATGTGCGACAGGTCGGCGCGCGCGACGAAGTCCGTGAGCTCGCGGTGGTCGTACGCCAGCACCAGCACCGGCACGTCGAGCCCCGCGTCCGAGAGCGCCTGCGCCAGCGCCGTCGCGCCCATGTCACCCGGGTTGATCGTCGTGATCACCAGGTTGAAGCGGCGCTGCGTGCTCGCCTTCGCCACCGCCTCGGCGCCGCTCGAGACGTGCGTGATGTGCGGCGTGTGGTGCGTGTCGAGGTCAATGACTTCGCCCATCACCAACTCGTTGAGTCGGCCGTCTTCCTGCAGCGTGAACGCGTCGTAGAGGCTCGACACGAGCAGGATGTCCTGCACCCGATAAGGCATCAGGTCCTGGAACCCCTCGAACGGCGCAGCCTCGTCGGCTCGCGTCGCGCCCGGTCGCTCGGTCACGCGTCCTCTCCTCCCGTCGCGGCGAAAGACAGCGACGCGGGGCGGCAGTTGCGCACCCCGCGCCCGTGCCCTGATGCCGGGAGCGTCGTGATCAGACGGCGCCCTGGTCCATCATCGCGTTGGCAACCTTCAAGAAGCCGGCGATGTTCGCGCCGTTCACCAGGTTTCCCGGCGTGCCGTACTCGGCCGCCGCGGTGCTCGCCGCGTGGTAGATACTCTTCATGATCACGTGCAGCTTCGCGTCAACTTCCTCGCGCGTCCAGCCGTACCGCATGCTGTTCTGCGACATCTCGAGGCCCGACACCGCCACGCCACCTGCGTTCGCTGCTTTGCCCGGCGCGAATAGCACGCCAGCCTTCTGGAACGCTTCCACGGCTTCCGGCGTGCTGGGCATGTTCGCACCCTCGGCGACAAACAGGCAGCCGTTCTTCACCAGCTCGGCCGCGTCGTTGCCGTCAAGTTCGTTTTGTGTCGCGCACGGCAGCGCCACGTCCACCTTCACGCCCCAGGGCCGCTTGCCGGCATGGAACGTCGCGTCCTTGAACTGGTCTGCGTAGGGCGCAACGATGTCCTGGCCCGTCGCGCGCAGCTTGAGCATGTACTCCCACTTGTCGCCCGCAATGCCGGCCTTGTCGTGGACGAAGCCGTCGGGACCCGAGATCGTAACAACCTTGCCGCCGAGGTCATTGACCTTCTGCACGGCGCCCCACGCCACGTTGCCGAAGCCCGACACCGCCACGAGCTTGCCCTGGAAATCGGTCCCCTTCGACGCGAGCATCTCCTGCGCAAAATAGACCGTGCCAAAGCCCGTCGCTTCCGGGCGAATGAGCGAGCCGCCCCACGCCACGCCCTTGCCGGTCAGCACGCCGGTGAATTCGTTCTTCAGGCGCTTGTACTGGCCGAACAGGAATCCGATCTCGCGTCCACCTACGCCGATGTCGCCGGCGGGGACATCGGTGTTCGCCCCGATGTGGCGGAAGAGCTCGGTCATGAAGCTCTGGCAGAAGTGCATCACTTCCGTGTCACTCTTCCCCTTCGGGTCGAAGTCACTGCCGCCCTTGCCGCCGCCCATCGGCAGCGTCGTCAGCGAATTCTTGAACACCTGCTCGAAGGCCAGAAACTTGAGGATCCCGAGGTTCACCGAAGGGTGGAAGCGCAGGCCGCCCTTGTACGGACCTATTGCGCTGTTCATCTCAATGCGGAAGCCGCGATTGATCTGGATCTCGCCCGCATCATCCACCCACGGCACGCGGAACAGGATCACACGCTCCGGTTCGATGAGGCGTTCGACGATGTGCGCCGACTTGTACTCGGGATGGCGGTCGAGCACGAGGCTGAGCGAGTCAACAACTTCGTGCACCGCCTGGTGGAACTCCGGCTCCGCCGGGTTCTGCGCCTTCACCTTCTCCATGATGGCGGCCACGTAGGCCTTGCCAGTGAGATTCTTGAGCGGGCTTAGCGAGCGTACGTCGCGATTGCTGGACATTGGTCGGTCGGTTGTGGCGGTGTTCATGAGTCCACTTCCTATATAAAAAGCGCTGTTGTAATCGAGAGCAAGAAAACGCTACCCGTTAGAATAGCCTTCCCCGCCATCTTGCGACGACAGGGAAGTCGCCCACCCGCCATAAGGTAAAGTCGGGCGAACGATGCGGTCCGGGCGCGCGAGGCGCAACGTCCAGGTCAGTCTGCGACGGCAACTCCCGCGGGGACAAGTGGTTCGGCCTGTACCCGGCGCAACAACAACTCCCAGTGCGCCGTCACTTCGGCCTGGATGTGCGCCACCTGCGCCGCGCGCAGATGGCGGAACCGCCCCTGGCGTCGCAGATACGGCTCCACCAGGTCGCCCGCGTGATCCATCGTAAAGCGCCAGCGCTGGCCGTCTTCGACTTCGAGCATCGGGAAGACGCGGTTCTGCACCGCCATGCGCGCCAGCTCGAGCCCTTCATCGTCACCGCATTTCCAACCCGGCGGACACGGCGACAGCACATGAATGAAACGAGTCCCGCGCATCGCCTTCGCTTTCGTCACCTTCTCGACGAAGTCCACCGGATAAGCCGGCGTCGCCGTGGCAGCGTACGGAATGTTGTGCGCCGCCATGATCGCAAGGATGTCCTTCTTGTTCGACGACTCGGGATATTGCGCCGGCGTCGTCGTCGTCCATGCCCCCCATGGCGTCGCCGACGAGCGCTGGATGCCGGTGTTCATGTACGCCTCGTTGTCGTAGCAGACGTACAGGATGTTCTCGTTGCGCTCCGCGGCCCCCGACAGCGACTGAATGCCGATGTCGAAGGTGCCGCCGTCACCCACCCAGACGAGCACCGTCGTGTCGTGCTTGCCCTGCACGTCGAGCGCCGCGCGAATACCCGATGCCACCGCTGGCCCGGTCGCGAACGCCGTGTGAAACACCGGCACCTGCAGCGAACTCTGCGGCCACGGTCCAGCGATGATCGTGTAGCAGCACGCTGGCATCACCACGATGGTGTCGGAGCCAAGCACGTTGAGCGTGAGCTTCATCGCGAGCGGCGCCGCGCAGCCCGGGCACGCGAGGTGCCCCGACGCGAGCAGCCGGTTCTCGGGAATGAATTCGTCAATCCGCAGCTGGCTCACAGGTTCACTCCCACCCAAAGGTCCGCGCGCGAAGGCACCGTCCCCGTCCGCGTCTGCTCGATGACGTCGTCAATCACCGTCGGCGTGATGTCGCGGCCGCCAAGCCCGAGCACGTACCCGAAGATCTCGGGACGCTCGGCCGCCGGCAGGTCGTACAGCGCCGACCGCAGTTCCTCGGCAAAGATCCCGCCGTGCCCCGGCGATACGTTGCGGTCGAGCACCGCCACGCGCGCCACGCCGCTCAGTGCGTCGCGCAGCAGCGTTGTCGGGAACGGTCGGAACATCTTCACCTTGAGCACGCCGATCTTCTCGCCGGCCGCGCGCCGCGCATCCACCACCGCGCGCGCCGTGCTC
This sequence comes from Gemmatimonadota bacterium, assembly GCA_023249305.1. GTDB lineage: Bacteria > Gemmatimonadota > Gemmatimonadetes > Gemmatimonadales > Gemmatimonadaceae > PNKL01. The sequence continues at coordinate 82,459 of JAHFCU010000004.1, forward strand.
GTCACCGTCCCGGACGTCACGAGCAGCAGCTCGGCGTCCTCCGCGCGGTACGCCTCGATGGCGCCGTACGAGCGGCCAAACATGCGCATCCAGTCCTTCTCGATGGCCTCAAGCGCCTGCGGCACCTTACGTAGCGCCTCCTGCATTAGCCAACGCATTTCCATGTACGCGTCGGGCTTCACCAGCGCGCCGAACGCATGTGGATGCTCGACGTCGAGCTTGTACGGCGCCTCTCGCTTCGGCAGGAACCGATCCACTAGCTCCTGGTCGGGAATGTCCACCGGCTCGGCGGTGTGCGAGAGGTAGAAGCCGTCGAGCATCAGCATCACCGGCACGTTCAACTGCTCGGCGAGCTTGAACGCCATCACCGTGGTGTCCACAACCTCCTGATTCGTCTCGCAGTAGAGCTGCACCCAACCGGTGTCGCGTTGCGACAAGCTGTCGTTCTGGTCGGTCCAGATGTTCCACCCCGGCCCCACCGCGCGGTTGATGTCAGCCATCACGATCGGCAGCCGGCCACCGCCCGCCCAGTGCAGCATCTCGTGCATGTAGAGCAGGCCGTGGGATGACGAGGCGGTGAACGTGCGCGCGCCGGTCGCCGACGCGCCGATAACGGCCGCCATCGCCGAGTGCTCCGACTCCACCTTGATGAAGCACGCGGCAAGCGTGCCGTCGGCGCACATCTCCGAGAGTTTCTCGACCACCTGCGTCTGCGGCGTGATCGGGTACGCCGAGATCACCTCGACGCGCGCGAGCCGCGCCCCCCATGCCACGGCGTGATTGCCCACCATCACTTTCTTCATGGCCGGTCCTGCGTCATGGTGATCGCCCCGCGTGGACACTCGGCGGCGCAGATGCCGCATCCCTTGCAGTAGTCCATCGCAATCGCGTACGCGCCGTCGGCCGCGTGCGTGATCGCCGCGTCGGGGCAGAAGATCAGGCAGACGTCGCATTCCGTGCAGACGCCGCAGTTGAGGCAGCGCTTCGCTTCGTCCATCGCATCGGCCGTCGAGAGCCCCGAGTTCACTTCGCTGAAGCCGCGACGGGCAATGTCGCTCTCGAGGTGCGCCTCGGCGTGCCGCGGCACGCGGCGGAACTGCGTGAAGTTCAGGTCATCCGCCGTCACGACCTTATTCACCGCTGCCGTGCGGCGAATCGGATCGCGCCTCAGCCAGCGCGCCGCACTCAGGTTGCCATCGGCAAAGCGCAGCGCGTTCAATTCCGTCGTGTCGCCGTGGTACCGGCGGAGATGGCGGTCAATGCCGATCGCGGCGCGCTTTCCCATACCGAGTGCGTCGGCTACAGTGCGCGCGAGGTCCGTCACGTCGCCGCTCGCGTAGAGCAAATCGCGACTCGTGCCGCCGAGCGCATCCACGCGCAGGCCGGAGTCGGCGCCCTCAACGTCGGTGAAGAACCCCTCCAGCGCCGATGATTCGCCGATCGCCGTCAGCACCGTGTCCACTTCGAGCGTGAACCGCTCGCCCGTCGGCAGCGGCCGGCGGCGACCGCTCGCGTCGGGTTCTCCGAGCACCATGCGCTCGCACACCATCGTGTGCACGCGCCCGCCCTTCTCAGTGAACTCCAGCGGGTTGGCAAGGAAGACGAACTCCGCCCCCTCGCGCATCGCGTCCTCGATCTCCTCATTGATCGCCGGCATCTGCTCGCGCGTGCGGCGGTACGCCACGGTGACCTTGGCGCCGAGGCGCATCGCGCTGCGCGCGCAGTCCATGGCCGTGTTGCCTCCGCCGACGACGATTACACGCTTGCCCAGCTTAGGGCGTTTGCCGCTGTTCACGTTGCGCAGGAACGCGAGCCCCGGCCGTACGCCGGGCAACTGCTCGCCCGGGACATCGAGGGCGCGGCTCGTGTGCGCGCCGGTGGCGATGCACACCGCGTTGAAGGTCCTGGTCAGTTCGTCCCACGCCAGGTCGGTACCGATGCGCACGTCACACTTGATCTCGACCCCGTGTGCCGCCACCCGCGCGATGTCCTTGTCGAGCACTTCGCGCGGCAGCCGGAACTCGGGGATGCCGAGGCGAAGCATGCCACCCGGCAGCGGTGCTGACTCGAACACCGTCACGCCGTAGCCGAAGCGCGCGAGGTGGTACGCACACGCGAGGCCGGCGGGTCCGGAACCGACCACCGCTACTCGCTCGGCACGCGGCGCGCCCTTCAGTAGCGGCGCCGGCCGTTCATGCGCCAGATCGCCCATCGCGCGTTCCACCGCGTGAATGGCCACGGCGCCGTCGAGCGCGCGCCGGTTGCACGCGTTCTCGCACGGATGATGGCAGACGCGGCCCGTCACTGCGGGGAGTGGATTCTCCGCGAGCAACAGGTCGCGCGCTTCGTCCACGCGCCCCTCGCGAAGCAGGTTCAGGTACCCCTCGATGTCGATGCCTACCGGGCAGCCGGCGTTGCACGGCGCCACGCGATCGTGGTACTCGGGAAACTGGTACTTCCACGAACCTGTCCGCGTCACGAGCGACGAGATGGTGCTGATCGCCACCTCCGGCACGGCGCGCGTGCCCGGCGTCGTTGCGATCGTCTCAGGCACGAGCCACCTCCCTCACCGCAACGCTGCCCATCGCCGCGTGCCGCACCGCGCCCATCGCTTCCGTCGCCGCCGCGATGTTGGCGTCAATCAGCATCGGCACTTCCTCGCGGATCGCGTCGCACATCGTCCGAGAGGAGATCAGGCCGCTGTCGGCGGCAAACGCGCCGAGGATCGCCGTGTTCACGATCGGCTGCGCCTTGCCGCCTAGACCGTGCCGAACCGCAATGCCCGTGGCGTCTACGGTGCTCACGTGCGCACGCTCGAGCAGTTGCGGAAAGTCCTCCGGCGCCCGGTCGGAGTTGATGAGGATTCGCCCGCCGGGTTTGAGTCCGGCCGTGATATCGGTGGCGCTAATCAGCGTCGAATCGAGCACGATCAAGTCGTCGGGCGTCTCGATCTCACACCGCAGGCGGATAGGCTTGTCGTCCACGCGCAGGAAGGCCGTGACCGGCGATCCGCGCCGTTCGACGCCGAACATGGGGAAGGACTGCACCTGTCGTCCTTCGAGAAAGAGTGCAACGGCCAGCAGCTTCGAGGCGACGACAGTGCCCTGCCCGCCACGGCCGTGCAATCGAAGTTCACGCATGATCGTGGTCCGGTCGCCGGCGCGGCTTCGATGCACTCGGCAGCGTGGAGCGTTCACAGTGCTCGCAATCCGTCTGCACGTCGGGGCACGGCACGCCGTCGCACTGCGCGACCTGACATGGGAGGCCGGTCCCGCTCTGCGGGGCGTCCTCGGTGAGCGCGGGAGCTACTGGGGCGAACTTCATGGTACCTTCCCGTTCCGTTTCGACACGGCGGCCAATCGACCGCCGATGACGGCATACTAACGATGGGATCTGGCGGGCGTGGTGGGGTAAATACCGGGTGCAATCGTCCGAGTTCGCCTCACAGAACCCTGACATGAGTGCTGGGTGCAGGGGCTTGGTCCGAAGGAACGAGTGTTCGTTCCTCTATCTCCCCTTTCGCGGAACGCGCGTATCCGCCATCGCCGCATGGTACGCGTAACTCGCCATCACGACCGCGTTCTTCATCAGGTCGTTGGCGTTGATCGTCTCGAGGTAGTCGAGATTCGTGTGCCCCGCGCTGCCGGGAATGTGATCCTGCAGGAACTGGAAACCCGGCAGGCCGGCCTCGTCGAACGACACGTGGTCGGTGCTTCCGACGCTCTGGTTCGACACGGTCGTCATGCCGAAGTCGCGGAACGGTTCCATCCACGCGGCCAGCATCGTGCGCGCCGCCTCGTTCCCTTGCAGGTAGATGCCGCGATACTGCCCGGCACCGTAGTCCTGGTTGAAGTACGCCGAGAACTTCTCGTACGCCGGCTTGGGCGGATACAGCGAATCGCGCGGTGAGCCGAAGTGGCTGCGCACGTAGGCGCGCGATCCAAACAGCCCCTGCTCCTCGCCGCTCCACAGCGCGACGCGAATCGTGCGCCGCGGCTTGGCGCCCACGGCCTTGAGAATGCGCGCCGCCTCGAGCGCCACGGCGACGCCCGACGTGTTGTCGCTCGAGTTCGGGCTCGCGTGCCACGTGTCGAAGTGCGCGCCGATCATCACGACTTCGTCCTTGAGATCGGAGCCGGGGATCTCGCCGACGAGATTCGCCGCCTGTTCAACCTTCGCGCCGATCCGGTTGCGCACCTCCACTTCGACGCGCACCGCCATGCCGCGCTGCAGCAGGCGATACATCCGGTTGTAGTGCTCCGGCGTCACGGCGACCATCGCGGGCGACGTGAGCATTCCGTCGCGCGCCCAGCCGTCCTCGCGGGCGCCGGGACGCGAAAAGCCCCATACGTACCCGACGCCGCCGCCATCGCTCTGCAGGACGACGGCCACGCCTTCAGCGGTATAGAACGCCACTTTCTCCGCGGCGCTGAGCAGCTCCGCGTTGCGCACCACGCGCGGCGGCGTTGGGCGCGGGGGCACGATCACGGTGCGCTCGAGCGCGGCGAGATCCGCCTCCGTGAGGCGCGGAGTGCCGGCCGCCATGGCGTCGAGGTTGATGCGCACCGGCGGCGTGACGAGCACCGCCTTCCCCCGGAGCGTGCCGCGGTATTTCTCGAGATCGGCGCGCAATTGGAGGTCCACGAGCGCCGCCTCGGCGACAACCCGCCCGCCGGTGCCGTTCGTGTGCGCAATCGGGTAGGCCGTCATCGGCGTGTAGTCGGGCGCGAGCAGATGTAGCGACACGTACTCGTTGTCCCACGTGACGCCGTAATTCATGAACGGTTCGGCGACGACGTTGACGAGACCGATGCGCGCCATCTCGCCGAGCGCCCACTGCTGCGCGCGCTGCATGTCGCGCGACATCGTGAGGCGCGCGCCGAGCACGTCGGTCATGTACGACTCGAGATCCATCACGCGCGAGTGCTGCAGGCCTTCTTCGCGGATCTTCGCGACCATGGCCCAATCGACGGTGCCGCTCGCGCTGGGTCCGGCGGCAGCGATGATGAGTGCGGCGCTCGTGAGGACAAGTAGCAGCGAGATGGTGAATCGAGTGACGCGTGCGATGGTCATATGCGCTGTGAGTGGGGAGTGCGGAGCGAAGAAACGATGAGCACGGCGAGATGCGAAACGTGACGTGAACGGCGCCGAGGGGTAAGGACCCGGTGGACAGGCTGGACGGCGGCACCTCCGAAAGGGGTGCCGCCTTTTGTGCCCTTGCAGGGACTGACTACAACGCGGGGGAGTTCACCCGATTTCCGAGGGTCGCTGGCGACCCTACTAGTGGAACGTCCTGTAAATGGAGACAGTCATGCCGTCCATAACCCGTCGGACATTCGCCGCCGCTGTGGCGGGAGGCGCCGCCGCCCTTTCTCCTCGATGGGCACACGCGCGTGAAGCGTGTTGCGCGCTGGACACACCAGCAAGAATGGACGCCGACCTTGTGTTGCTTAACGGAAGGATTATCACCGTTGACGCCCGCGACTCGATCGCCGAGGCGATTGCGGTGCGCGACGGGAGGATCACCGCGGTGGGAACGACGCAGGCCATGCGCGCGAACATCGGACCGTCGACGCGAGTCATCGAGCTCGGCGGCAAGTGCGTGACGCCAGGGCTCGTCGATTCCCACTTGCACCTTATCCACTACGGGCATCAGTTCAACGACTTCTTCATGGATGTCCGGTTCCCCAAGGCTCGCTCCAAGAAGGATCTGCTGGATCTCGTCGCCGCGCGCGTGCGGGTGACACCGAAGGGACAGTGGGTCGTGAGCAATCAGGGGTTCAGCGTGAACCTCCCTATCGCGCCGACGCTGGCAGAGGTCGACGCGGTCTCCCCCGACCATCCCGTCTACCTCAAGCATTGGTCGGGGCAGTTCTCGCTGGCAAACTCGCAGGCGTTGCGCTTGGCCGGCATCACGCGCAGCAGCCGCGATCCGGCCAACGCCAAGATCGGCCGTGACGCCGCGGGCGAACCGAACGGCGTGCTCTCCCACTACCCCGCCGAGCAGATGGTCCAGCGCCTCATGCCCGAGTACCTCAACTTCACCGAGGCTACGGTACGCGAGGGTCAGCGGCGAACGCTCGCGTTCGGCTACACGAGTGTGCAGGATGTGTTCGTCGCGCGTCAGGCGGACATTGACATGTACCGACTGACCGCACGCAATGGCGGCCTGCAGCAGCGCCTTTACCTCATGCGCTACCTGGGCGCCGAGCAGGCGGTCGACGCGGTGGTGCAGCAGGTCGAGCGTTTCAAGGACGAGTGGCTCACGTTCGGCGGCTGGAAGCTCGCGATCGATGGCGGCGGCGGCGCCGGCACCCAGCTGATGTATGACCGCAGCCTCAACATGTCCAACCGCTCGTACCCGTTCTTCGAGCAGGCCGAACTCAACCGCATGATCCTGAAGCTGCACAAGACCGGCCTGCAGATCGCGGTGCATTCGTGTGGCGACCGCGCCATCGACATGGTCCTCAATGCGTACGAGGAGGCGCTCAGCGCCGTGCCGCGCGAAAATCATCGGCATCGCATTGAGCATTGCCTGTTCCCCACGACGCAGGCGCTGGAACGGATCAAGACGCTCGGCGTGGTGGTTTCCACGTCGCCGCAGTGGATTGCTTTTTACGGCGCGAACATGAGGCAGAGCGCCGACGACGCGACGATGGCGCGGTACCTCCCGCTGCGCACGATGATGAACATGGGCATACCGGTCGCCTTCGGCTGCGACGTGCCGGCGACGATCATGGGCGAGCCGAGGTGGGCGTTCATGGGCGCGGTCGCGCGCCGCATGCGTGAGGATTATGTCCCTGCCCCGGAACAGCGCATCAGCATCCGAGACGCCCTACGCATGCACACGATGGGTTCGGCGTATGCCGCGTTCGACGAGAACGTCAAGGGGTCAATCGAACCCGGGAAGATGGCCGACTTCGTGGTCTGGTCGCACGACCTGTATCGGACGATGCCGCGCGACTGGGCCAACCTCAGGCCCGTGCAAGTCATCGTTGGCGGCAAGGTGATCGAAGGACTTACGTTCACCTGATCACGCACCCCCCTTCACCAAGCCCCCGCACCCTTCCCCCTCCTTCTCGCCCTCTCACCATGTCCATCTCTCGCCGCGGCTTCCTCGCCTCGTCATCGCTCGCGCTGGCCTGCACCGCGCTGGATTGGCGTTCGCTCCTCGCGCAGGGACCGTCGCCACAGCAGCCTGATCCGCTCACGCTCCTACGGGGCACCATCGGCACGTTTACCGGCCGCGGCGGCACTATCGGCTGGCACGTTGACCGTGCGAGCGTGGTCGTGGTGGATTCGCAGTTCCCGGCCACGGCGCAAACCTGCCTTGATGCCGTGAATGTGCGCACTGGCTCGCGCGCCATAGACTACTTGGTCAACACGCATCATCACGCCGACCACACGGGCGGCAACGGTGTGTTCCGGCCAGTGGCGAAGAAGATCCTCGCGCAGGCCAACGTGCCGAGGTTGCAGCGCGAGGCCGCCGAGCGCGCGGTGCTCGCCGCGCAAAACGCGCCCCCGCCGCCGCCCCCTGTCCCAGGTGCGCCGCCTGCACCGGCCACGCCTACCGTAGTGCCACCCGCCCAGCAGGTCTATGCCGACACGCTGTTCGATACGACGTGGCGCGAAACGGTGGGCGGCGAGGTGATGGCGCTCAAGTACTACGGCGCGGCGCACACCGGCGGTGATGCGGTGATCACGTTTGAGAAGGCCAACGTCGTCCACGTCGGCGACCTGGTCTTCAACCGGCGTCATCCGGTGATTGACCGTCCGGGCGGCGCGAACATCGCGCACTGGATGGTGGTGCTCGACCAGGTTGCGCGGGACCACCCAGCGGACACGATCTACATCTTCGGGCATGCCGCGCCGAACGTCGCGGCGACCGGCGCCAACGCCGACCTACTCTATCAGCGCGACTATTTCGGCGCGCTGCTCGAGTACGTGCGCGGACAGATCAAGGCGGGCAAGCCGAGGGAGGTGATCGTGAAGCTCACCGATGTGCTCCCAAGCTTCCCGGATCACGGCCCGTTGATCGAGCGCGTACTGACCGCGGCTTACGACGAGTTGTCGGCGTGACTCGATGCGGGACGGGCCGGTCCCCACGCTTGACGGGCGGGCCACCCCGCCGATACTCTTCGCCGACACCCATGACGCACTTCCTCTCACGGTCCAGCCGCAATACCAATCGAGACCTTCGCGCGAATCGCGCGTGGGCCGGTGAGGGCATGTCGTAGGCGCCTGATCGTCCGGATACCACCCCCGATTCGCTAACGCGGATCGGGGGCTTTTCTTATCTCGGGAGTTCCTCCATGTGCGGCATTCTCTCCATCCTCGGCATTGACCCGTCACGCGACAGTGCGCCGGAGCTGCGACGCCAAGCCCTTTCGCTGGCCCGGAAGCTCCGTCACCGCGGCCCCGACTGGAGCGGTATCTACAGCGATGAGCAAGCGATCCTCGCCCACGAACGGCTCTCGATTGTTGACGTCGAGCACGGCGCGCAGCCGCTCATTGACGTACGTGCGGGAACCGTGCTCGCGGTGAACGGCGAGATCTATAACCATCAGGCGCTACGGAGAGGGCTGTCGGAACCGCACGATTTCCAGACGCGCTCTGATTGCGAGGTGATCCTGTACCTCTATGACGAACTGACGCCGCGCGACTTCCTCAACCGCATGAGCGGCATCTTCGCGTTCGTCCTGCACGACCCCCGGCGCAGCACGTACCTCATTGCGCGCGATCCCATTGGCGTCATGCCACTCTACGTGGGGTGGGACCGGCACGAGCATCTGTACGTGGCGTCGGAGATGAAGGCACTGGTGGGCGTGTGCGAGCGCATCCGTGAGGTTCCACCGGGGCACTTCTACCTCGGCCACGAAGCCGAGAAGGGATTCCAGCGATATTACGAGCCGTCATGGGCCGAGCAGGGGCGAGTCCCCGGGGCGCCGTACGATGCCGCCGCACTGCACGATGCGCTGGAGGCGGCGGTGCACCGCCAACTGATGTGCGACGTGCCTTACGGTGTGCTCATATCGGGCGGCGTGGACTCGTCGCTCGTGGCGTCCATCGCTGCCAAGTACCGCGACGGCCGTGTTGAAGACGGCGACGCATCGCCCAGTTGGTGGCCGCGGATCCACTCCTTCGCGGTGGGGCTCGAGGGGGCGCCGGATCTTGGGCCGGCGCGTCTAGTGGCCGACTCCATAGGGGCCATCCATCACGAGATCCATTTCACAGTGCAAGAAGGACTCGACGCGCTGTCCGACGTGGTCTACCACATCGAGAGCTTCGACATCACCACGATTCGCGCCTCGACGCCGATGTACCTGATGATGCGCAAGATCAGGGCGATGGGAATCAAGATGGTGCTGAGCGGTGAGGGGGCAGACGAGATCTTTGGCGGGTACCTGTACTTTCACAAGGCGCCGGACGGCGCCGAGTTGCACGCCGAGAGCGTGCGTAAGCTGCAGAAGCTGCACCTGTATGACTGCGCTCGCGCGAACAAGGCTGGCGCGTCGTGGGGTGTGGAGGTGCGCGTTCCGTTTCTTGACCGCGAGTTCCTGGACGTAGCGATGTCGCTCGATCCGTCGGTGAAACTGCCGCGTAACGCGGCGCGTCCCCGCCCCATCGAGAAGTACCCCTTGCGCCAAGCGTTCGTCGGCACGATTCCCGATGAAGTGCTGTGGCGGCAGAAGGAGCAGTTCTCAGACGGTGTGGGCTATTCGTGGATTGACGGCATCAAGGCGCACGCCGAGCGCGAGATCACTGACGCCATGCTGCGCGGGGCGGCCGAGCGGTTTCCGGTGAAGACGCCGGAGACGAAAGAAGCGTATCTCTACCGGCAGTTATTTGAACATCACTTTCCCAGCGCGACGGCGGTCAACTGCGTGCCGTGGGAGCGGAGCGTCGCATGCAGCACGGAGACGGCACTTCGCTGGGATGCCGCATTTGCGGGAATGGCGGATCCGTCGGGGCGGGCCGTGCGGGATGTTCACTCCGCCGGGTACGACGACCAGTGACGCGACGCGAATCGAGAAGAGACGCATGCGCCCCTCGCAAACGAGGTCAGAGTATCGGGGCCGACATCAAACGTCGCATCCGACAGACATCACGGCACTGAAGCGCCTGCATGGACGGCGACGACCGACGCGGCGTAGCTTAGCGCCATGCGAACTCTGATCAGCACGACCTCGCTCCTCGCCCTGGCCTGCGCAACGGCGCCTCGTCCATCTGTCGCGCCCGCGCCGTCGCCACCGAATGCTCCCGTCGCCGCAGTCGCGGCGGCATCGCCGGCGGCGGCTACCGCAGCCGCCGCGCGCGCCGCACGCGACTCCGCCGCCATCGAGCGGCTCCGCAACGACTGGGCCGGCCTGAGACGCTACCGCCCGGCCAACGATTCGATCAGCGCCCCGCCGCCTGGTGAAGCGCGCGTCGTCTTCTACGGCAACTCGATTACCGACTCGTGGGCGAGGTACTTCCCGGCGATGTTTCCGGGCAGGCCGTACGTCGGCCGCGGCATCAGCGGCCAGACCACACCGCAGATGCTAGTGCGCTTCCATCAGGACGTCGTCGCGCTGCAGCCAAAGGTCGTGGTGATTCTCGCCGGGACCAATGACATCGCCGGCAATACCGGCCCGTCCACGCTGGAGATGATCGAAGACAATCTCTCCGCAATGACGGAGCTCGCGAAGCAGCACGGCATTCGCGTGGTACTCTCGTCAGTACTGCCAGCCTACGACTTCCCATGGAAACAGGGACTCGAACCGGCGCCGAAGATCATTGCGCTCAACGCGTGGATCAGGCGGTACACGGAATCAGTGGGCGAGACGTACCTCGACTACCACGCGGCGATGGCCGACGCGCGCGGCGGCTTGCCTACGTCATTGTCGGCCGACGGCGTGCATCCCAACGAGGCCGGTTATCGGATGATGGCGCCGCTGGCGGAGGCGGCGATCGCCGCGGCGTTCACGAAGCGGTAGCCGTCGCGCTTCCACGCGAGCGACGGTGCGCAGCTACGGCGTGCGTGCTGCGTCGTGCGTGGCGCCGCCGCTGCGGCGCCTAGCGCAGCCAGTCGGCGAGCCAGTCTTCGATTAGCGCGCGCTGGCGGGGCGTGAGGTACCGGGCGCCACGGACGATGCCCACGCAAAGCGCGCTCTGGCAATGGCACCGGAACGGCTCCGCCATCTCATACTCGGTGGTGTTGTAATTGAAACTGACCGTCTCGCCGGCCTCGATGTCGCGCCGGGCGATCACTGCGCGACCGCGGATGAGCGTCGTCGGATCGCAGGCGTGGTCCATGAAGCGGTACATGTAGCGGCGCACCGACTCGTTGGCGTCACGCGCATCGCCGTGATCAACGTGCAGCGACCGACCAACCTGGACGGAATGACGCGTTGGCGTCGCCAGCTCGCGTCCGATGATCGTGAAGATGCGCCTCCCCGCGGTGATCGGGCGAATCGCGATGAGTCGTCGCCAGTCGTGCGTCACGAGCACGCCGACGAGGTCCGAATCGCAATGCAGAATGGCGCCCGGCGGATGCGCGGGGAGCGGCGTCGCGTGTTGGAGCGGCTGCGGATCGGTCATTGTCTCAGGCGTCGGCCGACGGCGACGGCACAGATATGCCGTTACCCCGGAATGGTCGAGCGTTGGCCTGCGGCACTACGATGCAAGCAATCTATACAGATCGCGTCTTCGCGCCATAGCAACACATGTCCTTCATACTGAACGACGGTTCGCGTGTTCGCCTCGCAACACGTCGTATCGGCTATCGCCGCGTCTTCTCCACGGGCTGCAACTTGGCCAGCCGCTCGCGCGCCGCCTTCACGCGCGGCTGCAGCTCGGCGTCGGCGTTCTTCCACGCCTCGACGAAATCGGCGTACAGCTTGGCCGCGTTCTTCACGTCGCCCTTGCTGTCATAGAGCTTCGCCACCGCCTCGGTGAGCGATGCACCGAGGTCGTAGTCTGGCCCCGTGCGCGGGCGACTTCCCGCCGGTGTGCGCAGGTACGACTGATACGCGGCGAGCGCCGAGTCGGCCATGCCGGCCCGCAGGAATAGCTCGAGCAATTCGGTGGATTCGCATTCCACGCATTCGTTCGCCGGACCATCCGACGCCTTGTCCATTAGCCGCACTAGCCGCGCGGCCTCAAGCCACTTCTTCTCGGTCGCCGCGATGTGCGCCATGCTGTGCTGGTAGGACGGCGTGTCCGACCGGCGAAGCGCCGTGTCCTTCACCGTCGCGTCGTACTTGGCAATCCAAGCACGCGCCTTCTCCACGCGACCGAACTTGGCGTTCATCTCGGCCAGCCACAGGTACGGTCGGTCGGTGATCGGCCGCGTTTCGATCTTCATGGAGTCGGTCGCTGCGTCGAATGCGGGTAGCAATTGCTCGTACGGCAACCCCGCATCGAGCCGCGCGTTCATCCGGTTGCCGACGAAGAAGACCAGCGGCGCATCTCTTCCCGCCTGCTGATTGATGGCCCGGACCTGATCCCGCGTCGACTCCGTCAGACGGTACTGTCCGAGCGCGGCGTACGCGCCCGACTGCCAGTTCAGCGCCCAGGTCGGGCTCCTCGCATCGCCCGCCTTGCGCGCGGAATCGAGCATCTGCATGGCCTCCGGCACGCGGCCGGAGTCAACCATGTGCTCAAAATCGCGCTGCCGGATCCACGTCGCGCTGCCGAAGCGCTCGCGCGCGACTCGCATGACTGAGTCGCGGTCATGCCATTTCCCCTGGTTCTCCAGCACGCTGAACAGATTGTTGAACGCGTTCTGCGAGTTCGGCTCGCGCACCAACTGCGCACGATATAACGACTCGGCCTTCGCGAACTGCCGTCGCGTACCAAGCGACACCGCGAGATTCTGCAGGGCCACACTGCTGTCGCCGCGGGCGAGCATGCGCTCATAGGTCGCGATCGCCTTGGCGCGATCGTAGCCGGGGCTGAACTGGTAGTAGTAGGCCAGCACCGCGTCGCGTTCGCGCTCGGTCATGCGGTCACGCAGGTTGTACGCGCGCTGGATTGCCGAGTCGGAAGCGGACGGGGGGAACCCACCGCCATTCCGCATCGACACCGCGAGCTTGCGCCACCCTTCGGCAAAGTTCGAGTCGAGCGAGACGGCCTCCTTCAGCAGGCGCACCGCCTTGGGGAAATCGCGTTCGATGTCGTTGGCACGCGCTCCTTCGCTGTACTTGCGCAGCGCCTCGAGCGAACTCGTGGATGCATACGCAAGCGGTGGCGTCCCCTGCACGCGGCGCAGCGATTCGCCGGCCTTGCCGCGCAGCTTGCGCGAGAGCTCGTCGGCCACGTTGATGATTTCGTCGGAGCTCTTCGCCGTGCCGCGATACGACGCAAGCTCGCGCGCCGAGTCGGCGGTGACCAGCCGCACGGCGACGATGTAGCTGGTCCCGACGAGCGTGACATCGCCGTCAATCACCGCCTTGACTCCCTCGCGCAGCGCCATCTGGCGCGCGGTCGCGATGTCCACACGCGCCGTCGGCTTGAGCTGCATGCGCTGCAGCGCGCCCGCCATCTCGGCGGGTGTCACGAGCGTAAAGACGCGCGAGTCACCAAGGCCGGCGCGGATCGCGTCGCCCACGACGCGTCCCAATGATGAATCGGCGTTCGCGACGGCAAAGTCCGCGATGATCACGCGGTCGCGTTCCTTGAACGCGCCCGTCGCCACGAGCGAGCCGAACGGGCCGATACCGAAGGCGCGCATCCCCATGAACGAGGCGATCATCAGCACGAACACACCGAACGCGTACGCGCCGCCGCGCGCCGTCTTGTACCAGCTCACGTGCGGCGCCGCCTTCAGCGCCATCGTCGCCATCGTGCCCTGCACCTTCATCGCCGGCGTCCCGCCCGGCGTGAAGGTCGGCGTCGCCGCCAGCGCGCGGCGTGTCACGCGTTGGACGTAGCCAGTCCAGAGAATCACCGGGAGGCCGAGCGCCATCACCACGAGCGAGCCGGGGAAGACCCAGTCGGGAAGACCGATACCGACGATCGCCGCTTTCGCGAGAATCGCCACGACCGCGATGGCAACGGCATAGACCCCCAGCGCCTTGCGGAACATCCCCGGGCCGCCCATCAGCACCGTCGGCATCGCCGCCATCGAGCCGCCGCTCGTCGTGTCGAGCGCGTGCGCCACGTCGGTCGCCGTCTGCGGACGGTCAGCCGCGTCCTTGGCCAGGCACTTCATCACGAGTTCCGCCAGCGCCGGCGGCGTATCCGCGCGGAGATCGGCGATTGGCATCGGCGTCTCGCTCATGTGCGCCGCCAGCATGCGCTGCGGCGTGCGGCTCGCGAACACCGCCTGCCCCGACAGCAGTTCGTACGCCATCGCGCCCAGCGCGTAGATGTCGGCGCGATGATCAATGTCCGGATCGCCCGCGGCCTGCTCGGGCGCCATGTACGAGGGCGTGCCAATGGACGTGCCGATCTGCGTGAGCGTCGCACCGCCTGACTGCGTGCGTGACGCGCTGATGGCCTTCGCGATGCCGAAGTCGGTGACGACCGCGGCCCCGCCCGAAAGCAGCACGTTGTCGGGTTTGATGTCGCGGTGCACCACGCCGCGCGCGTGCGCATACGCCAACGCACGCGACACGTCGCGCAGGATGCTCACCACCTCAGTGATCGCGAGCGGCCCCTGGGTGAGGCGCGCACGCAGCGACTCGCCCTCGACGAACGGCATCGTGTAGAACGGCAGGCCGTTGGTGTCGCCCGCCGAGAGCACGGGCACGATGTTCGCCTGCTGCAGCGCGGCCGCTGTCTGGATTTCACGCTCGAACCGCTCGACGCTGATGCCCTGGGCCAGCTCCGGCGAGAGCACCTTGATGACGACGCGGCGCTTGAGTCGGCTCTCTTCGGCGACGAAGACGCGGCTCATGCCGCCGCCGCCGAGCTCGCGTTCGAGCGTGTAGGCGGCGCCGAGCGTGGTTTGCAGCTGCTCGCGGATCTGGTTGGTCACGTCCGGTCGGGGCGTTAGGGGGGCGGGCCGGGTTGCACTAATGTATGCGAACGAGGCGGATCGGGCCACTTCACCGAGTTGATGCGGGCGCGCTTCGTTGGTTGCGCCGAGCCGTCGCGCAACCTATTTCATAGCGTCCCCTCTGGGTTACTGGTTTCGGCCCCAACCCCGGCCATCATGCGCCTCCTCCGCTCGGCCCACGCGCCACGCATCGCCCGCTGGCGACGTGGCGTGCCGTTGCTTCTCTGCGCATCCATGGCGTGCGCCAGCTCGCCGATCGCGCGACGCACGACCCTGATTGCAAACGCCGACAAAGCCGCGAAGGCCGCGCTCGAACGCGAGGCCGGCCTCGACGCGAGCAAGATTCCGCCGCGCACGTTCGCGGTGGTGCCGTTCGCCGTGGCCAGCAGCGACACGCTGCTCAAGCCGCTGAGCTTTGGCCTCGCCGACCTGCTGCTCAACGACCTCGCGAAGTCACCGATGCTGCGCCTCGTGGAGCGCGTGCAGACCGACGCGATGCTGCGCGAGCTCGACCTCGTGGACAAGGGAGTGACCGATCCGCGGCAAGCCCCGCGCGTTGGCCGACTCGTTGGCGCGCGGCGGATTCTCATCGGCGAAGCGACACGCGGCACGGCCGGCGCAGTGCGACTGAACGCGCGCGTCGTGGACGTGATCGGTGGCACCGTCGAGCAGCTTGTGTTCGCCGAGGCGCCGCTCGACCGCGTGATTGACGCGGAGAAGGCGCTCGCCCTGCTCGTCTTCGAACGGCTCGGCATCACGCTCACGCCATCGCAGCGCCAGCGCATCGAGCAGCGGCAGACGACCCAGCTCGCCGCGCTCGTCGCGTACGGCCGCGGCGTGCAGGCCGAAGCGCGCGGCGATGCCGCCGGTGCCACAGCCGCGTTCGAGGACGCCGCGCGCCTCGACGCCGCGTTCACCGCGGCCCGTACGCAGGCGGTGGCAGCGCCCGCCGCATCAGCGCAGCGCGCGAGCAGCGTGGCGCGCGTGCTCGACCTCACGACGCAGGCCGTCAACGCACCCGTGGCGACGAAGGTCGCAGAGGCCGTGGACGCGCCGCTGGCCGCCAGTTCGTTGCTCTCGATCCTCATCACCGTGCGGGTGATTCCATGACCCGCCGACTTTTTGCATTGCTCGCGACGTGCGCGTTTTGCGCCGCTACAGTCGAGGCCCAAGAATCGTTGCTCCCATCTACCGGGTGGGGCACGGGCTTCGCGATCAGCGCGTGGCACTTCTCGACAGCGATTCCCCAGGCCGCGGGTGCCGTCGCCGATCTCGCGCAGGTTGCCGTGCCGTTCCGCCTTCGCGCCAACATCGGGCGCTGGAGCGTGGACTTGAGCGGCGCCGGCGCGTATGGCGCCGTGCATCTCACGGCCAGCGCCTCGTCGAGCGGCGAAAGCGAGGATCGGCTCGTCACCATCGCCGGCCCCACTGACATCAAGCTGCGCCTCACTGGCCCGTTGGTTGGGGACGCGCTGCAACTAACCGCCGGCTTCAACATTCCGACCGGCAAAGTCGGACTCAACGCCGACGAAACCAGCGCTCTGCAGGCCGTGGGCGCGCCCGCGCTGCACATGCCCGTGGCCGCGTACGGCACAGGCGCGGGGATGACGTTCGGCGTCGTGCGCGCGTTTGAAGGCGACGACTGGGCGCTCGCTATCGGCGCCTCGGGCGAACAGCGCACCGAGTACTCGCCCATCGCGCTTGCACTCTCTGGCGGGCGCAGTGAGACCAAGGTGACGCCCGGCACCGCCGTGCACGTGACCGTCGGCCTCGACCGGCCGCTCGGAGAGGGACGCTGGGCACTTCTGTTCGTGGGCGACGTCTTCTCGAAGGACAAGGTCCGACTCTCGAGCGCAAGCGCGGACGGCTCGAATGACTACACGCTCGGTCCGCAGTTCACGCTGAGCTCGCAGATGGACCTCGCGGCGTCCCGGTGGCGTGCGGCATCTTTGAACGTGGCGGCGCGCATGCGCTCGGAATTCAGCGATGCGGCCGGCACGAAGATCGCCGGATCCTCGGGCACGTACCTCGAGGGATCGCTCGGCGGCGTGCGGGGCGGCCCGTCCGGACGCGGGTTGATCATCGGCGTGGACGGACGCTGGCACTCAGGCCTGACGTTCACTGACGCGCTCGTCGGCGCGGCGGCGACCGTGGCAGGCCTGACGCTGGGCTATGAGCACGCGGGCACCTCGACGCTCGCGCGGCTCACCCTGCACGGACAATACGGCACCTTCGACACGGGCAAAACCTCGACCGCCGGATTCGGTGCGACGATCGGCTTCTCCGTGTCCGCCCGCCGGGAGGCGCGATGAACACGACATTGGTGAACACGAGCGGCGCGCAGCGCGGCAGCAGCGCGGTACTCGCGCGCATGGCGTGCCTGTTGATGGCGCTTGGCACCGGGGCGGTCACGCTCGCGGCGTGTGCCGACAAGGAACTCACGACGTCCAATGCGGCGTTGTCGCCGCGCATCGCGCTGCAGGTCACGGCGACGGGACTGCCGGCCGCTCAGGTCAGCACGAGTCAACTCTGGCTGATGGTCGGCGCGGTGTACGCCACGCCCAAGGCTGGTGATAACGACGGCATCCGCGTGCTTGCCCTCAAATTCACGCGCGTCGTGAGCGGCACGCAGGAGGTCACGCTGCCGGTGGACATCTCCACCTGCTTGGCGGACAACTCACGGCTTGGCTCCAAGGATGCCTGCTCGATGTACCTCGCGGCGGCGATCCTGACGGACACGTTCAGCATGAAGGACACGGTGGATGTTGACCCCTTCATGAAGGCGTACGATTACGCGTTCCCTGTGGGGCCGTTCGACGTGGCGCCGGGGCGCGCGCCCAGCGTGCCGGCGATTGACCTCTCGCTCTCGCGCTTTGCGGTTCGCGAATGGGCGCCGGACGAGGCGCTGCGGCTCGGTGGCGCGGTCAATCCGAACCATTTCACGGGGGTACTCGGGTTGCCGACGCCGATCGCCGGCGTCTCATCTGGCACGGGCGCGCCGACGCTCTTCTCGCTGGTGCGTGGGAGCGACTTCCCTGCGCCGACGTCCACGGGGTCTTTCAATTTCCAGCAGTATCCTCAGCTGCAGATCTTCGAGAACGGCACGTGGCGTCGCGTCACGGCAACGACCGCGGCGAGTAGCGTGAACTTCACTGACCTGACCGCGTTCGCGACGAATGACGTGTACATCGCGAGCACCGGGGGACTCTTCCGGTACGACGGGTCGTCGGTCGCGAAAGTGTCGGGCCTCACGGACTCCACGTACTCGATCGCGGGGACCACCAGCGGCTCGACGAAGTACGTCATCGCGGGCGGTGCGGGCGGATCGGTGTGGATCGGGAACGGCACCGCGTTCCAGCGGTACTCGTTGCCGACCAGCAGCCGTATTGACGGCGTGTGCATCACGGGCCCCAGCGAGGCCTTCGCCGGCAACGGCGCTACGGCACTGCTGTACCGGTTCGATGGAACATCGTGGACCGTTGTGTCGGGGCAGACGACCGGGGGAAAGATTGACTTGCAGTGTCCCGCTCCGGGCCAGGTGTTCGTGATGACGCAAGGCGGCCCACCGCTGAAATGGACGTCTTCCGGCTGGACCCAACTGCCAACGACCGGCATTGGTCCCTTACGTGCCCTGCGATGGGGCGTGGTGTCGGCGAACGAGATCTACGCGTACGCCGACAGCGGTGCCACGGACCGTGCGTTCTATCGCTTTGACGGCAGCACGTGGCGCGAGGTTGGCCGCGAACGCTGGGCGCAGACCGGCGGGCGGCCGTGGGCCGATCCGCGCGGCGGCGCGGCGTACGCGATCTCGCCGTTCGGGCGGTTGGAGAAGATCACCGCGTCGGGTGCGACGGTGCTCAGCTACCAACCGGCGCTGCGCGACGCATTCATGACGTCGTCGTCCAGCGCGTTCGTGGTAGGCTGGAACACGCTTCTCGCACGCTGGGATGGCGTGAAGTGGAACGTGGACGCGCCGCCTGCCGGAACTCCCGCCGTGCGCATCCTGCAAGGTGTGTGGAGCGACGGACCCAAGAACGCGTGGGCGGTGGGCAATTCGAGCACAGTCCTGCGCTACGATGGCGCCGGCTGGAGCATCGTGAGCGATGTGACAAAGCCCGTGACCGGCGTCTCGGACAACTACAACGCCGTCTGGGGCGCTGGCACCGATGTCTGGATCGCCGGCGACAACGGCATCACGCACTGCAAGTCGGCGACGGCCTGCTCGATCGAATCGCAAGGCGGTGCGATGTTCAGCATCTGGGGCAGTTCCGCGTCGAACATCTTCGCCGTGGGCGGCGGTGGCCAGATTCGCCGCTACAACGGCACGTCGTGGAGCGCGATGAACAGCCCGACAGGCCGCACGCTCGTGCGCGTGTCGGGGAGCGGCCCGTCGGACGTGTGGGCCGTCGGCGACAGCGTGCTCGTGCACTTCGACGGCACAGGCTGGAGCCCGGTATCGCTTGCAACCAACAGCGGCTCCTCCTATTCGCGATCGCCTTCGAACCTGCAGTCGCTCTTCCAGCTCGGACTGTGGGCGCGGGGGCCGAAGGAAGTGTACATGGGCGGTGACAATGGCGTCATTTCCCGTTGGGACGGCACCGAGTGGCACGAAATGATCGATCATGCCCCCTACCGCCGGCGCATCATTGCCATCACGGGCGACACGGGCGGCTGCGGCATCGCCATCACCGAGGGCCAGAGTGATCTCTTGCAACCGACGCTCTGGCGCGGCATCGGGCCGAGCGGATGCAATGCGCTGCCGATGACGCCGCCGGCAAGTTGGCCGTAGGCGAGGTCGTCGTCGGAGACACCATGCCGGCGTTACCGGACGCGTCCTCGCGATTCGAATTGGTGAAGTGGTACCTCGACAGCGTGGAACCCGACGGCACCGCGACCATCGCGTATTGGGCGTCGCTCACCTGGCTCGGCGCGCACACCACGTGGCACGACCTGTCGCGCTACGAACTCGGCCAGAAACCGGCCGAGACGTCGAGCCGGCGCGCGGTGCCGCCGCCGCAGATGATCGAAGGTCATGTCGCGTGGCACGCGGAACGTTTGCACCTCGAGACCATCCATGAAGCGGCGACGCCTGGTGTCACGCTCACACTCTTCGAAGACGCGAACGGGCGTATTACCTGGGAGTGCCTCGCGCCCTCGGCGCGCGCGCGATTTGACCGCGGCGGCACGTCCACCGAGGGCACGGGATACGTCGAGTGCATGACGATGACCGTGCCGCCGTGGGAGCTGCCCATTGATGAACTGCGCTGGGGGCGCTGGATGAACGACACGCTTACGACCTCGCTCGTCTGGATTGACTGGCGGGGCAAGCTGCCGCGGCACTGGGTGCTCCTGAACGGCTCCGTGCAAGAAGGCGCAACCGTTCGCGACGACGGCATTGACGTGCCCACCGGACGATTGATGCTCGACCCGCCGCGGACACTCCACGACCGTTCGGTCGGGAAACTGCTGCGCGGCATCTCGGGGCTCGCGCGCGTCGCGACGCACATCCCCCTCGCGTGGGACGAGCACAAGTGGTGCAGCCGTGGCACCTGGACCAACGCAACGGGCGAGACACTTTCTGGTTGGTCCATCCATGAGATGGTGCGCTTCACATGACGTCACCGCGATGGCGCGAGGTGGTGCTGAAGGTCGCCTACGCGTCGCTCTTCGTCGCCGCGCTTCCTGCCCTGCTCTGGCTCTGGGCGCTGCGCCTCGACGCGTGGGTGCGTCTCCCCGTGCCGAGCGTAGCGCCGGCCGGAATCGCGCTCGCCGTGGCTGGTCTCGCGATGATGCTTGCGGGGATGTTCGCGCTCTGGCGCTACGGCGACGGGTTGCCGATGAGCGCGTTTCCCCCCGAGCAACTGGTTTCGCGCGGCGTGTATCGCTACATCGCCGATCCACTCTACATGGGCGCCGTCGCCGTCGCGTTCGGCCTTTCGCTCGCCTTCGCGTCGCCGTCGGGACTGTGGATCGTGTCACCACTTTTCGCGCTCGCGTGCGTGGCGTGGGTGATGGGGTTCGAGCGCGAGCGCACACGCACGCAATTCGGCGCGGTGGCCCAGCCGCTGCTGCGCCTTCCGAAAGAGGTAGATGATCCGCCGAACGCGTGGCAGTGCGCGTCGGTGTACGTGCTCGTCTTCATTCCGTGGCTCGTGACCTACCTGCCGGTCGAGTACCTCGGCGCACCACTTGGCGCGCCCTCGTCGCGTCTGGCCGTTGACGACGCGATTCCTGTCATGCCGTGGACCGCGCTCGTCTACGAGTTCATCTATCTCATGGTCGTGCTCGCACCGCTGTTTGCGCGCCGGCAGCGCGACCTCCGTCAGTTCGCACGGCGCGGTCTGTGGGCCATCGCCCTCATCATCCCGTTCTACCTGCTGGTACCGGTGCTGTACGAGCCGCGGCCACTCCCGGGGACGGGGTTCTTCCAGTCATGGCTGAATCTCGAGCGCTCAATCAACTCCCCGCTCACTGCCTTCCCCGCGTTCCATTTCGTCTGGGCGTGCATCGCCGCGTCGTTCTACTCGGTGACGTGGCGCCGCGGGTGGCTCATGTGGGTCGCCGCCATCGCGATCGGCGTGAGCTGCACCACCGTGGGCATCCACTCGGTCGCCGATGTCGTCGCCGGCGGGATCGCGTACATGATTATCGCGCGCGGGCCGGCGATCTGGCGCGCGCTGCGGCGTGCAGCGGAGTGGGGCGCGAACTCGTGGCGCGAGTGGAGGGTCGGACCCATTCGTGTGATGAGCCACGGTCTCTTCATTGGCGTCGCGGCGGCCGTCTCGTTCCCAATCGCCATCTGGCTCGGCGGGCCTTCCCTCGTGTGGTGGACGTTCACGGCGACGATGGCGGGCGCGGGGACCGCTGCGCTCTGGGCGCAGCTCATCGAAGGGTCGCCACAGCTGCAGCGCCCCTTTGGCTACTTCGGCGGCGTCATTGGCGTCCTCGCCACGGTTGGCGCGGCGGTGATCGCGGGCGTGGATGCGTGGCGCTTCCTCGCGTCGTATCTCGTCGCGCTCGCGTTCGCGCAGGGACTCGGCCGCCTGCGCTGCCTCGTCAACGGCTGCTGTCACGGCGCGCCGGCGAGCGCGAGCGTCGGCATTACGTACGTGCACCCGATGCCGCGGCCGACGCGGCTGGCGAAGCTCGGTGGTGTGCCGATCCACCCGACGCAGATCTACGCATTACTCTGGCTGATGTTCGTCGGCTGCGTGCTCGTGCGCCTCTGGCTGCTTGCGGCACCGCTTTCGTTCATCGCCGGGATGTACTTCGTCCTCATTGGGCTCGGCCGGTTCGTCGAGGAGCATTATCGCGGCGAGCCGCAGACCGCGGTGATCGCCGGGTTCCGGATGTATCAATGGCTTTGCCTCCTGTTTGTCGTCGGTGGCGCGGTGCTGTCCACCATTCACTCGGCGCGCGCGGTTGCACCGACGCCGATTATGTGGGGCACGATCGCGGTCAGCCTACTGTGCGGCGCGATCGGCATCGCGAGTTTCGGCGCGGATGTGCCGAGTTCCAATCGGAGGTTCTCGCGGTTGGCGTAGGGCAGGCCCGTCGCAGCGAATTAATCGTGGGAGCGAAACCGCAGGAGCGTCGAAACAACCCTTGAAGGGTTCCCGTTGTCTAAGGGACACCCACCCTTCCAGGAGTTCCGTGCTCACGCCGTTGCTCGCGCTCTCGCTCGCCATGCCGTTCCAGCTACTGCAGAGTGACTCGGTGAGCGCCCGCCGATCGCCGGCCAACCCTACGCCAGCGGCGATCACGACGACCGCCGTTCGCGCCATGGTACCGCCGCGCATTGACGGACGTGCGGACGACGCCGTGTGGCAGACCGCACCGCGACAGTCGGCTTTTCGCCAGTTCTCGCCGCGGGTCAATGCCGAACCGCTCTTTCGAACAGAGTTTCAGGCCGCGTACGACGACCGGAATCTCTACGTCTTCGTGCGCATGTTCGACCCGCACCCGGACAGCATCATGCACGCATTGTCTCGGCGCGATCAGCGCGGACCGTCCGACCA
Organism: Gemmatimonadota bacterium; assembly: GCA_023249305.1. Taxonomy (GTDB): domain Bacteria; phylum Gemmatimonadota; class Gemmatimonadetes; order Gemmatimonadales; family Gemmatimonadaceae; genus PNKL01. Next base: position 105,460 of record JAHFCU010000004.1, read on the forward strand.
GATCAAGCTGATCATTGACTCGTACGACGACAAGCGCTCCGGATACGAACTCGCCGTCAACCCCGACGGCGTCAAGCGCGACTATGTCATCAGCGACGATCACAACGAAGACGGCTCGTGGGATGGCATCTGGGAGGCCGCCACGCGCGTGGACTCGCTCGGCTGGACCGCCGAGTATCGCGTGCCGCTGTCGCAGCTGCGTTACGCCGCGGCGGCGAGCCACACATTCGGATTCGGCGTCTGGCGCGACATCGAGCGGGTGAACGAGCGTGAATCGTGGCCGCTCTACAACCCAACGCTCAATGGACTCGTGTCACAACTCGGTCGCCTCGATGGCTTGAGCGGTTTGGGTGCGGGCCGGCGGGTGGAAGCCACACCCTACGTGGTGACGAAGAACGTGCAGCGCGGCACCGCCAGATCCCCGTACGCGCGCAGCGAACAGACGTCCATCGGCGGTGATGTGAAGGCCGGCCTCACGCCCAACGTGACGCTTGATGCGACGATCAACCCGGACTTCGGCCAGGTTGAAGCGGACCCGGCGGTGGTCAACCTCTCGGCCTTCGAGACGTTTTACGCGGAAAAGCGGCCGTTCTTCGTCGAGGGCGCACGCTTTTACCAGTTTCCGCTGAACTGTTACATCGTCGTGGACTGCAGCACCAATGAAGGGCTGTTTTACTCGCGCCGCATCGGCCGATCGCCCGCGTTGCGCGGCCTGTACGGCGACGCGACGACCGCGACAGCAACCAACATCGCGGGCGCCGCGAAGTTGACAGGACGCACAGGCCGCGGACTGTCCTTCGGAATGCTCGATGCGCTCGCACAGCGCGTCGGAGGCGCGAACGGGCAGACGGTGGAGCCGCAAGCGAACTACGCGGTCTTCCGCGCGCAGCAAGACCTGCGCGGCGGCCAGATCGGCCTGGGACTCATCGCGACCGCGGTGAACCGGTCACTCGACGCCTCGACCGCGCCGTACTTGCACCGTGATGCCTATGCAATCGGCGCCAACTTCCGAAATCGCTTTCACCACGGCGACTATGAGTTCAACGCGCAAGTGACGGCGTCGCGGGTGGCAGGATCGGCGGCGGCCATCGCCCGCACGCAAACCAGCTCGGTGCACTACTATCAGCAGCCCGGCGTCGCGCTCGCGCTCGACAGCACGCGTACGTCGCTCGTCGGGCACGAAGAACAGGTGAAGTTCGGCAAGTATGGTGGCGGCATCACGCGATTCGAGTCGAGCCTGGTGCGACAGTCGGCAGGCTTCGACGTGAATGATCTCGGATACCTGCGCCGAGCCGACCTGCTCGACTGGGCGACCTGGGCTTCGCTCACCTGGAACGATGCGCGGTGGATCTATCGGTGGGCTGGCCTGAACGGCAACCATCAGCTGCGCTGGAACACCAACGGCACGAAGCTCGACCACATGCTCAACTTCAACGGGCACATGGGGCTGTTGAGCAACTGGGACGTGCACCTCGGCGCGACCTTCGCCAACGTCTCGCCGACACTGTGCGACCGTTGCACGCGTGGCGGTCCGTTGCTGCGGAACTCGCCGGTCTTCGCCCCCTGGGGCGGCTTCAATAGCGACGCGCGCAAGACGGTATCGTACGGAGTGTGGTTCAACGTCAACTCCGGCTCGGCGGGACACACGTATGCATACACATACAACCCGTATGTCACGTTGCGCGTCTCGACGCGCCTCACCGCGACCGTGGGTCCGTACTACGAGCACGACAACTACGATGCGCAGTGGTTCGGGAATTTCACAGATGCGCATCAGGTGACGCACTACGCGTTTGCGCATCTCGACCAGACCACGGTGGCGATGACCACGCGCATCAATTTCACCGCGACGCCCACGCTCACCCTCGAGTTCTACGGCCAGCCCTTCGTCGCGAATGGGACGTACTCGAGCTTCCGCGAGGTGAGCCCGACGCCGCGGGCTGCGCGTTACGAGGACCGCTATGCGGCGTACACACCTCCGGCGAGTGCGGCGAAGGGCTTCAAGTACACCCAGCTTCGGACAAACGCGGTGATGCGCTGGGAGTTCCGGCCGGGCTCCACGCTGTTCGCGGTCTGGCAACACGGCCGCGAGGATTTCGCGTCGCAGGCCTCATCGCAGTCATGGACTCGGGATTATCAGGACCTCTTCTCGCTGCACCCGAACAACATCTTGCTCTTGAAGCTGGCGTACTGGCTGAACCGGTAAGGCGTAGCTCGGCAGCGCCTGACTTTCCTCGACACGACCGGCGGTTCTTGCGAAACCCGATGTGCCGCGCGTGCCCCGGAACGACGCATCGTGCGCGCCCTTTCCGGTGGCTCCCTTCGGGCGTACAATGGAGATGCCGGTGCCCCCCGACCACCGAGTCGAGAGGGAGGGTACCGATGAACATCGTGCTTTCGAGCGGCAAGACAATCCCCGTAGAAACGCACAAGGTCAGGATCGTCCAGAAGACGTTCCTGGTTCCGTCCAAGCGACGATTGCAGGCCATGGAGGAAGCGGGGTATAACACGTTCCTGTTGCGCACGCGGGACGTCTTCCTCGACATGCTCACCGACAGCGGCACCAACGCGATGAGCGACAACCAGCAGGCGGCGATGATGGTGTCGGACGACGCGTACGCGGGAAGCGAGAGCTTCTACAGGCTGGCTGACGCCGTGAAGGACGTGCTGGGCTTTGCCTGGACGATGCCCGTGCACCAGGGGCGCGCCGCCGAGCACCTGCTGGCCAAGGTGTTTGTGAAGCCCGGTGATTTCGTTCCGATGAACTACCACTTCACGACGACGCGAGCGCATTTCGAGCTGGCGGGCGGCAAGGTGCTTGAGCTGTTCACCGATGAGGCGATGAACACGCAGAGCAGCGTGCCGTTCCGCGGCAACCTGGACGTCAAGAAGTTCGAGGCGGCCATCAAGGAGCACGGGGCCGGCAAGATCCCGTTCGTGCGCATGGAGGCCACGACCAATCTCATTGGCGGGCAGCCGTTCTCGCTCGCGAACCTTCGCGCGGTGAAGGAAGTAGCGACGAAGCATGGGATCCCGTTGGTCTTCGACGGCAGCCTCATCTCGGAGAATGCGTATTTCATCAAGACGCGCGAGGATGGCTACGCCGCCAAGTCCATCGGTGAGATCATCCACGAGATGATGCAATGCGCGGACCTGTTCTACTGCTCCGGGCGCAAGAGCACGTCGGTGCGCGGCGGGATGATCTGCACGAACCGGAAAGAGTTCTACGACCGGCTGCTCGAGTGGCTCCCGGTCTATGAGGGGTTCGCGACGTACGGCGGAATGTCCACGAAGGAGGTCGAGGCGATGGCCGTCGGTCTTCGCGAGATGACGGACGTCAACGTGGCGGGGATCTCGCCCCAGTTCATCGAGTACTTCGTGTCACGACTGGTCGAGAACGGGGTGCCGGCGGTCACGCCGCCCGGCGGCCTGGCCGCGCACCTGGACGCCAAGCGCTTCCTGCCGCACATCCCACAGACGCAGTATCCGGCGGGCGCGCTCGCGGCGGCCATCTACATCGCCTCGGGCGTGCGCACCATGGAGCGCGGCACCATCTCCACGGACCGCGACGCCCAAGGCAAGGAAGTGCTCGCCGACCTCGAATTGGCGCGCCTTGCCGTGCCGCGCCGCGTGTACACGCTGTCGCAGATCGAATACGCGGTGGACCGGCTCACGTGGCTGTACAGGCACCGCGACCTTGTGAAGGGCCTCACGTTCGTCGCGGAACCGCCGGTTCTCCGGTTCTTCTTCGGCCGGCTTGAGCCACTGGGAGGCTGGGGCACAACGCTCGCGGAGGCGTTCGAAAAGGACTTCGGAACAGAGTGCTAGGCTCGGCCGCAGCCGAAGGGGTTCACTCCGATACGCGCCGGTTGCCGTCGTGCGTCGCTCGGAACATACTCTCGCAGGGTTGATTGCCATTCCTACTGGGAGTACGCACTGATGCGACGGAATTCCTTGCGCTGGTCGGTGACCGCGGGACTCCTGGTGGGCCTGGCAGCCACCGACGGCTCGGCACAGGCATCACCACAATCGAATCCACGAGTGCTCGCGGAGTGGCACATACTGGGACCGCTCTCGACGACGACGCGCCCGACTTACTACCGTGCGCAACTCGAAGTGGACTACCTGACTGGCGCTGGTGGCGAAGCTAACGCAGTCATCAATTTCGACGCTCCCGTCCAGTTCGAGGGCAGACAGTTCCGGTGGATCCCGCTTCGCTCCGATGACAGCGGCACAACGGACCTACGGGCGGTTCTTCCGGATGCGAGCGGCCCGGCGATGTTCTATGCCGCGGCTATCATTGAGGGCTCAGGTGGCGCGGCACTCCTGCGATTGTCTTCCGTGAGTTCCCAGCGCGTCTGGTTGAACGGCCGTCAGATTACCGACATCCTCAATCCGATCCGGGAAGAGGCGACGGATTCGGTCACGATTCCCGTGCATTTCAATGCCGGCCGAAACCTGTTGCTGCTGAAAATCTCGCAGGGCGCGAAGCGACCCGCGAGATTCGGCGCCGTCGTACTGCCTGCGCAGACGTTCGGCCAAGTCGCGCTCGCCTGGCTGCCATTCCTCCTCCTCATCGGCCTGTGGACGGCTATCACGTTGGCGGCTGGTCGAATCCGCGCGGGCGCGCCCGATGGCTACGCGCCCGGTCGCCTCGTGTCCATAGATGCGCTGCGCGGCTTCGACATGTTCTGGATCACGGGAGGCGGAGCGGTCATCATGACGCTCGCCGCAGAGGCAGGCAACTTCGGGTTGCTCGCACAACTCGATCACCAGACGTGGAATGGATTTCACTTCTGGGACCTGATCTTCCCGCTGTTCCTGTTCATCGTCGGCGCGTCCATTCCGTTCGCCTTCGCCTCGCGGCTCGACGCTGGAGTGTCCCGTCGTGCGCTGATTGCGCACATCGTGAAACGTTCGCTGGCCATCTTCGTGGTGGGGCTCTTCCTGGCCGGCGGACTGAAGCGGACGGCGATTGCGGACCTCAGGATTGCCGGCGTTCTGCAGCGTATCGCGATCGGCTACTTCAGCGCTTCGCTGCTGTACCTTCACCTGAGCATCAAGAAAATTGTGTGGCTCTCCGCCGCGATCTTGCTCGGGTACTGGGCAGTGATGGCACTCGTTCCCGTTCCGGGAGTCGGCGCGGGAGTCCTGCTTCCCGACCAGAATCTCGCGAACTGGCTCGACTTGCATTACCTCCCCGGCCACATGTATCAGGGCACGTG